>JBGGMI010000075.1:0-34038 GCA_041288075.1 Fimbriimonas sp.
CGCACACTATTCAGGGAAGTGCGATTAGCCTTATCATAGGAGGCTTTGAAGATGTAGTTGAAGCCAAACTCTCGGCACAGTCCCTGCATCACGCCAGCCACTTCCTGGCAGAGCTCGAGCGACTCGGCGAGGCAGGGACCAGCGATGATCGTGAGGCGGTCCTCGCCGATCGTGACGCCTGGCAGCCGAACCGGGGTAATCACTTCTTCTTTGGAGCCGCGGTCACTGTGAGCTTCGAACTCAGCTCGATCTTGCCCGGAGGAAAGCAGGAGTTGTCATTGCACTGCTGGTAGTTCACTGCCAGCTTTATTGTCTGCTTGCCCGCCTTCGCCGGCACCTTGATTTCGACTGGAATCTCGACGCGGCCCTGATAAACCATCGCCGGCTTCTCTTCGCCCGACATCAGGAACGGCTCGCCTTTCGGATAAATCGTCTTGAGCAGCGTCGTGCCCTTGGCAGCTTCGATCTTGGTCGGAATCTGGTAGTCGTCGCTCGGCGGGTTCTGATAGCCGTGAAGCCCATCCGCAAACGTCAGGATGATCTTCCCTTTGACGGTCGAGCCGGCAACTGCCGTGGTCTTGTCGAGTTTCAACTCGGCTTTGGGAGCGATGTCTTGGGCAAACGACAGGACTGTCGCGGCGAGGAGAGCGAAACCGAGGAGGGCTTTCATGTGATTAGTTATACGCTCACCGTAGGGCCTTCATCCGTCAAGGCATCTCATCCGGTTTTTCGGAGGAGATGCCCCCAGGGATGGGGGCACTACTTTTTAGGTTCCTCCGAACAGGCCGTTCTTGAGGAACTCGATGAAGATGAAGTACATGCGGTCGATGAGAAGCGTGAAGCGCATCATAACCGTCGATCCGAAGATGGCTCCGAAGCCGACCATCAGGAGCATGCGGCCGAGGACCGTCATGTTCTTGAGGAACTTGTTCTTCATTTCCACGCTGAACAGGAAGTAGCTGACCGCGCTGAGTAGCGTGATCAGGAAGATGATGTTGGTGATTGCGTCACTCACGTACACCTGAGAGTTGGCCGCTGCTGCATCCGTCGGGCTCATGCCCACCGTTCCCGGCCGGAAGAAGCTGCTCGTGGTGGGCAGAATCGGCTTGATGCTGTCCGCCATCTGCGGTCCATACCGGTTGAACCACACCTGCACCTGCTGCCCCGACCAGAGGCCGAGGATGATGCCGATGGGAATGCGGCTTAGCCAGTTGTGCTTCCGGCTGAAGACGAAGTATCCCATGATGCCGATTGGCAGCAGCAACACGTACGCCCAGTAGCCAGGAGTCGTCGGAGCGGTGCTTCCTGCTTCGGGCGCGTTGCCGACGATCTTGACGTACCAGTCGTCGTGCAGCGACTCGGTCCAGAGAGCAACGATGGCCCAGCCAGCTGCCAGCCCGAGGAACATGTGCTCCCAGAACCGATAGAACTTGTTCTCTCGGTAGAGCACGGAGTACAGGCCAACCGTGGCCAGCACTCCAACGCCCATCTTAATCTTTAGCAACAGTTCAGGATCCACGCTGCACCGTCCTCTTTCTCGTCATGAACATCCCTACGTTTCCAGCAACGACCGCCAAGATCAGTAGCAGAAGCGCCAGGTGGAGCGTTGGATAATATTTCGCCCCGTTGTCCATATTCACGTATTCTTTGCCCGGCCATTTCTTGGCCATCATGGTCTCCAGGTCGTAGCATCCCTTCAACCCGATCGCCAAGCCCTTGAGCTGACCCGATTCGTAATAGACCTGCGTTTCCGGACCCATAACGCCCGTGACCATCATGGCGAGCTTTGTCTTCGTGACGCGCTCGATGGTGACGTTGCTGGTGTTCGAAGCCGTTACCAGCACGAGGGCTGAGAAGTCGCTCACCTGCTTCACGTTTGCGAGCACCGGCGAATCCATGACCGGCTTCATTGCGCCGGCCGCGTCAGGCGATTTCTTGTCGGCGAAGGCAGCCCGAACGTTGTTATTAATCGAGTTAGCCGTGCCTTCCGGGTTCGCGAAGTAGCCCACGCTCACCCAGTCCGTCCACACTTCGTAAGGCTTCTGGTTATTCGCCTTGCGCTCTTCATTTAGCAGCCGAATGACGTCCTTCGCGACCTGAGGAGCCTGCGGATCGGCCGTTGTGTATATGGCGAACTTGATGTTGCGCCGCATCAAGATGCGGATCATCGACTTGAACAGTCCGCCGCTTTCGCCTCGAGTCGAGTTCGTCCAGTCCGAGCCGATCAGCACGGGCTGATCTTCGGGGATCGTGGTCAAGAGATTGAACACGTCTTCCGAGGACTTCGATTCCTTGTTTGGCAATGGAACCGGGAAGAACTGCGGGATCGAGGTGACGAGTATGAGAATCGTGTACAGAACCGGCTTTGGCAGCGATTGCAGCTTTTCGCCGAGCGATCGTTCGACTTTAGCCATTACGAGTTACCTCCTGAAGTTCGCTCCAAGCTGAGCCAGAGCCTAAGGCCCATTGCCAGCGCGCCGATGCCGATGCCCCAGTCGATTGCTCGAATGCTAGGAGTCTGCACGGTGCTCTGAATCCAGCCACGGATCGAGGTCAGGGTGAAATTTCCACCGAAGCTATTTGCCGCAGTCATTGCTTCAGCCGCAGTTTGCTTCGTGCCATCGGCCAGCACGGTGTCGTGGAATCCGAACATGCTGGCGACTCCCGATCCCCACAGGTATTCCACTGCACCCATCAAGCTGAGAATAACGATGAGGGCCGTAGCCAGCAGGATGGTCGCTTCTATGGAGCGTACGCGGAAGGCCCGATAGGCCGCCGAGAGGATGTAGAACGCGATGAGCGAGAACATCGCTGCGTCCATTTGTTGGAGCATTCCGTCGAAGACGAAATCTCGTGCAACATTGATCGACGTCCAGTTCGCTGGGTCTTGAAGCTTGGAGGACGTTTTAGGGTCGAGCCTCGTGTACCAGTCCCAGTAGCCGACGACGACCATCAGGAGAATGCTTAGGATCAAGACAAGGCTGAAGAACCAGTCCTTCTGCATCTTGAACAGCCTGCGGCCGTGAACTCGGAGTAGCGAGAAGATGCCGAGGCCGAGCAGAAAGCCGGAAAGGACGTTCGAGAACTTCGCCACAACCGGAAGCGCATCCGTTAGCCAAAACCCCACATTCTCCGCCGCGTTCAGCGGAAGGGTGCCTGGCTCCTTGGCGACCGGCACCGGCCAGACGTAGTACAGAACGTAATACAAGCCGGAGATGAACGTGAAGAAGGCTACAACCGGCCTCCGCATCTTGTGCGGCGCGGCCATGAGCGCGAAGATGAAGGCGATGCCTACGACGAACGCGATGATGATCTTGGTCCACAGCTCGGTAGAGCCGTGCGGAGCGTTCCAGAAGCTAGGCGGAGTCGCTGCCTGTGCGAGAAGATCCAGGTTCACTCACCACCTCCGGCGGGCGCGGCTGCATCTGTAGGAGCAGGAGCGTCCGGATCGGGCTCGCGCTTGACCTTTACGTCACCCTTGGGGGCGGGCGTGAGGAGTTGGTGGATGATCGTGTCTTCCATCTTCACCGGCCTTGGTCCCGGCTGTTCGTCAAAACCTTTTGTTGGCTTGTATTCGCCGGCAACCTTCTCTTCCGAGATCATTTTCTGGCTGAACGGCCCCATGAGGAAGCTGCCGAGAATAGATCCCACCGCGATGGTGCTCATCATCAGCAGCTTTGCCCAGTCCTGACCGACCAGCGAACCGACGAGCACTGGGGCTCGGGTGAGGTACGCGGAAGCGGCATAGAACTCGTCCCCGATGAGGACGTAGTCGCAGGCAGCGATGAAGAACGGAGTTTGAGTGGGCTGCGTCGACGAAGCCACTTGAATGGCGCCGATCGAGTTGGCCGTCTCAGCGAAGATCAAGGACTCGGCGTAGAAGTCGCCCAGGAAGAACGTTGCGGCAGTCTGCTCGCGCAGGATCAAGCCGGAAACGCCCGCCGCAAAGGCGAACTGTCTGTCCGAAATAAACCGAACCGAGTCTGGATCGAACCTGTCTCCCAACCCTTCCTGCTGATACACGTCGCGGATCATTTCCTGGGCGACTGTGTAGATGGCCGCGTTGTAGCAGCACAGCAGAATCGGGTTCGAGAATCGCGCTGCGATGCGGCTGACGTAGCTGAAGATGTTCAACGCCTGGACGACAATAGCGTTAACGCTGTCGCTCAGACCCGGAACCATCAGCACGGGCCGACCCATCTCGGTCGCACGCCCCACCGCTTCATCGATGGCATTAAGGCCAGGGATTCGACGAATGTACAAATCCTTGCCCTTGCCGGCGCGCGCGATGTTAAACAGGACGAATAAGGCGATCATCAGCGTGAACAGCACGCCGAACCACCCGGTGTCTCGGTATTGGTCTCCTACGTAATACTGGGCCAACATCGGCGCCAGGTTTATGTCGAACATGAGTCCTCCTGAGGCGTTTCCGGCACCAGCCCGGGATCCTCCAGTTTTTGGAGCAGCCGCTCGATATTGTCTCGCTTCGAGAGCAAGCGGCTGTAATCGTTCACAAAATTGAATCCAAGCATCGGCACGAGAAAGGGCGCGAACACAAGGGCGGCTTGGGCGCCCAGGTTCGAAAGGGGCTTGTTGAGTTCGAGCGCGAGCACGGCGGGGGCGTTGAGCTTTCGGATACGGATTTCATGCGCTGCCTTTTCAAGCAACGCCTCCGTCTCCTCTTCGGTCAGATCCTTATCCCAGAAGTCGAACATCGTCTCCTACCCGAGCCTTCACGGCTTCGATCACCTGCTCCCTGTTCTCCGGCGTCGTCTTCAGGACGATGCCTCGAAACGCATCCATTCGCGTCGCCTCGTCGAGGGGCGAAAGCAGTATGTCCGCTCCTTCTACCACAACGCGCTTCACGTCCACCCAATCTATCGCACTTACACTAAATCCGCAACGCCTTTCAGCCTCGGTTTCGTTAACTTTGTATCGGACGCCCAGCCAATACTCGGCGGTCGAAGCAAGGATGATCCCAAAGCCGAGGAAGCCAAGCAGAACCTGTCCAAGCAATACCGCGCCAGACACGCCTGCTATTACCGCCGCAGCTAAAACGACCCACTTCTTATGCGGAGCACTATCGGATAAACGGACGGTCCAGCTCAGCGATTCGGCGCGATTGCCCGCATTAGCAAGCGGGCTCCCCTGTTCCCTCAAAACCGCCTCGACTTGCACATGGACTTTAACGGGTGTATTGTGGCCGGATATCACAGGGGAGGAACGGAGAACGGGAAGGAGGCCAGAGGAAACAGAGGAAGCCTCTAAAGGGCTGCACCCTCGACCCCTCCGCCCCTCGACCCTCGACCCTCGACCCCTCCGCCCCTCCCCCATGTCAACATCCTCTTGTGAGATTGAAGACCTCCACCGAGATCGAGTCGATGGCTGAAGCTGGGCGGGCGGCGGCAAAGGCCTTAAAAGCCATGCAAGCTGCCATCGTCGCGGGACAAACCACGACGATGGACCTGGAAGAGGTCGCTCGTGAGACGTTGCGCGCCGAAGGAGCCAAACCCGCGCTACTCGGCTACCATCCGCCATTCAGCAAAGTACGCTACGAGCACGCCACCTGCATCTCCGTCAACGAGCAAGTTATCCACGGTGTCCCCGGTCCACGAGTTCTGAAAAACGGCGACGTGGTTTCGCTGGACCTCGTTGCGGAAATCGACGGATGGATGGCTGACACGACGGTCACCGTCATCGTCGGAACCGGATCACCAAAAGCTCAACGCCTGGTTGAGGTCACGAGAGCCGCGCTTCAGAGGGGCATCGAAGTCATCAAGCCCGGCCTAAGATTGGGCGACCTCGGCAACACCATCCAAAAGATCGTCGAGCGGAACGGCTTTTCGGTCGTGCGCGAGCTGGCGGGCCATGGCGTCGGCAGCGCGGTTCACGAGGAGGGGCTCGATGTCTACAACTTCGGCAAACCCGGCACGGGCGTCGAGCTGCGACCCGGAATGACCTTCGCCGTCGAGCCGATGGTGTCTGCCGGACGGCCGCAGGTCGTGCACCGCGACGGCGACACGTGGACCATCTACATGAAAGACAACTCCCTCGCCGCCCACTGGGAGCACACCGTTGCGGTGACTGAGGATGGATGCCGCGTGCTGACCTTGGACCACTAGAGCTTGGCGTCCTCAGTTACCCGAAGAGTAAACTCCGTCCAAGCAACGGCGCTTGGTTCCAATATGGCTTTAGAATTACATCCCGACGAGGCGGCTTTCCTCGACCGTGTCCGCGACTTCGTAGCTTCAGAAGTGCTTCCCAATACCCGAGAATGGGAGCGGAACACGTTACTTCCCGATGAGATTTGGACGAGGCTTGGCAACCTTGGCATGCTCGGCATGACGATCCCCAAGGAGCACGGCGGCTCCGGTCTCTCATGCACCGCCTACTGCCAGGTTTGCAAGGAACTGGCGAAGGGCGATCCGGCTTTGTCGATGAACGTAGCTGCCGTAAACGCTCTATGTGTAACTCACATCGATCTTTTCGGCACTCAGGAGCAGAAGGACAAATACCTCGCCGGCTGTATCGCTGGCGAAATCAAGCTGGCGTGGGGCTTAACGGAGCCCGACGCAGGATCGGACGCCCGACGCGTAAAAACGAAGGCAACACCGATTGAGGGCCGAGACGGCTATTTCAACCTCAACGGTCGAAAGATGTTCATAACCAACGGCGGAAAGGCCGACCTGATCATCATCATCGCCCGTGTCTCCGATACCGAACTCAGCGCATTCCTGCTGGAGACAAATCAACCCGGCTTTAAGATCGAGCGGCGCATCCACACGGTAGGCGTATCCGCCTCCTGGACCGCCGAGTTCTCGCTGAACAACGCGGTTGGCTGGCACACCCCCTGCACATTCGAACAGGCGATCGGCCTGCTCTATCGAGGGCGCTTGGCCATCGGCGGCATGGCGTGCGGAATCGCGGAGAAGGCGTTCGAACTGATGGTGGAGTATTCAAAGGGCCGCGAACAGTTCAACCGTCGTTTAGCGGACATGCAGTCCGTCCAAAACATGCTGGCCGATAGCGCGATCGACGTCGAGGCCGCTAACCTGCTGCTGCTCAATGCTTGCAAGATGTACGACGAGGGCAAGACTGTGATCAAGGAGAGCAGCATAGCCAAGTTGTTCGCCAGCGAGGCCTCTAACCGAGTCACGAACCGTGCCATTCAGATTCACGGCGGCCGCGGCATGACCCACGATTTCCTCGTGGAGAAGCTCTGGCGGGACGCGAAACTGACCGAGATCGGCGAGGGCGCATCCGAGATTCAGCGCATGGTTATTGCCAAACAGGTGTTGCGGTAAGGGTGCTCAGCACCATCATGCTATAAACTTGACTCGTCGGGCGTTTGACTATACGAGGTGTTTTGTTGATCACGTTTTCTCTCATTGCGGCTTGCGCAGCCATGGCCAGCGAAGGCGCGAACGCGCCCGTCGAACTCGGCCGGGTCTTTACGAAGGGCGAGACGCTTTCATACAAGGTCAGATCGAACCTGTCCGCCGAACGCCGCGGCGGCATGCTGCGAACGTGGATGCCTGAGGACCTCGACATCAACTACGACTTCTCCCTCGTGGTCGAGCAGATCAAGGCTGACGGCATTGCCGTCATCCGCTACAAGCGCCCCACGATGACCATCATCCTCGGCGAAACCGTCGACGCCCCCCCGAGGCCAACCGTCGAGAAAGTCAATTTCGACCTCGCACTCACCCTCTCCCCGATCAACGAGATTATCGACGTCAAGGACTTGGCCAAGAAAACGCCGCCCAAGAAGGCACCCAGCAAAGCTCTCCGCCTAAAAGGCATTCCTGCTCCGCAGGAGCTCGGGGGAGTGCTCGGCCAGTTCATTAACGAGATGTACCGGCTCGCCCTCTTCTCAGGCTCGTTCGATAGCGCGCTCGACTTTGCGCCAAAGCTGCGAAGCACGAAGGTTGCGGTCGGCGACAGTTGGCACAAAACGGTCGGGTACCAGCCACAGAAGCTCAAAGGCAAAGAGGGCAAGTCCGTCGTCCAGCGCCTCGATTTCACCTACACCTATAAGGGGATGGTGACGCTCAACGGCAAGAAATTCCAGCGCCTGGAGGCCAGCTTCGATCACGACACCGACCTCAGCGAATTCATCAACGACACCTACGATGTCAAGTCGGAAGACACCGGCATCAAAAAGCTCCCGATGCGGCTGAAGTCAAAGGTCGAATTCAACCTCGACCCGGTCACCCATCACGCGGTCCTAGCCGAGGCACAGACCGAAGGTGGCTACGAAGTCTATGCCACGGGCTACGAGGAGCCGGTCCTCGAAATGAAGCTTCGTGGCACCACCATGATGCAGCTCGCCAAGCGCACGGTTCCCGCCAAGAAGAAGTAGCGCTTGATCGACCTCGAAACGGCTTGCCAGGTGTTTTGCGACGGCTTCTCGTTCACGAAAAGCTTCACGCATCCCTACCTGGTCAGCCGAGAAGGCCCGCTGTTTGTCATGCACGACGGTCCAAGGCGAAAGCCTGATTACCGCAGGGCCGAGTTCATCTCACCGGGCCTGCCGGTCGAAGACGTGCTGGATCATGTGGAGCGGTTGCGCCAGCAACCCGCCACGCAAAGATTCTTGCTATGCGCAATCACTACTGGCAGCGACGTTTGCGAGAACACCAAGGCGGCTTACAAAGGCCGCGGCTTTAGGCTGATGATGACCGAGCCGATGATGGTCGCGAAGGCGGCCATGGCCCCGATCCTGACGAGCGCAGCGACGGTCTATCGGGTCACCGACCAAGAAAACGCCGATCGCGTCGCGAAGGCCGCAGGCAGCAAACAGGTCATGGCGACCCAGCTCACGGATGATCCGCCCATCCTCAGACTCTACGCAGCGGATGTCGACGGCGAGCCGGTTGGCTGGGTGCGGAGCATTCAGCAGCACCCGAACCTGGCTTGGGTCTCCAACATGTACGTCAAGCCCGAGTTTCGACGACAAGGAATCGCCAAAGCCCTGCTCAGCACCCTCCTGCAAGATGACGCCAGGCACGGAGTCGAGCACAGCGTTCTTCTCGCGAGCCATACAGGTGCCAAGCTCTACCCTGCGCTCGGCTACGAGCAGATTGCAATGCTTCACGGCTTCAACCCGGTCCGAGCCCGCTAAGCCCCATTTCGTCGAGTAGCCATAAACCTTCTCCTCCGGCCCTCCGGCCCTCCGGCCTTTCCATCTTCCCACCCTCCGACCCTCCGCCCTACATTCCAGTTGATTTGCCAGGGTCAAGCCCTTCCGAGGGTGGAAGAACCACACGCAAGCAGATTCAAACCCGCTCCGCGTTCGTTAGAAATGACGACACCAGCCAGTCTCTGGCACTACCACGTTTTTTCGCATAGGAACGTGGAAGATCGGGCGAGCGCCAGATGAATTGGCAATGCTAGGAGAGCAAGCTACAATGGCCAAACGGACAGACATAAAGGCGCAGGATGAGCGGAAGGATACGCTGATTTTGCTGGTGGGCGCGGCAAGCGTGCTGGGTTTCGTGGCGATCTCGCTGCAGTGGAACGCGGTGGCGTTGGCAATGGTCCTCGCTTTTGCAGTCGGTATCGTGCGGACGGTTCAGGGCTGAGGCCTGGTGGGCGGATGGTCGATGCCATCAACCATCGGCCTCGCCCGGTATCCTCTTATCCGATGGCAGTCCTTGTCGACAAGAACACCCGCGCGATCGTTTGCGGCATGACCGGGCGTGAGGGCAGCTTCCATGCCCAGCAGATGATCGAATACGGCACGCAGATCGTAGGCGGAGTCACTCCAGGCAAGGGAGGCACCGATTTTCTAGCCCGCCCTGTCTTCGACACCGTACAAGAAGCAGTCGACGCCACGCATCCCAACGCCGCCATCATTTTCGTTCCACCCCCCTTCGCGGCGGATTCGGTTCTAGAGTGCGAAGCCGCCGGGATCCCCTTCGTCACCCTGATCACCGAAGGCATCCCTACGCAAGATATGGTGCGCGTGGTGAACCGCCTGAGGGCAAACGAAACCACCCGACTCCTGGGCGGCAACTGCGCCGGCATCATCACTCCCGGCGAATGCAAACTCGGCATCATGCCCGGTCACATCTTCGCCGAGGGCCCCATCGGCCTCGTCTCCCGCTCCGGCACTTTAACCTACGAGATCGTCTGGGAAATGACCCGCGCCGGGTTCGGGCAGACGACGTGCGTGGGTATCGGCGGGGATCCATTGCCTGGCACACGATTTATCGAAGTGATGCAGATGTTCGAGGCGGATCCGAAAACGGAAGCCGTGGTGATGATCGGCGAGATCGGCGGGTCGGACGAAGAAGCAGCTGCGGAGTACATCGCCACGATGTCCAAGCCCGTCGTAGGCTTCATCTCCGGCCGCACCGCCCCTCCCGGCAAGCGCATGGGCCACGCCGGTGCGATCATCTCCGGCAACACCGGCACCGCCCAATCCAAAGTCGACGCCCTCGAAAAGGCCGGAGCCGCCGTAGCCGACCGAACCAGCGACGTCCCCGAACTCTTGCGTCAGGCGATGGCTAAGAAGTCGTAGAACTAAGGCTTCATTTCGTCACGAGGCAAAAGCCGCAGGTGCGTTATCGAACTCATTGGCCCCTTATCGAGAATTGACCCTGTCTGGACGTCTACGTACACGATCTCAGTCTCTTGTATCTTCAGGCTCCATCTGTCGAGAGCCCAGCACAATACGGCCGCGTCCGTTCCGCGCTTCAGGTGATAGCCCAGACCGACCCTCAGGCGAGGTAGCTGAGAAGGAAGCTTGCCGTAGGCTGTCTTGACTGCTTGTGCCAATGTAATCAAACGCGCTGAAGGCTCCCTGACCGACGGAACAAGCAAGTCCCCCGAATACTTCAGAAGGCTCGCATCTTGCGGATCGAGAGAGAACGTGAACCCATAGCGGGAGGGGATGTAGGAATAACCACCGACCTGGAACTCATAATTTGCCTGCACCTCGCCGGACGTCGCACTTCCATTGGCTGAACGAACCGGCTTGTAGATAAAGGCGGTCCGCTTGATGCTCAAGCTTCCAGCGACCCTCCTGGCCAAGCGTTCCACATACTCTCTGGCTTTATCGTGCGAGGTTAACGCACGGGGGTGGCGCACTCTTCGCGGCATCGTCCGCTTCAGTAGCGACACTTGCTTGACCTGTCGCGTTTCCATGTTGACAAACACCGTGTAAGTCCGATCCTCGCTCGACAGTCCAAAGAGGCAGCGGCTGTTCCGCGCCGGCAGGTTCGGAGATGCTTCAACCGTGTAGTCGGTCTCCCAATCGAACTTTCGAATGAAACGCTCAATGATCAAACCACCCGTTTCTGAGCCCAAGTATGGCCTTACACGGCCCTGCTCCTCCGGAGCGAGAATGACCGTCAGGAGGGTTGCAGCGGCGACAAGCATCTCTAGCCTAACGACGCACGCCTGATGATCAAGGGTTCAAGCGCTACTTCGGCTGCGTAACCCCCGGCCAGTCGTCGCTCCGGAACGGAGACGCCGGAAGACCCGCCCCGTTCACCAAGTTCACCCCCGGGTTGTTCGACCAGCCGTACCGAACCGCCACCGGCCGCGCCACCTCCGGGCTCCGCACGATAATCGTGTCCCCCTCGACATCGGCGCGAGCCCACTTGAATTTACGATCAGCCCCCGCCACCGCAAAGCCAACCAGAGGCCCCTCATCCGATGAGCGCAGACCCTCGGCGTGGCTGAACCGCAGGCGCATCTTGTTCCCTTCCGCCACCGCGCTCTCGAACACCGGGCCAGAAAACGCCACCTTCACCCCATAGGTCCGCGCCAATGCATTCAGCGCCAGTCGACGACCCACTTCCCTCTTGTTTCGTGGATGAATGTCGTTCGCTTCGCCGATGTCGATCGTCACCGCCTGGCCCGTGTTTGGAAGCCTCAGCGTAATCGACTGCGCCTCCCGAAGCTCCGCCCAATCGCTCTCCACCGGCAGTTCGTTGCGAGCGGTGAAGTTGGCGAGCTGGACGAAGTAAAACGGGAAGTTCCCCTGGCCCCAGCGGTTTCGCCAATCCTGGATCATCGCCGGGAACAACTCGCGATACTCAAAAGCCTTGCCCGCATTCGATTCTCCCTGATACCAAATCGCCCCCCGAATCGCATAGGGCACCAGCGGGGCTATCATTGCGTTGTAGAGGCTGCTTGGCGCCCACGGATTGCCCGGCCCGAACGGTGCCTGCGGCTGCCGATTCAAAACCTCCTGGCTCGGCGGCTCGAATCGCACCTCCACCTTACTCCTCCAATCGCCCGCAAGGCTCAAGGAAGCCGCCGACTTGTCGACGGGCGTCAGCTTCATCTGATCCGCAATTCCCGTGAATCCGCCCGCGCCTGTATGGTCGTACACGCGGACCGCAACCACATTCGAGCCTGCATGGAGGGCACTCGCCGGCACTCGATACTGTCTGGGACTGGCATACCACAGGCGCGTCTTGTCGTCCGTCTCGCCCACCTTCTGCCCGTTCACATACGTCACGTCGAAATCATCGATCGGGCCCAATTCCAGCAGCAAATCCTTGCCGCTCCAAGAGGCAGGCAGATCGAATGTTCGGCGATACCAGACCGCCCCATCCATCGGCCCCTCCAGCGCTTCCAAGGTTGCAGGCAGCTTCACCGGCTTCCAATCGCTGATGGCTGTCTCCGCGTTCGCCCAGCCTTGGTCGAAACCCTTGTTGCCTGGATCCTTTCGATAAACCTCCGCCGTCCACTCGGCTAGCGCTTTGTCGTATGCCGCTTTGCGCGCAGGATAGTCCTTCATTCCGGCCATGTAGTTGTTCACGTAGTAGGCCAGTTTTGGATGCTTCAGCAGCATCTCCCGGCTCGTCCAGGATTCCGCCGGAGTGCCGCCCCATGAGGTGTGGATGATTCCTACAGGGACCCCCAGCGCCTTTTGGAGCTGCTTGGCGAATGCGTTTCCGACCGCTGAGAATCCGGGCACGGTTACTTTCGAGGAAATCGCCCACGAACCGCTGATCTCCTTCTGCGGCTCGTCGGTGGCCACGTGATCGGCGGTGAACATCCGTACGTACGGGTCGGTTTCTTTCAGGGCCAGCGCCAGGTCGTCGGCGTCGTTCTGACGCCACTCCATATTCGACTGCCCCGAAGCGACCCACACTTCTCCGACCAGCACGTTACGAAACTGCAGTTTGGAGCCGCCGTCGATCCGCACCACGTAAGGCCCACCCGCCGGCATCGCTTTCAGCTTCGCCATCCAAGACCCATCCGCTCCCACGACGGTTTCCGCGGTACGAGTGCCGAGGGCGACGGTCACTTTCTGTCCCGGCCTGCCGGTGCCAAAGAACGGAATCGGCACGTCCCGCTGCAGCACCATATTGTCCGCAAAGATCGAAGGAAGCTTCAGCGAAGGCTCTTGCATGGCGAGTGTGAAAATAAAAGGAATCACACCCAAGCTTTTACCCAAACTCGAACCTACTCACCTACCTAGCCTAATCACGGACTTTCCCGGGAGGGTGTGCCGTTGGCTCAGGGAGGGATATGGATCGTTTCAGGTTCAATTCTCGCCTGAGCGAGTGTCCGTTTGGCTTCCTGAGCCAATGGTTAACGTGCCCTTCGCTCAGGTAAGTGGTAGCCGCTTTTGTTGGTGCTACATCTAATAGCTTTCAAAAACGGCTTTCGTCAACCACTTCCGGAAAAGTTTATTGGGCTACGTGCGAGTCATGAGCTAGTTCTTGATTCGAACCACGCCCACTTGCCGGCTGTGATACTTGAAAACCAGCGCCGCGTCGCCTTTGATCAAGGCGTTCGGCGTTATATGAGTGGTGTAGAACCCCACTTGCTGCCCAGCTGGGATCACCATCGTTCCGGGCACTCCTACGAAGCGGCCCGCGGTGATGACGTTGATGACCACTGTCAGGTCCATTCCGGCCACGTGGGCCATCGTGACCTTGAAGGTCACGGCCTCATCATGATCAACGGCTTTGCTCATGGTCGACGCTGAAGCCACATACTGGGGATGCGCTGCACAGGCGGAGCCAGGCTGGACACCAACTGCCGCAATATTCGGGTTCACCTCAGGATTTATGGCCGTGCACCAGATGTCACCGCAATAGTTGGGATTCACGGTGCCTTGCGTGGAGAAGGGACTCAGATAGTTCCCATCGGCAGTGGTTACCGAGTTGGTTGGCGGCGTCGTATAGGCCGGGGCATGCTGCAGAGCAAACGTGTTGTCCTCGCCTGTCACGGCGACTGTTGATGACTTGACCCGCCACTTAAGGTATCGATTGTTGCCGACGGTCGTTTCGAGGGGTTGGACGGCAATGGGCACGAGCCCGCCGATAGGGAATGGCTCAGTGCTCCCGGACTTATGGAAAAGTGGCGTTCCCGCGACGGATAAGCCAATTAGTGCGAGCAAGCAAGTTTGAAGCTTCATCATGATCAAAAACCTAGCCGCATTCATCATGCACTAATTTGGCAATTTGATCTTAACCGGCTCCTGGTAGTTGTAGCTCGGTAAGTAAAAAAGCAGACCGATTTCGCCGTGTTGCTTCTTGTTCCCGGTGACCGTAACGTAAACTTCGAACTTGACGCTGTTCTTTTTCACCACGGTTGTGTTTAGTCCGCTAAAAGCACCGGTCGAGACAGGCACAATTTGGAACAGGACCTCACCGGAACTGGGCAGCTTGTTCAACCGGACCGTGCAGCGGACTGTGTCGCCATGCTTCTTCGGGTGCCTGAACGAGATACTTTTGATGAAAACATTAGGCTTGTGGAACGCGAAATCGGAGTCTCCAACAGCAATGGACTTCGTCACCCATACGTTTAGATTATTGGCCGAAGCCATAAGTGATCCGTACGTGCCGATGGTGTACTTCGTGGTGTTGTAGCCACCCGCCACATTGGGAACCACCTCCGGGTTCGGAGAGGGGGGCGTAGAGTAGCCAACAGAAGGCAAATACACATCGATAGCCCGGTCATTAGGATTATTTGGATTAGTGTCATATTGTGCCGTCACCACCCAATGCATTTCGTTGCCATAGTTAAACGACGTGCCACCCGTGGTGTCGTTAACTGGTGCCACTGCAATCGGGACTAGTCCACCAATCGGTGCGCTGCGCTTGAATTGGATCTCGCGTTGTGACCGCACCGGTTTACTTAAGGTGACGTGTCTAGCACTGCCATGACTTGGTACGGTCGACAGGAATAGAGCTGCAATAAGGAGGGCAGACATTTTGGTGTCTCAAGAATACGAGAAAGCGCACCTGGTCCTAGTGCCAATTATTGCCATCAATATAGCTAGAACCATCTACTGAAAGCTCAATGCGAGTTGCTCCGTCAACTTAAGGGATTCATCTATTGTGAGTTTAGGATTGACGGCAGTATTAGGAGCAATTGTTGATTCCAAGGATTCCTTTAAGAAATCGAGCTCTCGTGCCGTGACCCTCAAACCGTGACTTTGAATGAGCTGCTTGCACTGCACTGCCACCTTGCATGCGGTATCCACCAGACCACGTTTTCTACAGACATGGCATAGAATTGCCAAACCAGAAGGAATGTCCGCGATATCGTAATCCGAGCACCATCGGGCAAAGCACCAGTTCAGCCTGAGAGCAGCGGCATCCGTATCACCTTGGAGCACGTGGGCCATCGCAATATTCACACCGGCGGTCGCCGCGCGTCCCACGAAACCGTTTTCTTCGAGGTAGACAATGGCGCGTTCACTGAGATTGATCCCTTCCTCAAAGCGCTCAAGCTCAATGAGACAGCGACCAAGATTCATGCGTACATGGGCAACCATATCGGGAGGTTCATCCCCGTAGAGTTGCAGCGCTCTTTCGAAAAGCTCCGATGAAGTCTCATAGTCGAGTCTGCCAAAAGCGACCATGCCACGATTGTTCAGAGCTGCAGCCATTCTCGCTTCGTTGCCATCAGCGGCCCAAATGTTATACGCAGCCGTCATGTTGCGATCAGCATCCTCATACCGATTAAGTCTTAGCTGAAAGATGCCTCGCAAGTTCAGAGCAGTTGCCAAGTCAAGTTGACACTCAATGAGTTGCTCAAGCCGATCAAGCATAGCTATGCCATGCATGTAGTGGCCCTGGATGATCCAGTAATATCGCGCCTCTAGCATCGCCTGGATTGCAGTGGCAGGACTGGTGATTGCTAGCCAATCAAGGGCAGGCAGCACGTTATCGACCTCCTGCTCAATTTCGTCGAACCTTGATGCGACGGCTAAGGGACGCATGAACGCCGCAAAGTAAAAAGCATGTCGGTCCTTAAGAGCATCAATCAACTCGATCGTGTTCGTCGCATACTCCTTAACCGTTTGCAACATCCGGTACCGAGTTTCTTCCGCACCGCTCTCCTCCACAAAAATCAGCGAGCGGTCCAGAAGAGACCGGAGACACTCGGCTATATCCTCAACCGGCAACGACTCATCGGCACAGACACCCTCCGCCGACTCCAGCGTCCAGCTTCCGTTGAACACCGAACACCGCTGCAGCAGCAGCTTCGACTTCTCGTCGAGCATGCCGTAGCTCCAGTCTAGGGTGGCCCAGAGGGTTTGGTGGCGGGCGGGGGCTTTTCGGTCTTCGTTGCGGAGGCGTTGGAGCTGGTGCGCGAAGCGGCCGACCATCTGCGCGGGGGTCAACAAAGACGCGTTCGAGGCGGCCATTTCGAGAGCGAGCGGGATGCCGTCGAGCAGCCGGCAAAGCTCTCCGACGGCTGCCGCGTTCTTCTCGGTTAGCTTGAAATCGGATACGTACGATGCCCGCTCCACGAAAAGCTTCACCGAGTCGCAGGCGGCCGTCGCCTCCAGAGACGCATCGGCGGCAGGCAGCGACAGCGGCGGTACGCGCCAGCGCAGCTCGCCCGGCACGCGTAAGAGCTCGCGGCTCGTCGCCAGGATCTTCAGGCTCTCCCCGGCGGCTAGCAAGTCCGTCACCAGCTCAGCGGCGGTGTCCACGACATGTTCGCAGTTGTCCAGGATCAGGAGCGCTTCGCGGAAGCTGAGGCTCTCGACGAGTTGCTGGCGGGAGCTTCCCTGCGCCGGCGCGTGAATGCCGAGCGCTCGGGCGACGGCGGCATCGCAGTTCTCTCCCGGCGCCACCTGGGTCAGGTCGACAAACCAAACGCCGTCCGGGAATTCGTCGCAACTTTCGGACGCCACCTGCAGCGCCAAACGCGTCTTGCCGCACCCGCCCGAGCCGGTGAGCGTGACCAGACGCGTCATGCGCACCAGCCCCGCGACCCGCCGCACGTCCTCCTCTCGGCCCACAAAGGAGGTGAGCTGGATGGGCAGGTTGTGCTGAACCTTGTTCAGCGTCAGGATCGTCTCGCCGGACGATTTCAGCTCCGGGTGCGTCAACTCGTACAGCCGCTCCGGCCGAAGCAGGTCGCGCAAGCGGTGCAAGCCCAGATCTTTGAGCGCGCTGCCCTCGGGCAATCGATCGCCGAGGAGGTGAACGGTGGCGTTGGAGATGACGATCTGCCCAGGCCCCGCAACCGACCTGAGGCGGGCACACCGATTGACCGGCGGGCCGTAGTAATCGTTGTCTCGTACCATGGACGCGCCGGTATGGATCGCGCACCGCACAGAGATCGGCATGCCTTCGGGCCATTCGGCGACGGAGAGCGCGCGCTGGAAATCGAGGGCCATCTGCACCGCGTTATGCGCAGAGTCGAAGACCAGGAAGAGGCTGTCGCCTTCGCCGCGCTCCTTAATCAAGTGGCCGTTGTTGTTGGCAGCGCACACGCGCGCAATTTGCTCGTGGTCACGCACGGCAGTGTTCATCGCCTCAGCGTTCCGCTCCCAGAGCGGAGAGCTTCCTACGATGTCCGTCATTACATACGTGACCGTGCCGGTAGGCAGCATAACCATACGGTTAATTCATTGTAACGTAGTGAAGTGAAGTTCGGAAACAATCTTGCGCCCGCTGGGCCATTCGGGTTTTCGTCATTGCAAGTCTGAGAAGCCGGAACCGCCCTCCCCCTCCCGGCACGAACATCCGGCAAGGGGAGGAACGCTGGCCATGACGCCGGAACCCCCACCTAACCTCCCGCTCCCGAGGCACGAACATCCTCGGCAAGGGAAGGACCAGCTCAAAGCTGATACACATATGTCTTGGGCGTTGAGACAACCTCGAACTAAGTTCTAAATAGATTGGCGGGGCGAGTGGTGGCACGTAGTTCTCGCGGGGAGAGGCCGGAGGCTGATTTCACCAAGCGATTGAACTGCGCGAGATCGTAAATGCCTACCGCATCTGCTATTTGTTTAACGGGCAGTGAGGTTTGCAGCAAAAGCCGGCAAGCGTGATTCTGGCGGCGGTGGCGGATGAACTCTTGCGGGGAGACGCCGTGTTCTTCCTGGAAGAGCCTTATGAGCTGGTTGTGAGAGATGCCCACACGTTCGGCCAATTCACTTACGCGGAGAGGAGCTCCAAGGCCCTCCTCGATCAGTTTTTCTGCTGCGGCGAGGGCGGGGCTTTGGCGTACGAGGCCCGGGTCTACTCCGATTGACCAAAGCATGTCTGCGACGACGATTCGCATCTCGCGACGCATCTGATAGGAGCGGTTGAGGGCGGTGCGCAAGCGGGAGTTCCAGTAGGGGCCGATCTCGCCGAGTTGTACATAGTTCGGCACCGCAAGCATCGGGGAGCCGGATTCTTCGGGCGTGAATCTGCCCCAGAAGGCGCAACCCTCGGGCGACCCCCTTGCGATGCGGCACCGGTGGCCAGGGGGCACGACGAACACGGCCCAAGGTTGATAGACTTGCGTGCGAGCGCCGACGGTCATGATGCCCGCGTGATCGGTGAAGAGCATGAGCCAACTGCCTTCTTGCGTCCAAGCGTGCTCCGGCTCCTCCAGCGAATACAAGTAAGCCCCGCTGTCGCGCGGCATTTCGCTCATTGAGAGTAAGTGATAAAGTGGCGCTGCCATGTGAGTGTTGTCAAGCGATAGTAGTTCTAGTCAAGTGAATCTACTTCAGTCAGAGCTTAGCTTGACCCAGAATTATGTCGATATGCAACGCATCAGCAAACATGTGTGCTCTCTGTTCATCGTCGGCTTAGCCGGCGCGACGTTCGCTTTCGACTATAACGGGGTCATTACCGCTTGGGCAGTGGGGACTGCCGAGGAGGCCTCGACGGTCCAGCAACGGACCACCGAGGATTGGCGCCCGACCAGTATCGACGCAGTCTCACCGGGCTCAACGCTCACGAGATTCGTGACGCCCTATGTCCGCAACACGGACTCTCACTTCAAGACGGTCCTTATGCGGTCGAATATCTCTTCGACAACGCTCAACAGTTATCGCAGCGCCGGCTGGCGCATCGAGGATGTCGAGCGAACGGGATCGACGAG
The DNA here is from genome assembly GCA_041288075.1 of Fimbriimonas sp. Classification (GTDB taxonomy): domain Bacteria; phylum Armatimonadota; class Fimbriimonadia; order Fimbriimonadales; family Fimbriimonadaceae; genus Fimbriimonas. The sequence goes on from JBGGMI010000075.1 coordinate 19,318, forward strand.
CTACTCTGCTCTCTTCACCCGGAATGACGAAAACCCTGTCCCAACCGGCTGGTTCGTGAATTTGACCACGGAGCAGGTCACTTCACTTCTCGGCAGCACGCGAAGGATCTTGGAACTTGACTCGGTGGTGATTTCCGGCGTGCGAAAGTTTAATGGAGTGTACGTCTCGAACACGGGAACGGCCGCCAAAGCGTGGGGATGGATGCCGGACGCGACTCTCAAGGAGATCATGGATTGGGCGAAAGCCAACGCCATGCGCGTAATCGACATCGATCCGCGAAGCACGAGCCGATTTTCAGCGGTGTTCGTGAAGCGAAAGTCGGGCGAGCGAGTGTATGTCGGGGCCGGGCCATGGAGCGCCATTAGCGAGTTGCAAGAGGCATCTGGAACCCGGCCGGTCGTGATCAACAAACTGGAAGGCGAGAACTTTTATGCGGCGGTTTACGTGAATAACGTCAACGCCCAGTCTGCTCGCATTGCGGATTCGCTGGTGAACAACTCCGGCGGAGGACGCATCGGTGCATATGTCCAAGAGATCGGTGGTTCGGTGCTCGTCAATTTGCGTGGCACGCAAAAGTTCTATCCATGCAGCGCCATCAAGGTGCTCATTCACGCGGCCGGCCTCGCTGCGGTGCCTACCGATCAACTCAATACCTACAAGGTGAACTCCGTGTATCTGGGAACTCGGGCCTATAAGATGATGGTGAACTCCGACAACGCGGAGACCTACATCCTCAACTCACATTTCGGCACTGATTACATCAACGGTTACGGCCGAAGTAGTCTCGGCACGACGACGAACACGTTTATCAAGGATCACTTCGGAAACACTCCGCCCGACAACGAATGGAACGCCACCGCGACTCTTCGGGACATGACGAACATCTACGCCAAGCGTAGCGTCCTGGGCACGGCAAGAGTTGCCAAATTCCGGGCTTGGATGTATACCGATGCCAATTCCGGCCTGTTTGATTCCGCGAGCGTTTCGCTAGCCAACTCGCTCGGGCTCACTCAAGAACAGTACAACCTCTGGAAATCGCGTGTGCGCTTCGAATTCAAGGCGGGCAACGTGTACTTCGGAAGCAACACGAGCTACAACACGCACTGGGTGAATGTCGGCCGCATCTCTCTGCCGCAGGGATCGGGCAGCTTGTTCACGAGCAAGCACTATGCGTTCGGCCACTTCGTCAATGACTCAGTCAATGGCTACAGCATGACGGCAGCATGGGCTCACAGCGCGGCACTCGTGCGTGAGCAGATGATTGAATCAATGCTTAAGTTCAAGTAATCAACATTGCGTCGGGCCAGCCGTTGGAGGCTGGCCCGATTTCTTGCAAGGCGGGCGCGCCTTTCCATGCGTCAATATCGTTGGATGTCCTCCAAACGACCGTCAGTCTCCACTTGGGCTCTTCACCCTTTGCTCGGCACCTGTGCGGCCGGGCGTCCGGGCGATACGGAGGCGTTTCTTATGCGAGGGACTGAGGGTGAGCTGAGTCTGCTGCAGGTTCCGGAATTGCTTAAGGAGCATGGGATCAAGACGATGGAGCTTTGCCACTTCCATTTGCCTGCCATCGATCCGGCGTTTTATCAAGATTTTCGGACGAAGATGATTGAGAACGAGATCGAGTTGTGGTCGTTACTCATCGATGATGGGGACATTACCGATCTGGAGCATGGGGATCGGGACCGGGAGTGGATCGAAGGCTGGATCGATCGGGCGAAGGACCTCGGTGCCAAGTGCGTGCGCGTGATCGGCGGAAAGCAGCCGACCAGCCCGGCAATACTGGAAAAATCCATCGAGCAGCTTCAGAAGCTTGCCGACTATGCAGAAGAACGAGGCGTGCGCGTCCTCACCGAGAACTGGCAGGAAACCCTCTCCACTCCCGCCGCCCTCAGCCTCGTGCTGGATGAATTGCGAGGCGAAGTGGGGCTTTGCTTTGACTTCGGGAACTGGACCGGGCCGACGAAATACAAGGACCTGGCGCTGATCTCCAAGTACGCCACATCCTGCCATGCCAAGTGCCAATACGTGGAGGGCCAACCGGACACGGAGGACTTCGAAAAGTGCCTCCAACTCACCCAGGAAGCAGGCTTCGACGGCCCCTACACGATCGTCCACGGCGAGCCAGGACGGGTGTGGGAGACCATCGACGAGCAGGTCGCCTTGCTGCAGCCTTACCTTTAGGAAACGTACGCCATGGAGCTTGAAGTGACCACCCACTCGGTGCCGAACTTCTTCAGCGTCATCAGGTAGCCGCTCCCGTTCAGCCCGCCATAGTAGGTGCTGATCTGCACGGCCGCCTCGGTTCGGTCCTTGTTCCAGCGGATGAGGCTGGGCTCCCAGGCGGTGGCGGTGCGGTCGAGCTGGTCGAAGTCGGCGATCGCGATGCCGTGCTCGTAATTCCAAGAAAGCGGATGCCCCCAGTGGTCGTCGGTCTGGGTCCTCCAGATCACCGGGCCCTTCCATCCCACCATCTCGAACGGCTTCAGGTCTTTCGGACCCGTGAAGAGCGCCGGGCTCTCGGCCTCGAAGAAGTGGTACTTCGCCTCCCATGCGGCGGCCAGCACCTGCTCGGCATCGCTTTGCTCCCTTGGCGCGACGTTCGGCCAGGGGTCCAGCTCGTCGCCGAGGCCGTCGCCGTCCGTGTCCGCCGCTTTCGCATTCGTGCCGAGTCGTGCCTCGACGAGATCCGTGAGGCCATCGTGATCCTGGTCGCTGGTGAGGGCGGGATTGTCGAGCAGCTTGAACCAATCCGACTTGGCGAGCATTGGACCCGTGAAACCGCCCACGACCGGCTCGGGGCGCTTGGGCTTGACCCACGTGCTGATGCCGGATTCGCTGAGACCGGTGAAGACCGGGCTCGTCCATGCGCCGTCTTTCTGAGTTACCAGCCAGTAGTCGGTGAAGTTTCCGAGCACGCCGCTTTGGATCAGGGCGACGCCTGTTCCGTGCTTGGCCACGATCCGGCTTACGGGCCGCTTCTTGCGGTCCTCGGATGCCTTGTCCAGCTCGAGCCTTGCAGCCAATGGCTGAAGGGGTGTTCGCTTCGAGCGTTCTTCGAGGACCGCCTTCAAGCCTGCTTCGCCGCCCGTGCGCGACAGGTTCGTGTAGGCCATTTCCCGCGAGTCGCCGGGTGCTTTTGGATCCTTCAGCAGGGCGATCATGTAGCGCACGGCCTCGGGTTCCGACGAGTTTGCGACGGCTTGGAGTGCGACGGTCGAGCCATCGAAGGTGTAGGAGTGGTCGGGGTCTTTGGCGCGCAATTGTTCAAGGAACAGCGGAGTGGATAATGCCGGATCACCCTTCTGAGCCACAAGCTGCAGCAGTTCGTCCGCGCCCGCACCTTTGGGGCCGAGCTGTCGGATCGCGTCGACCAGCTTCTTCGTTTCCGCCCTCGTCGTGACCACCGTCAGCACCCTGCCCATGTCGGACATCTTCGAGTAGATCGGGTAGCTCTCTCCGTTGTCTTTGTTGACCGCCGCTGCGTACTGCTTTGCCAGCGCGAGGTAGGAGCCGAGGAGGGCATCGAAGGCCTCCGAGCCGAGGCTCTCCAGCAGGCGCGTCTCGGATTCATCGAGCGATGAGAAGCGGGCTACGAGGGATTTCGCCAGCTTTGCGCGGCCTTCCGCTGTCGTCGGCATCGGCTCCGCCTCGCCGTGGATGTAGGAGAGGATGCGGTTGCCGTCCATGCACACGAGGTACTTCGCGTCGGCCCAGATCGGCACGCCAATTTCGTGGCCCTTCGGCAGCGTCCAGAGCTTCTTGCCGGCCACGTTCCATGAGACGCACTGATCGATGGAGCGCATGATGAGCACGTCGCCCATCGGGGACAGATACTGATATCCGCCCGAGGTGCCGCTCGGCCCGACGACTTCCGACCAGGCGATTTTTCCCGTGAGGGGGTCGCGTGCCACCAGCGTTCCATGCTCGAGGGTGCAGAGGCGGCCCTTGAAGATCACCGCTGCGTCTCCGTAGTCGCCGCCCTTCCAGAGGACCTTATCGGTCGTGGAGCTGCGCGCGACCATGGACTCGCTGGGGATGAAGAGCACGCCGGGGTAAGTGACCAGCGATTGCGAGAAGAGGTAGCTGGGCGAGTAGTGGTAAGCAACTCGGCCGGAGGATGCGTCGATGCCGTAGGTCACGTTGTTTCCTAGCTGGACGAGCAGCCGATTTCCTTCTTTCACTAACGATTCCAGCTCGTCGCTGCGGAAGCTGTCCTTAGTTTTCACGGCGGTGAGGGCAGTTGTCCAGACGGGCTTTCTCGTCTTGAGGTTGATTTTTGCGAGCTTGCCGGGGGCGGGGGAGAGATAGAGGAATCCGGCCTCCGCGAGCATGGCGGTTTCGCTGCCTGAACGGTCCATCGACCAGAGAATGCTGCCGGATATGCGGTTCAAAGCCACCACTCGCGAGCGAGTTGTGCGGTACTCGGGCGCGGTGCTGATGTAGACGTTCGACTTGTCTGCAGCTAGTTTTCGGGGCAGGTCCTTTCCGCCGAGGGGCTTGAACCACAGCCGCTTCAGCGAGGGCAGGGCAAAGGCGCTGATGCCATCGTTGCCGCACGAGAAAGCGACATTTCCGCTCGTCATGAATTCGCCCTGATACTCGCCGAGCTCGACGGCGTTCATCTTCTTGAAGGGTGGAATGGGAGGTGAGACGAGAGCGGCAGCGGCTAGGAACAGCGCAAGCATTGTAAAGACATCATACGACAGCGTCCCATCCTCCGACCCTCCGATCCTCCGATCCTCCGATCCTCCCAATTCCTTGAATCCTCTCGGGACCAAGTACAGTTCTAATTGAAGTGGAAGTCGTGCGATATAAGGCGGGCGAGGCGATTCGCTGGCTGCAAACGGGAGCTGAGAATATCCGACGCGGGGCGAAGGCGAAGGGAAAGAGCGTCATCGACCCGAATGGCGGCACGTTCGGGCACAACCTCAAAACGGCTGCCGGGGCTATCGTCGACTATGGCAAGGGCACCTATGCGGACCTAATGCATAAGCAGGCCGAGGCGAACGAGTATGTGCTCTTGGAGAACCACTTCGACATCGTCCGCGGCTCGGCGATCAAAACCGTCGAGTACGAGCGGGTTAAGAAGATCGAAGTCAAAGGCGACCGCGCGTCCATCACCCTCGACAAAGGCAATCTCACCATCAAGCCCTTCGCCCACGTGGTTGCCGGACGCGCCAAGGTGCCGGTAGGCTGGTCCAGAAACGGCATCGAAGTCCCCTTCGAGCTCCTCATCGAAGAACTCTCGGCGCGCTGCGGGATCGATGTCGACGAAGAGAACTGATATGAACGACGAGCAAGCAATCCGCGAAGTAGTCGCCCAATGGCTGTCCGCCACGAAGGCCGGAGACCTGGAAACGGTGCTCAGCCTCATGTCCGACGACGCTCTCTTCCTCACTCCCGGCGCAGAACCCTTCGGCAAAAAGGAGTTCGCCGCCAGCAGCGAGGGAATGAAGGGCATGGCTTTCGAAGGTCACAGCGACATTCGGGAGATCCAGGTCTTTGGCGACTGGGCTTGGATGCACAACCACCTGACGATCAAGATGGGCGAGCCAGCCAAGTCGCTCTCGGGCCACACGTTGACCATCTTCAAAAAGAGCGCCGAGGGAAAGTGGCAGCTTGCCCGAGACGCCAACTTCGTCCAACCCGAAGCCTAGCCAAACCTGGTATCATCTCGTTTCGCCACTTCATCAGCGGCGTATGTGAACGGAAATGGCTAATATTTGTCAGGTAAGCGGTAAGAAGGGCAACAACGCGAAGCACATCCAGAACCAGCACTCGGTGGGTTGGAAGTATCGCGCGCCCAAGAAGAACCGCGTCCAACTCCCCAACCTGCAGACCGTACGCGTCCGCACTCCAAACGGCACCGTCACTCTCAAAGTGGCCACCAGTGTGCTGAAGTCGCAGGAATTCAACATGGTCGCCTGTGGGCTTAAGCCGATGCCGAAGGCTTGGAAAAAGAAGCCAAGCTACAACCTCTAAGGCCGAGATTTCAGAATCGAGCAGGCTCTTCCACTTAAGGTGGGAGAGCCTTTTTTTGTCGAAATCAATCTTATTCTCCAAGTCCCAAGCCATTCGGCCCAACTTGCCGCAAAAAGACCCGCAGCCCTAGCCAAAAAGGCAGGAAACCTGCAAACTGTCCGGCGTATGCGCAGGATATTGCTTTTTCTAGTCGCTTTCGCCTCACTCGCGATCGCTCCCATTGCCACCAGCCACGCCCAGGACCTGATAACCCCGACCTGGACCAAAAGCTCAAGCGCCGGCCTCGTGGGCGTTTCGAAGAATGGAGCCGTTCTGTTAAGCACGAATGGAGCAATCATTCGCGCATGGTCGACCGCTACTCAAAAGCTTCTCGCCATCGTTCCCGTCTTTGCCGACAGCACCACGCCTGCCAACGATGGGAGCGGGTTCTACTACACGATCGGTTCTCCTGGACGGGTTTATAAGTTCACGTTCGCCACCCAGACGACGTCGCTCATCCACACCGAGCCTGCGAATTACCAAACCGCCCAAAGAATCACGATGTCGAACGATGGCACGCGGCTAGCCTTCAAAGCCTTCAACACGACCACCTCCCGCCACAACATCGTGGTCTGCGATGCCACAACCGGCGTGACCGCAAACCGTTGGCCCATCCCCGGCGGTGCAGATACGCAGCAAATCTCCTTCGTCAACAACGATCAAAAGATCTGCCTCGGAGGGCTTCGCCTGTACACCGTCACCGGCACGCTCGTCGCGACCGCTCTCTCTTTCCCGATCAACACCTTCGCGGTCAGCCCGAACACCGACATCATCTATGGTCAAGAGCAGGTCAACGGCCGGCTGATCGCCTACAACGTCAGCTCCGGGCTTAACTGGATGTGGTCCACTTTCGACCCTTCCAACATCTCTGCCGGTTTCAAAGTCTCGTCCGACGGCAACACCCTCATCTCATCCGGCCAGGACGACGAAGATTCTCTTTTCGGCCTGGAATCCTACAGCACCTACGATGGACTCTCGCTGAACAAGTTTCCTGCCACCAGCGACACCACGATCTCCAGCTTCGCCCTTCATCCCACAACGAACACCGTTTTCTACTGGGATCCACTCGACTACTCCCTTAAAAAGAACACGTATAGCGTGAATGGCACACAGCTAACAGGGGCTGTATTCAGCGAATACAGCGGTGGCGGCGAGAAGATTCAAATGGTTGGAACGTCCGCCAATCCGAAAATCGCGCTGGACGATAACAGCTCAAACTACACGAACCTCTTTAACGCGAACACCGGCGGAAGCCCGTTTGTAATCGGCGTCAGCTCCGCAGTCTTTAGCCCAGATGGAACGCACTACCTCTGGATTGGCTTCCACACCACCTACGGGCTCCACGTCTATCGAGTCAGCGACAACGTGAAAGTTGGCACCTACACGTCCAACGATGTAGAGAATGCCGGCTGGGGGTCAAACGGGAAAGTGTGGGCCTACCGAAACACGGGCCGAGTCCGGTGCTTCGATTTCACCGGAGCCGCCCTCAACCTGATCAATGACTGGGCCGGGCCAACCTCCGCCAACCTCTGCATGAGCAGCAGTGGAGCGCGCCTGGCCTGGACCAACGGAAATGGCATCACGATCTACAACGTCAACAACGCCGCGACTGTCGGAGTGCTGAACCCGGGCTCTAATGGGGAACCCTTCTCCGTGCGATTCTGCGGCAACTCTCTGGCGGTCCACGATATCGAGGAGCAGGGGACGGTATTCACAAACCGCCTGCGTATCTTCGATGTCACATCCGCCGCCTTTCCTATCCTGCGGCAAGCAAGCTACGACATGGGTGCCTTGCACGACGACCATGGAGCGGCACGCGTAAGCGACGATCAGAGCATCGCGGTCTTTGTACGCGGTACGGGCAATCTGGCGGACGGATCGCACGGCAGCGACATCCGCGTGTTCCGCATGTGGGATGGCGCTCAGCTTAGGAAGTACGACAATCAGTTCGGCGACTTCAGTTTCTACGACGTCGGAATCGCCGTTGGCAACCGAACCGCTACCTGGCTAGGTGCCGATTCCAAGGCCGCCGTAACCATCGAATTACCCCCTGTGCTGAACGGAGTCGCCATAAATCCCAGCCAGGTCAACGGAGGAACGAGCACGCTCGGGACCGTCACCCTCAACAGACCGGCGCCCGCAGGCGGCGTTGTTGTCTCCCTCACAGCAGATACCGGGCTAACCGTCCCTGCGTCGGTCACAGTGAGCGAAGGCAACAAGACTGCCAACTTCACAATCGGCACGTCCGGCGTGGACGTGCACAGTCTGAAAAAGGTGAACGCAACTTACGACGGTCTCACCTGGCAGGCTGGAGTGGTCGTAACCGCTCCTGTTGCCATCGGAATCACCCTCGACCCAACCAGCGTCGATGGCGGCCAGAGCGCTACCGGAACCATTACCCTCGACTCCAAAGCCGGCCCAAGCGGCTATCTGGTGAACCTCAGCTCGGACAAAGGCTACGCCACCGTCCCCGCAACCGCCACCGTCCCCGCCGGAGCAAAAACCGTCACCTTCACGGTTACAACCGTCCAGCCCGGATCAACGGGCATCGCCACCATCACTGGCACACACAGCCCCTACTCCGGCTCCGGCACACTTGAAGTCAAAGGAGTCGATTACAGCGTCGAGTTCCTCGAGCCGACGATCAAAGGTGGCAACGCGCTCACCCTCAGGATCGAGCTCGCCTATCCCGCCCCCACCGGCGGACTCACCTTCACCCTCACCGGCGACTCCCTCTGCACCCCGCCCCCAACGGTCTTCATCCCGGCGGGAGCCAGCGTGTACGAAGTCGGCGTCGACACCACCCCGGTCCTAAACAGCTCGCCCGCGACGCTCCTGGTCCAGCTCGGCACCTTCGACACCGGCCACGAAGCCACCTCGACCATCGAGCCGCCGGTGATCCTGCTTCTCAAGCCATCGGTCACCTCCGTCACCGGCGCCAAGATCGTGCCGGTCTACGTCTTCCTAGACGCCCCCGCCCCAACCGGACTGAGCTACAACGTGTCATCCAGCAGCGCCGCCATCACCGTGCCCACATCCGTCTCCTTCACCCCCGGCTCCCTCATGGCCACGTTCAACATGAGCGTGAAAAAGCAGTTGGTCAACAAGAGCGTGACCATCACCGTAGGCACCAAAACCTTCATCATGAAAATCAAAGCAGCGCCGTAGCGGGGATGATGGGATGATTTGTGATGGGTGATGAGTGATGAATCGGGTGATAGAAGTTGCACCCATCACCCATCACCCATCACCCATCACCCATCACCCATCACCCATCACCCCTCATCCCACTCATCACCCTCCCCGGGTAACCTCCCCACATGGACCAATACCTCGGCATCATCGTGCTGCTAGGTGTGGCGGCGCTGCTCTGCGGCGCGCTGGTGACCCTGAGCTGGGTGTTCGGGCCGAAGAAATCCACTCCCTACAAAAGCTCCCCCTATGAGTGCGGCGTCACCCCCGTCGGCGATGCCAAGGAGCGGTTCCCGGTCAAGTTCTACTTGGTCGCCATCGTCTTCATCCTCTTCGACATCGAGGTCGTCTTCCTCTGGAGCTGGATGTCCGTCTTCAAGGCGTCCGACACCGCCTTCATGACCTTCACCTTCATCGAATTCCTGCTCTACATGGCTACCTGGGTGCTCGGCTACGTCTACGCCATCCGAGTCAAGGCCATCGACTGGGATGACACCACCGCCCTCGCCCCAGAGAAGCTCGGCGTCGGAGGCGGAACGAAGTGAGCGTCGAGGAAGCACCCGTCGTCCAGCCCGTCGAGCGGCCCGAGGTCGTCCGTATCCGCGAAGCCCTGCCCGACGCCATCCTCAAAGTTAAAGAATTCCGCGGCGCGACCTACATCTGCCTCCGCCGCGAGTCCCTCCGGGACGCCCTAATGCTCCTAAAAGACGAGCTCGGCTATGCCTACTTCTCCGAATGCGTCGGCGTCGATTACAGTCGCTGGGAACAGGACCGCGACCTCGAAGAGCGATTTGAAGTCGTCTACAACCTCTTCACCCTCACCACCCACAGCCGCATCTTCCTCAAAGTCGGTGTAAACGACGGCCAGTCCATCCCCTCCGTTAAGGACATCTACCTCGGCGCCGAGTACCCGGAGAAGGAGATCGGCGACATGTTCGGCATCGTCTTCCAAGGCAACGAGCTCCCCAAAGGCGAACGCTTCATGCTTCCCGACGACTGGCACGGCTTCCCCCTCCGAAAGGAGTACCCCCTAGGCGGCGAAGACGTCCTCTTCGATCAAGGCGACCGAGGCCCCGCCATCGAAGACATCTCCATGCCCCACGCCGGCGAAAGCTTCGAAGGCAAAACGGGGTCAGAAGATGTGAGCGGACGCTAGGAGGGGTGGAGGGCCGGAGGACCGGAGGGCCGGAGGATGAGAGAGGGGCAACCGATGGAACCCTCATCCTCCGATCTTCCGACCCTCCGAACCTCCGACCCTTCCATCACCCCATTCACCCCATTCACCCCATTCATCCCCTCATCCCCTCATCCATCACAAATCACCCATCACAAATCATTCTTCATCCCCTCAAACTCCCCCAACCACCCCTCATACTTCCGCCACCGCTCCACCGACGTTGGATACACCGGCTGGCGCACCTGCCAATAGCTCGGCGTCCGCACCGACCGCTGGTTCAGCTCCGGATGCATCACCGCCTCATCCCACTCCAGGCCGCAAAACGCCAAAATCTCCCCGATCGTCTTCGTCGGGTCCGCGACCATGTCCTCATACCGAACCTCGAGCATCGAGCCCTTGGGGAGCACGCGCTGCCAATGGCTCATAAGCCGCTCGTACTGCCGGTAATAAAAAATGATGTTCTCCGGGTCGTGCGCGAAGGGCGGGGAGCTGTCGAAGAACGTCGTGTAGATCGAGAGGCACGTGTCGATGGGGCTCCGGCGGCAATGGATGATCCGCGCCTTCGGGAACAGCATGTGCATCATCCCCAAAAAGCTGAAATTCAGCGGCATCTTGTCGATCACGTACCGCTTATCCGGAGCGATGTCGCGTAGCAGATCCAAGTATTGCCCCGCCAGCTCCCGAACCTGACCGGCATCCAGAGTCTCATCCGAGACACCCCGGTTGATCAGGCCTTCCTTCTCCGACCAGAACCGCTGCTCCCCGCCCCCCGCGATCTCCGGATGGTTCGAAAGCACCTGCTCCACCAGCGTCGTGCCCGACCGGATCATCCCGATCACAAAGATCGGCCGCTCGCTGTCCGACCCGAACGCCGCAAACTTCTCGATCGTGCTTCTGGAGTACGTGCGAATCCGCCAGTCGTTGATCGAAGCCAGCCGCTTACCATCGAACGGCAGGTTCAAAACGCGCGCCGCCGTCCCGTTCGCCTCGTCGTAATGCTGCATCGCCGACTTGAAATCCTTCAGGTCGTCGTACATCTTCCCCAGCCCGAAGTGCAGCACCACGCGGTCCATCGGCCTTAGCCCGGGATCCCTCAAAAGCGACTTCATCTGCGTCACCCGCGGAAGGTCCGCCTCCGTGGCTCTGCTCCCCACCGCCAGGCCGTAATACGCTCTCGCCATGCGCGGATTCCTCTGCAGCGCCCGCTCGAACAGCCCGCGCGCATCCTCAAACCGGCCCAGCACCTGCAGCCGAAAACCGAACGCCACCGCCGCCTGGGGATCGGCCGATTCTGCCAGCCGAAGCTGAGCCTCCGCCTCTTCCGCCCGTCCTAGCTCGAAAAGCGCCTCCGCCCAAATGACCCGAGCCTCGCCCAACCCCGGATGCCGCTCCAGCGCCGCCGCACAAACCGCGATCGCCTCCTCCCGCTTCCCCATGTCCAATAGGAGCTGCGCGCGCTTGGTGAATGCCGGTGGGATGTTTGGGTCGAGCTCCGCCGCCCGTTCGTAGGCCGTCATCGCCTCCGCATTCTTCCCCTGCATCACCAGCGCCTCGCCCAGGAAGAACGGATAGCTGCCGTTTGCCGGATCGAGCCGCGAAGCGTCCGCAAAGCAGTCTTCCGCCAGCGGGAGTTGGCGCGTGGAGAGATAGCAGCGCCCCAGCCCCGCGTGTGCCGCCGCGTCCTTCGGGTCCAGCTCGATCAGTCCGCGGAAAGACGCCACCGCCTCATCGAAGCGCCCGATATGCCGAAGCAGGTCCCCCAGCAGCCGAACCGCCTCCCGGTCCACCGGCTCCCCCTGCCCCAGCTCCCGCAGCAGCTTCAGCGAATCGTCGATTCGCCCGGTATTTCCATAGAGCAGAGCCAGCCGCAGCTTCGCGTCCCGGTTGCTGCCGTCTTCGGCCAAAACCTGCCGATAAGCCCGCTCCGCCGAAGCAAAATCCCCCCCCGCCTCCGCCCGAGCCCCCAATTCCATCCCAGACTCCCCAGACCCAGCCGGCATGCTCGAAGTCTACTTCCTCCGGCCCTCCGCCCCTCCGATCCTCCGACTCGATGCCTCAGTAGTGCCGCCCCGAAACCCACAATAGCCAAAACCTACCAGGGCGGCTCTGCTGAGGCTACAAAGCAGAAGGCTAGAAAGGACCACCTTCCGGCTCCCTCCCCGGACTCGGATGATTGTGTGGAGCGCCAGCGACATCCCGGATGAGACGCGCCAGCGCCGACATCGGGACCGGGTCTGGGGAGGGTTGGGGTGGGGACGTCGACGGAAGTCTATGGCCGGAGCGTCCAACCCTCCGGCCCTCCCATCCTCCGCCCTCCAACTCGATGCCTTAGGAGTGCCGCCCCGAAACCCACAACAGCCGAAACTTAACATGGCGGCTCTGCTGAGGCTATACAGACGGAAATCTATGGCCGCACCCTCCGGCCCTCCGACCCTCCGATCCTCCAACTCGATGCCTCAGTAGTGCCGCCCCGAAAACCAGCAACAGCCGGAACTTAACATGGCGGCTCTGCTGAGGCTATACAGACGGAAGTTTATGGCCGCACCCTCCGGCCCTCCGGCCCTCCCATCCTCCGCCCTCCAACTCGATGCCTCAGTAGTGCCGCCCCGAAACCCCCAACAGCCGGAACTTAACATGGCGGCTCTGCTGAGGCTATCCAGGCGGAAGTCTATGGCCGGCCCCTCCGGCTCTCCGTCAACCCCAACGGGGTTGCGTCACCAAAGCCCAGGGTTGCGACTCCGGGAGCTACCCTGGGAAAGGCCGGCACCACCCCAACCCCAACGGGGTTGCGTTTCCTAGCTTTCGATGAAACAAAAGTCTAAAGACGACCGCCCCCCTCCGGGCCCCTCCCCGGACCCGGATGATTGTGTGGAGCGCCAGCGACATCCCGGATGAGACGCGTCAGCGGCGACATCGGGACCGGAGTCTGGGGGCACCTTCCGGCTCCCTCCCCGGACTAGGGATGTTCGTGTGGAGCGCCAGCGACATCCCGGATGAGACGCGTCAGCGGCGACATCGGGACCGGGTCTGGGGAGGGTCGGGGTGGGGACGTCGACGGAAGTCTAGGGCCGGAGCCTCCAACCCTCCGCCCCTCCAGCCTCCGACTCGATGCCTCAGTAGTGCCGCCCCGAAACCCACAACAGCCGAAACTTAACATGGCGGCTCTGCTGAGGCTATCCAGGCGGAAGTCTATGGCCGGACCCTCAGGCCCTCCGCCCCTCCGGCCCTCCGTCAACCCCAACGTGGTTGCGTCACCAAAGCCCAGGGTTGCGACTCCGGGAGCTACCCTGGGAAAGGCCGGCACCTCCCCAACCCCTACGGGGTTGCGTTAATATTCTCGCATGCCACAGGCTCTCGCATCGGTCTACGTCCACCTCGTCTTCTCCACCAAAAACCGGCACCCCTATTTCACCGATCCCGACCTGCGCCGTCAGCTCCACGCCTACATGCGTGAAACCTCGATTCGCCTCGAATGTCCGCCCCTCGCCCTGAACGGCGTCGCCGACCACGTCCACATCTTCGCCCGCCTCGGCCGCAGCACCTCGATTGCGGATTGGACAAAGGAGCTCAAACGCGTCTCCTCGATTTGGGCAAAACCAATGGTGCCCGGATTCGCCTGGCAAAGCGGCTACGGGGCATTTAGCCATTCGCACGCCGAAATCGGGATGGTATGCGAATACATCCGTCGTCAGGAAGAGCATCATCGGCAAGTCACCTTCCAAGAAGAGTTCCTGGAGCTCCTGCGACAGCACTCGATAGAATGGGACGAGCGATACATCTGGGATTGAAACGCAACCCCGTTGGGGTCGGGGAACTATCGACGCCCACCCAGGGTAGCTCCCGGAGTCGCAACCCTGGGCTTTGCAGACGGAACCTCTTCGAGGTTATGGACCATCCGTTTGATGACATTTCCCCCACCATCCATTCTTCCGGCCCTCCGGACCTCCCGCCCTCCCCTCTTCCCCTCTTCCCCTCTTCCCATCCTCCGCCCCTCCGGCCCTCCGCCCCTCCCATCCAACCCCAACGGGGTTGCGTCACCAAAGCCCAGGGTTGCGACGAAGGAGCTACCCTGGGAAAGACCCAAAACCCTCCCCAACCCCAACGGGGTTGCGTCAAACCTAACACCGCTTTCCCAAAGACTCCTGAACGCAACCTCTTCGAGGTTGAAGGAATTCGGACGCCCCCACCCCAGGGTAGCTCCCGGAGTCGCAACCCTGGGCTTTGCAGACGGAACCTCTTCGAGGTTACGGGCAATTTCGTATGAAAACATTCCACCAGCCCTTGCATTCTTCCGGCTCTCCGGCTTCCCTCCTTCCCTCCTTCCCTC
>JBGGMI010000076.1:0-31662 GCA_041288075.1 Fimbriimonas sp.
TCGCTCGGGCTTCTGGAGAACCACGTGCCGGAATAGAGAGCGCAGGTCGTCGTCAGTAGCGCCGTTACGCACTGGCGTCCGCAGGTCCAATTCGCCGTCGCTCATCAGGCAGGGCCGCAGAAATCCGTCATGGGTGAGCCGAAGCCGGTTGCATCGCGAGCATAGGTCATTTGATATCTGGCTGATAAACCCGACTGTGCCCATTGCCCCAGGAAGCTGATAGGTGCGGGCGGGACCGTTCGTTCTCACCTCCGAGGGCCATAAACCATCGCAAATTCGCTCGATGGTGGCCTTCACGGAATCGACTGACACATAGCGCTTTCGCATTTCAGCATCCGATAGCATGTCTCCGCTCGAACGCTGGACTTGCAGTAACCCGGGCGATACGGGCTGCATCGATGGCCCCTCATCCAAATTCCACCGCATCGGCATCAACTCGATGAAACGCACATGGATGGGAGCGGTAAGGGTCAACCTAGCGAAATCGGCTGCTTCATCGTCATTGATCCCTTTCAATACCACGCAGTTCAGCTTCACCGGCCGCAGCCCTGCATCGATTGCTGACCGGATCCCCGCCAGAACCTGACCCAGGGAGCCTCGGCGCGCAATCGCCTGAAACCGATCCTCCTGCAGCGTATCCAGACTTACATTCACCCGAGATAGACCAGCCGCCGACAGATCGCCCGCTTTGCCTTTCAGTAAGTGCCCATTTGTGGTTAGGCTGATGTCGTTAGCCCCATGCTTCGAAGCGAGCGAGATGATTTCGGCTAAGTCCTTCCTCAAGAGAGGCTCGCCACCTGTAAAACGCAACTTGAGAATTCCCAGCGAAGTGGCCACCTGGATCAGCCGGCACAGTTCCTCGGTGGTTAGATTCTCAACCTTGGGGGTCGCCGGAAAGCCTTGCTCCGGCATGCAATAGACGCAACGGAAATTGCATCGATCCGTCACGGAGATGCGGAGGTAATCGATTTTCCGCCCGAACGCGTCAGCTAGGGGCTCATGCGTCATCGGTGAAAGTCAGATTTGCCCCCAGTCTTCTCCAGCAGTTCCACACGTTCGATCGTCATCCCCATGTCGAGTTGCTTCAACATGTCGTACAGCGTCAAAGCCGCGACGCTTGCCGCCGCAAGAGCTTCCATCTCGACCCCTGTCTTGGCCGACGTCTTTACAACCGTCGTCACCTCGATCCCATCGGCCTGTATTGCAAAGTCGACCTTCACGCTCTCGATCGTCAGCGGATGGCAGTAGGGAATGAACGTCGGCGTGCTCTTTGCCGCCATAATTGCCGCCACCTTCGCGACGGAAATCGGATCGCCCTTCGGCACCGTTCCGGCCTCGACCGCCGCCAACGTCGAAGCTCCCATTCGCAGGAACGAGCGAGCGCGCGCGATCCGAACCGTTGGCACCTTATCCGAGACGTCCCACATGCACTATAACCTACCTTTAAGGAAAGGCATAGCCGTGATGGAGCTCATCATGGAAACGGCTGAACGAAAGCAGCCTTTGAACCTGGTCGGGGCGACACGATTCGAACGTGCGACCTCTTCCACCCCATGGAAGCGCGCTACCAAACTGCGCCACGCCCCGAATGCGTGAGCGTCAATTCTACCTCGGGACACGGCCCTGGACATGCAAGCCGACAGTACCACGAGTGCCTTCCGCGCTAAGGAGCCCCGTGAATCTAACGATGTAGGACTTGTTGCCTACAAAACGCGAAAAATCGACAACTTTTTGTGCCGAAAAGCGCACTTGAGGGCCAGATATGGTGTAGCCTACATTCCAACACCCAAGGATGCCGCTGTGAGAAGTCGCCCTCTGCTCCGCAGAATAGCGCCTTTTTGGTATATTGGTGTAGCATCGAGGCTACAGCGCGGCTTGCAGCGGTGCCAGTGTTCGGAGGATCGAGAATGAGTTGGTCTAGTAAGAAAATTTTTAGCTTTTTAGTGGGGGCTGCGGTTGTGTCTTCCGCGCTTGTCGGATGTTCCGGCGACGCGACGGTAGGACCGGACCCGGGCACCCCTGTCATCCCGGCATCGGGCGGAGTCCCGCAGAATACGGGCACTTCGAATGAAACGCGTGGAGCGACCGAGCAGCCGCAACAGGTTCAAGTTACCGTTGGTGGTGGCCCACAGTCTGCTTCTCTGCCCGGTGGTATTTCGCTGACCACGGGAGAGCAGGTTGCCCTGTTCCCTGCCGGTCAAGTAATCCTTCAGGGATTGTCGACGATTGGCGGCGGAAACGTCGCACACCAGACGCGTCAGGAAGCTGGCGAGATCTGGGTTCGAGATCACAACTCGAACGTGTCCTACTACAGCGGCGTCAAGGTCACGACGAGCGGCACCCTAAGCGGCCCATTCGTTTTGCCCAACGGCGACTATGAGATCTTCATGCACGGACCGTTCACCATCTCCAATGGTGGGCAGATACTCAACGTCCAGACGATCATCCTTGATGGTCAGGTTCGAAACGGCGTTGCTTCTGTTCCGATGACGATCTCCGGTCAGTTGCCAGTTAATGGCGGATCGAGCTACCCTCTGCGCCTCGACATTCAGTTGCCGAGCCAGTTCGCAGTTGGATTCGTGGATCTCCGGGTGGTCCATGCGAATGGCATTCTGCACCAAGACAAGACCCTGAACAACGGCCACGCCCAGTTCCACGACCTCACATTCAGCGGGAACTCCGTGATCCCTGCTGTTGGTCTTCAGACAGTTGAGTTCCGATATTCGGATACTCCGTTTAATGACTAATCTGAACCGATTAGCAGTGGCGGCGCTCAGCGTCGCCACTCTATCTCTTTCCAAAGTTGGAGTTGCCCAAGGCAACTCCAACTTTGATTTGACGTATCGCCTAGAGCAAAACTCGTCGAGCCCAGAAACGGAACTGGCTCAATGGGCATCGCCGGCGATCTTTTCAGCCAGACCTCAGGCCAAGGGCGCACGTCTCTCCCTCGGGCAGTATTACGCCACGCTGGAAGGCAGAACCCTCGAGGCAAAGGAGCTGATCCTCAGCTTCGTTCCCAACGAAAAGGCGCTCGTCTGGTTCTCCAAGCAGGACTACCTTGCGAAGGGCCGCTCAGCTAAGAGCCGCTTCCGAATGACCGCAGACACCTACGGTTTCCGGTATATCGTCGACGGCCCTGATGGGTACGGCGGCGGCAGCACCGCAATTCAGATCGAAGCCTTTCGCCCGAGCTCGGCAGATGCCGTAACCGGTGGTGGCGGCGCTACGTTCTTCGCGACGAAGAACGTCAGTTACTCTCTCATCCACAGCAGGGGTGAGAATGACTATCAGCTCGGCTTTACCACCGTTCGAGGTGCCGCCAGTGGCAAATCGGACGTGATCGAGCTCGCGATGGGCCGCAGCATGCAGCTCAAAGAGAAGCTAAAGGCAAGACTGGAAGGACATCTGGTCGGTCAGTCGTTGAAGGGCAATGGCTTCAACATCGGCATGGAAGTCCGCCCGGTTCTATTCGGGGCGCTCTCCTACAACGCCGCCTCCTGGCTCTCCGTCGAGGGCGACCTCAGCGTGATGCCGATGGGCATGCCGATCGCCGGTGGCCGCATGACCGCATTCAGCAGCTTCCAGATCTACAACCCTGGTGGCGCGGTTGCAGGACTTCGCACGAAGTTCACAGCCCTGGGCTCGCTCCGCTTGCTGTTCCATGCACGCTTCTAAGAGACAGCGGGCATTCGGATTAGAATCGAATGCCCGTTTCAACAGTCAAAGGCGACCGGCCAGCCAGCCGCGCGTGGATTCCAAAGAACGACAGTCCAATCGTAAAAGACGTTCGGGTGTTATAGCCAATCTGCAGCCCGAGATAGCGGTTGAGCTGCTGGTCGATTCCCATTGCGACCTGCCTCCGGCCGATGCTGTTACCGAGGTCGAGGCCATCCACCGCGAGCCAGGTGGCATCCCCCAGTTGCGTTGCGAATCCGGTATTCACCGTCATGCGGAACGGCTCCACGCCCTTTCGTTGCACCGATCCGTCTGGCATCTGGCGGTCGAATGCGATGCCTGGATTGATGAGGTTGCGGATGACCAACGCATAGGTCGTGTCGCGCCGAGTCTCCGGCTTGAAGGTCATGCCCAAGTCCAAACCGAACCCCGATTGCGAGCTAGGGCCGGCATCGATGCCCCGCTGAATACCGCTTGCGCTCATCGCCTGATGATCGTACGAAGCATGTATCATGCGGGCAGAAGTGCCAACTGCAAAGCGGCCACCCTTCACCGGAAGCTCTTGGCCGAAAGAAAATTGATAGGCTTCGAAAGCCACGCCATACACGTCGAGGCCCTGCGATGACGGAAGCAGTTCCTGGTAGCCACGCGCTAGATACGTAAACGACGCGGATCCATACACGAGGCCAATGGACCCACCGAAGTCATCGACTCTAGCCAATTGGCCACCGTGGGCCATCGCGTTTAGGCGGTTTGAGTCAAAGCCAGACCGCCGCAGCATCATCAAATATGACGTGACCTGGCCGATATCCTTGCCGCTCGCGCGATACTCGAGCAGAGGAACTGGCAGTCGGTAGCCGCCACCCATCAACGAGAGGTGCGCTGGATTGAGCCTGTAATTGAGCCCGTACGCCAGCCCCGCGCCGCCCATCGATTCGGATCGCTCACCCAGCATCTGCGCCGGGGTTGAGGCCGATAAGGCCGCGACTCCGATCGCGCATATTGATAGCTGAGAAACCAGTCTCCTCATGTCCTTGCAACTGGGACTGAGGAGAAGACCTGGTAGTTCTACTTAGACCTATTGAACGACGTTTGGCTCGACGGTGACCTCGACCTTTCCGCGCACCGCGTTCGTGATGATGCAGTAGTGGTCCGCCTTCATCGCCATGTCGGTTGCTTGCGAAATCTGCTCCGGCGTTGCGGTGCTGGAGAGGGTCACGGTTGGGCGGATCGATACCGCTTTGTATGTAAACGCTGCGCCTTGCTGCTCGACCTGCCCCACCGCGTCGACATGAATGCTTTCGATTGGGAGCTTTCGGTTCGTGGCGATGATGCCCAGCGTGATCGAATAGCAGCTTGCGATCGCGCTGGTCAGGAGTTCCTCCGGGTTCGTAGCTCCGCCAGGGCCGCCAAACTCGGCAGGCACCGCCAAATCGAAGCTCTCCCCGCTCTCGGGTGCCTCCAGTCGACCCGAGCCGTCCTTGCCGCCTTGCCAGCTAACGCTGACCTTATATTCATGAATGGGCATACCGCCTGTATACCGGCTAGACGTCGTTTCGCACTTGAGCGAAAATCAGCGTGTTGTTGAGGTTTCCGTGGACATTCCGGCGATGGTTCACCAACGCTCCTTCCAACTCAAAGCCGCACGCACGAGCTACGGCAGCGCTCGCATTGTTCTCGGCGTCGCAACGAATCTCAATTCGATTCGCGTGGACGACTTCGAAGCCCATTTTTGTAATCGCGAGCACCGCTTCTTTCACATATCCCTTGCCTTGAGCAGTCTTCCGGCACCAATAGCCGATTTCGAAGGAAGGCACCGCAAAGTCCCATCGATGAAGCCCGGCTCCAAGCACGAACCGGCCAGACGCACGCTCAAATCCGAACAAGGGAAAGTCCTTCCGCTCGCTCCACTTTTCGGCCATACGGGTGCAGACCTCGATCGTCTCTTCCAGCGAAGGCGGATGCAGCGCCCAGGGAAGCCATCGATGAAGCTGGTCGAACGTCTCCAGAATCGCCTCGTTCACGGCTGCCGCATCTTCGACGCGCGGTGCTCGAAGCTCTAGCCGATCCGTCAGGATCGATGAGGGAACGTCAAAGCTCATCGGCATACTCGTCTTCGCGCATCGCCCTTGGCCGCTCGGGGGAGGTGGTCATGTGAATGTGTCGCTCCTCGTTCGAAGATCGCTCAAACGAGTTCATTACTTCAAGGGCATGGAGCGCCAGAGCTCCACTGGCACGATGATCTTGCCGTCCCTCCCGGATCGCGTGAGCCATGTCGAGCACGCCGATGCCGCGCGAGTTTTCCGGGTGTGCGTGCGTCTGCTCCACTCGCTCGAAGTCGGTGCCCGCTCGTTTCACACGTATCTCGCCGCTAAAGTTGTTTGGATCAGGCACGAGCATCGTGCCCTCTGACCCGAAGATGGTGATCGGTGAAACCGCGCTGCCATACACGTCAAACGTGGTGGTAATGTGCGCCGAGGCACCGCTTACGAAGTCCATCTCCCCTGAAATATGGGTCGGCGTCTCCACCTGCACGACCTTGCCATGCTTCGGCTGGCTCGTAATCGTCCGCTCCGGGAACGAAGCCTTAACCGATCCGCAAACGCGCCGCACTGGCCCCAGCAGGTGCAGCAGCGCTGTCACGTAGTACGGCCCCATGTCGAGCATCGGACCGCCGCCCCTCTCGTAGTAGAACTCGGGCGAAGGGTGCCATGTCTCGTGTCCCCGCGAGAGCATAAACGCCTGCGCCGCTATCGGCTCGCCGATGACCCCGTCGTCGAGCAGCTTGCGGCAGCTCTGCAGGCCGGAGCCCATGAACGTGTCTGGCGCACAGCCGAGCAGCACCCCCCGTCGATCCGCCTCCTCCTGAAGCTCCCGTGCCTCCTTGAAATCTAGGGCCAACGGCTTCTCGTTATAGACGTGCTTCCCCGCCTGGATCGCACCCAGCGCCACCGATCCGTGCGCCTTCGGCACCGTGAGATTCAGCACTAGCTCTACGTCAGGATCATTGATCAAATCAGCGGTGTTGAGCGCCCGCGCAACGCCATGCTCCGCCGCCACTCTCTGCGCTCGTTCGTAGTCCAAATCGGCCACCGCAACCACTGAAGTCGAGCGGTAGGCGTTCAGGTTCTTGAGATAAATCCCACTGATCGCACCACACCCGATAATCCCAATCCGCAGAGGTTTCATGAACGCAAAGATTACCGGTCAGCCTAGGTCAGAAAGGTAGGACCTGAAGGAACTTAGAACCCCCTCCCCGTCTCCAAGTAATCCGGTGGCAGGAAATTGAAGAAAGGAAAGGTTTTGCAATATATCCTGCATGCCGCGGTACTCGGCGGCGTGATCTGGGCTGCCGTCAAAACGATCAACGGGGATGAGCTCCAAAAGGCGCTGGACAACTTCAACTGGTGGGTCATGCCCGCCGTTTGCATCCTCGGAATGGGCTCGGTCATGGTCAAGGCATGGCGCTTTGCCACCCTCCTTAAGCAGATTCACGAGATCCCCCGGTCCGTCGCGATGAAGGCCTATGTCGCTGGACAGTCAATGACATTGCTCCCCGGTGGAATCGCCGCTCGATCCGGGCTTCTCCAGCAGGTCGGCATCAAGATTGAGGAAAGCTCCCCGGCGGTGGCTCTTTCCAGCATCAGCGACCAGTTCGGCTTCATCATTTGCGCCTCCGTAGCGGCGATGTGGTTTGAGTCGGCCAGAAAGCCGGTGCTCGTCTTCCTGGCGGTCTTGGCGGCAATCGGCATGGTCATGGGAATCGAGGCGACTCGCACTTGGCTCCTGAACGCCATCGAAAAGTTGCTCAAGCACTTCAAGCAAGATGCCAAGTGGCGGACATTCGTCGACGGGATGAAGACGACCATGGACAAGCGAGTCTTGGCGATCGGTGTCCTCAATTCCCTTATGTCCTTTGCGCTCCTTGTGGCGGGCCTGTGGCTCTGCATGTGGGCGGTGGGTCACAAGATGCACCCCCTTATTCTCCTCCTCGCCTACACCGTCCCTACAATGGTCGGCAGGATCTCGGCGATGCCCGGAGGAGTTGGCCTCACCGAAGTCGGCATGGTAGGCGTTCTCGACCGAATGCCGGGTGTAAAGCTCGACCATGCCGTTGCCGCCGTGCTCGTATTCCGGGTTTCGACAGTGCTATTCACCGCCTTGGTAGGTGCCATCGTTTACTACACTGGCTGGCGCAAGGTCGCCAACGAAGGAACGCCGGTGGCAAGCTCGTGAATCCCTGCTGCACGGTCCTGATGAACGACAACGCCGGCAGGTTTAAGTTCACGCCTGGAGTCGCCGAGATGAAGACCATGATCGAACATCTCGATCTTCGTTTGGATGTCGTCGGGACCAAGTCCGAGCAGCACATGGTCCAGACCCTTCGCGAGCTGATCGACCGTGGTGGGGAGCGGGTGGCGGTTGCCGGCGGCGACGGCACCGTGACGACCGCCATTCAAATACTCGCCCACAGCAACACCGCCCTTGGCATTGTTCCCCAAGGAACCGCCAACAACTTCGCCACGGCGCTCCGCCTCCCCCAAGACCTCCCAAGCGCTTTGAGAGTCCTGCAAGAGGGGGAAGTTGTTGAAGTCGATTTGGGCAAGTCTTGTGGAAGATACTTCTCCGAATCCGCAGGCGTGGGTTTGTTCGCCGACGCTCTTTCGCTGTACGGCCGAGACTCGAACAAGAACCTCTGGCGAAGTCTGATCACCGTCCTGCGCCTCATCCTCGGCCTCCGACCTCACCGGCTGATGCTAACCATCGACGGCATTACGCATGAGGAACCGGCGGTCTTCTGCGTAGCCGCGAACAGCTTCCGAATGGCTCATTCACTGGCAATCGCTCCCAGCGCAAAGCTCACCGACGGCGAGCTCGACCTCGTGATCCTTGGCGATCTGGACCGGAAAGAGCTCTTCAGTTACTACAAGGCCATGCGCCAGCAGATGCACATCACCCTCCCTAAGGTGAAGATTCACAAGGCGAAGGAAGTTCGCATAGAAGCTCGGCGGCGCCTGCCCGTTCACAGCGACGACAAAGTGCCCTGTACAACCCCGGTAACGATCACCTCGGAGCACAAAGCACTCAAAGTGATTGTCGAAAAACTATGAGGCAATACATCGAGCCGATTTGGAAGTATTGGACACACTTTAAGGCGAAGCAGGCGATCGCCATGCTGCTGCTCTTCGGCTGCGTGTTCTTCGCGATCTCGTTCGCCATCCACCAGCCCGGCGTCGAACACCTGGACCTCCGCTTTACCAAAGCGCTGCAAAGCTTCCATCCCTCATGGATCTACGGGATCATGCTCGGCTTCACCGCGCTCGGCAACAGCGAGAACCTCTTCATCGTTGGGGTGGCCGTGGCGGCATTCTTCTTCTTCAAGCATCGGCCCCTGGCCGCATGGCTGACGATGATCACGCTCGTCGGACTGCCGATCAATATGCTTCTAAAGGTGTACGCCGGCCGGCCCCGCCCCAGCACAGACCTCGTAAGCGTCCTCGCCCCCACCATCGGCCTCAGCTTCCCCTCCGGCCACGCCATGGCCTCCACCACCCTCTACGGCTTCCTGGCCATCCTCGCCTGGATGCACATCCCTCAGAAGGGCACTCGTATCGCCGCGTTCTTCTGCCTGGCCATCACCGCCGTCATGGTAAGCCTCAGCCGCGTCTACCTGGGTGCTCACTGGCTGTCGGATGTCGTAGGCGGCTGGACCGCCGGCATCTTCCTCCTTGTGATCATCGTGGAGGTCTACAAGCACTGGGGCAAGCGCGAGCTCGGCTTGCACAAACCGGTGCCTCGCGAGCCCGAAGTGGCTCATTTTCAGACATAGCCGCTTCAAGTTCAGCAGCTTTATGGTATATTATCCATAAGTGGCGCGTTTAAAGGACGTAGTCTGGCTTGGATCGAGCAAGAGAGACTTGGCGGACTTTCCGGACGAGGTTCAGGATGAGGTGGGGCACCACCTTTACGAGGCTCAGCAGGGACTGAAACCCGCGAACGCCAAACCGCTCAAGGGCTATGGCGGACCAGCATGCTTGAGATTATTGAAGACTTTGACAAGAACACCTACCTACCGAGCCGTTTATACCGTCGAGTTCCAAGAGGCAATCTACGTCCTGCACTGTTTCATGAAGAAATCCAAGCGCGGCGCAGAAACACCCAGGCAGGACGCGGAATTGATCGATAGGCGCTACAAGCAGGCGCAAGAGGAACATAAGAGATGGCAGAAAGAAAACCAGTAACAAAAGGGGAAGAAGTGAGCGTGGAGCGCACGAGCGGCAGCGTTTTCGCCGCTCTCGGGTACGAAGACTCAGAAGAGATGGAGCGCAAAAGCGAGCTAGTGAGCGCCATTTCAGAGACAATTCGCGCCAAGGGACTCTCTCAGGTGGAGGCCGCCCGCATCGTCAATCTAGACCAGCCCACTCTTTCGAAGTTGCTACGCGGACGTACACGGAGTATTTCGATGGACAAGTTGACCGCCATTCTTAATGCCTTGGGTCGGGATGTCACGATCATTGTTGGACGGATGCCGGCTGATGGCGCAAAGGGTCGGACGCTTGTTGAGGTCCGCTAAGCTGCGGCAACGAGCTCAGAGGGTCACCTTCTTAAGCGCTCTCTTCGCTGATCAAGCGACTTCGACACTTGCAGCATCGGAGACCACTTCATGATCTCGTCGGCAATAGCTTCGCCGTCGTAATCAGTTCCGATGGTGAGTTCTTGCTTAAGGGTTTGAAGAAGATAGTTATGAAAGGCTGGAGCTTCTGGATCAGCTCGCATCTGCAGCCATTTCAGTTCATTCCAACTCGCAAGAAATCGAACTCTCCCAAACGCATCGGTGGCTCTAACGCCCTCAGCATCTAGAGCGATCACGCTATTCCGCGCTTGCAAAAGCCCGTATATTGAAGCCGGCAGCATGCAGCCGAAGAGGAGCCTGGGGAGGAGTTCATCTGGTAGAGCCACGAGAAAAGACAGGCAGAGAGCGAAGCTGAGCCCGCAAACGACCCAAACTCGAATCGATCGCCGAAACACCCTCGCTTCCATCCCAAACCTTAGCTAAACCTGCTCAAAACTCGTGCGCAATTCCTGAGTCTCACCCGTGTCTGATGCCTTATAAGCCGCCTCGATAATCTCGATCACGTGCGCAGCGTGGTCGGCGGTCGCAATTGGAGGCGTTCCGTCATTAATCCAGTCGACGAGTTGCATCATGTCCTCGAATACATGGTTCTCCCCCATCGTCGCATGCGGTCCAACCACGTGCGGTCCGTAGTGATGCATTGTCGTGTCCACCTTCACCGGCTGCCCATTCAAGTTCGTCCCCTCGACAGAGCCCTTCATCCCAAAGAAGCTGGGCTGCCCAAACGCCGACACACCGCCGGCAAAAGTTCCATGCGCCATCGCAAACACTCCGTTGCCAAAGTCGATCAGCATCAGCGTGTTGTCATCGGCGTCGCACGGATACATCTGCCCCCGAAACTCCCGCTCCTTCACCGAGCAAGCGGACATCGCCGTAACCCGCTTCGCCGGCCCCAGAATCCCGGTCAGCGTATGCAGCCCATAAACGGTCATGTCATACAAGGGACCGCCGCCTGGCTTTCGCCAATACCAGGAAGGATTGATGTTGCTCAGCACGTCATCCCCCTGCCGAACACCCTCAGTCTCGTGATAGCTCCCAAAAGCCGCACCCGTAACCGCCCAAGAAAGCTTCCCGAGCTCGCCCGTCTGAATCATCCGCCGAATCTCCCGGTTCACCGGCCGAGTCATCTGCCCCGGCGAGGCGACGATCTTGATGTCCTTCGCCTTGGCTCGAGCAATCAGGTCCAGCGACTCATCCGTAGTCACCGTCATGGTCTTGTTAAAGTGAATGTGCTTCCCCGCCTCGATTGCCTGCACGCCCTGATCGTAGTGAAGGCCAATGGGCGAGCAGATCGTCACTAGGTCAACCGAAGGATCGGCCAGCAGCTCCTCATACGACTCCGAGTGGTGCGGCACCCCATACTTCCCAGCCGCCGCCTCCGCCCGTCCCGGCACCGGGTCGCAAACCGAAGCAAGCACCACCCGGTCCTGTACGTCAGGCACCGAAAAGTGATCGAGAGCGGCACGAATGCCAATACTGCCAGCGCCAACGACGCCCATTCCAAGGGGTTTCTTTGCCATAGTTCGAAGGCACTCTACCCCCTTCGAGGCTCAGCCTTCGCGGATCGCTGTCCAGTGAAGCCTGTCGCTCGTGTGCCTTGGCGGGTTTAGGGTGTAGCTGTGGTAGGCGCGGATGCTTGTGAAGCCAGCATTCATCAGCATTTGGCGGATGTCTTCGGCTTCGTAGGCGCGCTGCACGTGCACTTCGTGGAACTCGGCTTTGCCTAGCCAGAACTGCATATCGACGGTGATCAGGCGGGAGTCTGGGTTCCAGTCGCCTTTCCAGAGGTAGCGGAGTTTGGACTCTTTCTTGAGGTGCTTCTGGTCGAACATCTGCTGCTCGAAGGCGTAGGCGGTGTTCATGTCGAAGATGAAGGAGCCGCCGGGCTCCAGGTGTTCGGCGGCCTGGTTGAAGGCCATTTGGAGCCTGTCTGGGTCCGTTATGTTGTTGAGGCTGTCGAAGAAGCTATAGGCGGCTTCGTAGGCCTCCTCCATGAAAGCTTCGGCGGCGTCGAAGACTTCGTAGCGGATGGCGTAGTTTTTGCTTTCGGCCTTGCGTCGGGCTTCCTGGATCATGGCGGGCGAAAGGTCGAAGCCGGCCATTTTGAAGCCTTCCTCGTGGAGCATTTCGGTCATCGTGCCGGTGCCGCAGCAGATGTCCAGGATTCGCTTGGGGCGCAGGTTTTGCTGGCTCAGGAGCAGCAGGTAGTAGCCGATCCACATTCGGTAGGGCACCTGCTTCATCAGCTCGTCGTAGTAGGGCGCGACGGGGCCGAAGGAGTTTGGCTCTTGAGGCATTGGTGTTTATTGTGGTGCCTTCATCCGTGAAGGCACTACAATGGGACTGCTTCTGGAGGAGATGCCCCCCAACGGATGGGGGCACTACTTGAAGAGGTCGATTCTTTCTTTCAACTTCGTCATCCTCGATTCCATGTCTTCGAGGGTAGCTCGCTCACGCTCCACGATTTCCGGCTTGGCGCGTTCGACGAATTGAGGGTTGTCGAGGCGGAGTTTAAGCTTCGCGTGCTCGTCCGAAAGCTTTGCCAAGTCTTTGCCCAGATTGGAGTTTAGCTTGTCAAGATCAACCAGATCGCCGATGGGTATGTGTAAGTCTATACCTGCAACCGTAGACGAAACCGTTCGCTCTGCGGGTTTGCCTTGGCGCAGCTCCTGGACCCAAGCTTGGGAGGAGAGGACCTGTTCTGCCCCGTAGAGATCGCCTTGGTAGTAGGCGACGGGGATCGGCTTCATGGGCGTGAGGTCAATGCTGGCCCTCAGGGCTCGCAGTCCTCGGGTGACCTCGAAGACTCGCTCCATCTGGGCTTCTTCTTCCTCGAAGGAGAAGGAGTCGGCGATTCTTGGCCAGTCGGCGCTCATCAGGAAGTCGGACTTTCCTTCGATAGGGAGGTGCTGATAGAGCTCCTCGGTGATGTGCGGCATGACGGGGTGCATCATTTTCAGGAACGCCTCGATCGCCGTGAGGAGTACCCATTGCGGGGTTTCCCTTGTGGCTGGGTCGTTCAGGCGCGGCTTTGAGATTTCGATATACCAGTCGCACAGCTCGCCCCAAAAGAAGTGGAACAGCGCCTGGCAGGCGGACTGGATGTCGTAGTTGTCGTAGGCTTCGCGGACCTTTCTCTCCGTTAGATGCAGTCGGCTGAGGAGCCATTTGTCGCTTGCCTCTAAGTTTGCCGGAGGAGATGCCTTCACGGATGAAGGCACTACGTTCATCAGGACGAACCTGGTCGCGTTCCAGATCTTGTTGCAGAAGTTGCGCGCGTCTTCGGTTCTTCTTTCGCTATAGCGAAGGTCTTGGTTATCTCCGGTTTGGCTGAGAAGGGTGTAGCGCAGGGCGTCGGCGCCGAGGGTGTCGATGATCGTCATTGGGTCGACGCCAGTTCCCAGGCTCTTGCTCATGCGTTTGCCGTCGTGCGTGAGCACGGTGGCGTAGATCATGACGTCGCTGAAGGGTTTCTCGCCCATCAGGTCATAGCCCATCATCATCATGCGAGCGACCCAGAGGTTGATGATGTTGCGGTCAGTGATGAGCGTGCTCGTTGGATAGAAGCGCTTTAGGTCTTCGGTTTGTTCGGGCCAGCCGAGGGTGGCAAAGGGCCAGAGGCCCGAGCTGAACCAAGTGTCAAGAACGTCGTCCTCTTGCCGAACGATCTTTGCCCCGGCTTTCTTTTCGGCTTCTTCCCAGTTCAAGGCGGCTACAGGCGTGCCGTCTTCGGTGAAGTAGATGGGAATGCGGTGTCCCCACCAGAGTTGGCGGCTGACGCACCATTCGCGAATGTTTTCCATCCACTCGAGGAAGATGCGCTCGTAGCGCTCTGGGTGGAAATGAACTTCCCCATTCTTTACGGCGTTGATGATCGGCTCGGCCAGCTTCGGCTGATCGCAGAACCATTGCTCGCTCAGGAGCGGTTCGATCACTTCGCCGCTGCGCTCGCTCACCACGATCGGGATCTCGTAGTCTTCGATCTTCTCGAGGAAACCTTGCTCTTCGAGGTCGGCGACAATGCGTTTTCTGGCTTCTAATCGGTCGAGACCGGCATAGATGCCGCCTTCTTCCGTAATTCTGGCTCGCTCATCCAGCAGTACGGGCATTGGGAGGTTGTGGCGGACGCCTACTTGATAGTCGTTGGCATCGTGGGCAGGGGTGATCTTTACGGCACCGCTTCCGAAGGCGGGGTCGGGGTACATGTCGGCCACTAGTGGGATTTCGCGTTTCATGAGCGGCAGGATGAGCATCTTGCCGACCTTATCCTTGTACCGCTCGTCGCTCGGGTGGACGGCCACAGCGACGTCGGCGAGCATTGTTTCGGGACGAGTGGTGGCGATCACGATGTGGCCGGAGCCATCCGCGTACGGGTAGCGGATGTAAGTTAGCTTGCCCTTGACGGTTTTCCGCTCCGTTTCGATGTCACTTACACTCGTTTGGAGGACCGGATCCCAGTTGACGACCCGTTTGCCGCGGAAGATGAGGCCTCTGTCGAACCAGTCGATGAAAACCTTGAGGACAGCTTCGGCGTACTTGTCATCCAGGGTGAAGCGCTGGCGGCTCCAGTCGAAGGCGCAGCCGAGCCTTCTGAGCTGCTGAAGGATCGTGTCGCCGCTATCCTTGCGCCATTCCCAGACTCTTTCGACGAACGCTTCTCGTCCAAGTTGGGCTCCGCTGGTGCCTTCCTTCCTGAGCTGCTTCTCGACGACGCTTTGGGTAGCGATGCCAGCGTGGTCTTGGCCGGGCAGGATGAGGACGCTGTCGCCTCGCAGCCTGCGGTAGCGGCCGAGCAGGTCCTGGAGGGGGTAGCAGAGGGCGTGGCCCATGTGGAGCGAGCCGGTGATGTTGGGGGGCGGGATGGTGATCGAGTAGACGGGCTTCCCTGGGTCGGGGTCAGGCTGGAAGAGCCCCGCTTGCTCCCACGCTTCGTACCACTTCGCCTCTGATTGGGACGCGTCGTAGCGCGTCGGCATGCCGTTGTCCATGTTGTGCCTCCTCCCTTCCATGTCGTGGAAAGGTATGGCCATATTACCGGCTCAGGAGGGGGTGGATTGTTCCACATGAAACAATTGCCTGCAGTAGCTGCATTAAAGCGGTGGCATGGCCACCGCACTCTATAATGGTTCCGATGCTTCCGCTCTTTGCTGCTTCTCTCCTACTCTTGCCCGCACCTATCGTCCAGAAGTCCGACCCCCTTATAGAAAAGGACCTGAAGGCCCTCGCGTGGCGTTCAGTCGGACCCGCGAACATGGGCGGGCGTGTGGCTGACGTTGAGTTGGCGAGCTCCGATGGGAGAAGCTTCTTCGTTGCTTTTGGCGCAGGCGGGCTTTGGAAGACCGGAAATCGCGGCACGACCTTCAGTGCGGTATTCGATAAGGAGTCCACGAGTTCAATTGGCGCGGTAGCGGTAGCCGATGCTCCAGCGAGCTGGGCAGGATGGAAAGAAGCGGCACCGACCGAGAAGGACCCGAAGAAGCTGGAGGAGATGGGCAAAGGGAAGGTTGTTTGGGTTGGAACGGGCGAAGGGAACGGGCGCAATTCGTCGAGTTGGGGGAATGGTGTTTATCGCTCGGCGGATGGAGGCTCGAGTTGGAAGAACGTCGGTTTGGAGGACAGTAGGGACATTCCGGCGATCGTCGTGGACCCGCGCGATCCCGATACGTGCTATGTGGCAGCGCTTGGCCATCTTTGGGGGCCGAACAAGATGCGGGGCGTCTATAAGACCACCGATGCGGGCAAGACTTGGAACCCGGTGCTGCAGATCGACGAGAATACGGGTGCCATCGACTTGATCATGGATCCGAAGAACCCGCAGGTTCTCTTTGCGGCCATGTACGGCAGGCGGCGGACGGCTTACAGCTTCCAGAGCGGAGGTCCCGAGGGCGGCATCTATAAGAGCAAAGATGCGGGAAAGACTTGGCAGAAGATCACGAAAGGCTTGCCTTCTCAGACTGGTCGCATAGGCCTGGACATCTGTAAGGCTAACCCCCTGGTGATGTATGCCGCGGTGGAGTCGGATGAGGGCGGCGGCCGCAATATCGACGACGACCGGAGCCGGAAGGGTGGGATTTTTCGCAGCAAGGATGGCGGGGAGTCTTGGACGCGGGTCAATGCTCTCATTCCCCGCGCGTTCTACTTTGCAAAGGTGCGAGTCGATCCGAAGGAGGAGAACCGGGTTTACCTGCTTGGATGGGACGTCTGGCGCTCTGAAGATGGCGGACAATCATTCGCAACCGGCCTCACGCAGAAGCTGCATGTCGACTGGCATGCGATGACGATCGATCCCAACGACTCGGATCATCTCATCGTTGGCAGCGACGGCGGCGTGTATCAATCGTTCGACCGCGGCGCCACCTGGGATTTTCTGAATTCGATGGCGGTTGGGCAGTTCTATAACGTGGCGGTAGACGGTTCTTTCCCCTATCGGATAGCGGGTGGGCTGCAGGATAACGGCTCTTGGATGGGGCCCAGCTCGACTCTCGCCGACGCGGGTGCGATTGGAATTACGAACGGTGATTGGAAGACGATCGGGGGCGGAGATGGATTCCATGTCGCCTTTGATCCAACCGACAAGAACATCGTGTATTCCGAATCTCAGGGCGGATATTTGGCTAGGTTGAACTTGACGACTTGGGAGATGGTGGGCTTGCAGCCCTCGGCTAAGGAAGGAGCGCCCGCGTTTCGGTTTAACTGGAACAGCCCCTTCTTCGTGTCTCCTCACGATCCGACGGTGCTTTATCTCGGAGGGAATCGCGTCTTTAAACTCACTGATAAGGGCGACAACTGGAGGGCCGTGAGCGAGGATCTTACGACACAAGACCCGAAGAAGATGCTCACGAGCGGCTCTTCCGCGGAGACGCATTGTACGGTGGTTAGCCTTGCCGAGTCGCCAGTGCAGAAGGGACTCCTTTGGGCAGGAACGGACGATGGCTTGATCCATGTAACGGCTAACGATGGGGCAACTTGGTTGGACGCCACGCCGAAGCAGGTAAACGGATGGTACGTGTCCAAGATCGAGCCATCTCACCATCGAAAGGATACAGCTTACGTATCAATCGATGGTCACCGTTCTGACAATTACGACCCGTTGATTCTAGCCACTAGCGATCTAGGCGAGACTTGGAAAGACGTCACGGGCGATCTGCCGAAGGGAGCCTCTGTGCGTGTTGTCAAGGAGGATATTCGCAACGCCGGTGTGCTGTATTGCGGGACAGAGAATGGTGTCTACGCCTCAATCAATGGCGGTAAGAACTGGATCAAGCTAAACGGCAGCAGCCTGCCCACCGTTGGCGTCCATGATATCGTTCAGCAGCCGCAGACTATGGATTTAGTCATCGGCACCCACGGGCGCTCCATTTATGTTATGGACGATGCTTCTCCGCTCTCTCAGCTCACCGAGAGCAAGATGCAGAAGGAATTGCATGCATTCGACTCGTTGCCCGCGAAGCCGCTGCAGCGAGGATGGCTGGATGGGCTGTGGGGTGACAAGTTCTTCGGGGCTCCGAATGCTCCACTCGGGCTTCGGATCTCCTACTGGGTTAAGGAGCGGTCGGACGACAATGTGTCGATCAAGATCGATAATGAGAAGGGGCAGACCGTGGCGACGCTTAGTGGACCAGGGGCGCGGGGGATTAACCGGGTCTTATGGGACATGCAGCCGGAGGCCAAGGTTCGGCTTCCGAATAAGGGCGAGAGCGGGGCGATCTATGTGCCGGCGGGAGCCTATACAGCGACCTTGACGCTGGGAAAGAATACGGAGACCATCAAGCTCACGGTGCTGTCTTATCCTTATAATTCGGGTGCCATTTTGGGGCCGAGTAAAGATAAGTAGGGGCCGGAGGAGATGCCTTCACGGATGAAGGCACTACGTTTCTTGTAGGTACTCGCGGATTTTCTCTGCCAGCGTCTTGGTTAGAGTAGGAATGGCGGCGATTTCTTCGGAGCTTGCTCGTCTAATCCCTTCGACCGACCCGAAGTGTCTGAGCAGTAGACGTTTACGTCTCGGTCCAACGCCGGGTATCTCTTCTAGTGCGGATCCGCTTAGACGTTTATCTCTTATCTTTCGATGGTAAGTGAGGGCGAAGCGGTGGGCTTCGTCTCTTAGCTTTCTTAGCAACAGCAGGCCGGGGGAGTGGAGCGGTAGTTCGATCTCGCGGTAGATGTACTCGACAGGTGCTTGGCGGGCGTAAGTGTAGTTTTCCGGACCCTCTCCCCCGGCCCCTCCTCCCGACGAGCCGGAACTCGGAAGCCCTCGGAAGGGGGAGGGGAGTTCGCCTATCGGCACATACAAAAGCTCGTGTCTCTTTGCCAACCCCACCATCGGCACCAACAGCCCCAACTCATCTCGCGCCTTCAATGCTGCCGACAACTGCCCTTTGCCTCCGTCGATCATGATGAGGTCTGGCAGCTTCACAAACTTCTCATCCCCATCGATGTAAGCCTTTAGCCGACGCGTAATGACCTCGTGCATCATCGCAAAGTCGTTCGGGCTATCAGGGTGGTAGCGAATCTTGAATCGGCGATATTCCGCCTTCGCCGCTTCTCCGCCTTCCACGACCACCATAGAGCCGACGGAAGACGTCCCCTGGATGTTGGAGATGTCGTAGCCCTCCACGCGGATCGGTGGCGAAGGCAGGTCCAGGGTCTGCTGGAGCTGTGCCATCGCCTCCTCCGCCCAAGCCTCCCGCTGCTGAAGCTGCTCGCTGAACTGTGACAAAGCCTGCTCGGCATTATTCGCAGCCATCTCCACCAACCGCGACTTCTCGCCGGTTTGCGGCACTTCCAGAGTCACCGCGCTGCCTTTCCGCTGCCGAAGCCAGGTCTGCACAATCCCCCGCTCCTCGATCTCCACCGGCAGCAGCACCTCGCGGGGCAAATCGGGTGCGTCGGAGTAGTACTGCTTCACGAATTCCTGCACGGCGGTAGCAGGAGACGCTTCCGAAGCTCCGTCCAGCATGAACTGGCGTTGCCCGATCAGCTTTCCGCCGCGGATGTAGAGCATCTGGATCGCGGCACCACGGTCGTCTTTCACCACCGCGATTACGTCCTGGTCGATCTTGTCGGTGGTCAGCACCTTCTGCTTCTGCTGAATGCTCTCCAGAGCCTGCAACTGATCCCGAAAACGAGCCGCCTTCTCAAAATTCAGGCTTTCAGAAGCCGCTTGCATCTCCGTGCGTATGTCTGAGATCAGGCTCTCTTCCTTACCATTCAGGAACCGCTCGACCTTCGTCAGCACCTGAGCATATTCACTCGCATTTGCCAAGCCCGCACAGGGGCCAAGGCACCTACCCAGATGATAATAAAGGCACGGCCGTTGCTCCTCACGCCCAGACCAGCTCTTCCCGCAAGGAATGAGCGGAAAGACCTTGTGAAGGAGTTGCAGGGTGTCCCGCACAGAGAAAGCGCTGGTATACGGCCCAAAGTACTTTGCCCCATCCTTCCGAACCTTCCGCGTGAACATCACGCGCGGGAATTTCTCGTTGGTGAGGGTGATGTAGGGATACGATTTGTCATCGCGCATCCGCACGTTGTACGGCGGGCGATGCTGCTTAATCAGGTTGCATTCGAGGACTAGCGCCTCCACTTCAGAGTCAACTACGATCCACTCAAGGTCGCGAACCTTCCCAACCATCCGATGAATGCGTGGCCCATGCCGCGCCGAATCCTGAAAGTAGCTGCGAACGCGATTCTTCAAAGAAAGCGCCTTCCCAACGTACAGCACATTCGCCTGCTCATCCTTGTAGATGTAACAGCCGGGCTTGCCGGGAAGAGCTTTTAGCTTCTCGACGACATTTTCGGGGAGGGTGCGCTTGGCGGGCATTCGCTCCTTTAGAATACGGCCTGGGTCCGCACATTGTTGGCTGATCGGCAAGGGAGTTAGACTAGTTGCAGCCGATGCTGAAGAAAGCTGTACTCGCCCTCGTCCTGTTGATCCCGATAGCCCGCAGCGAGGCTTCGCACCTCGTGGAAATGCGAGCTGTCGACAACGAGTACCTGATGATCACCTGGGCTGACGGCAAGGTTCATCACCTGGATGATGGAAAAGGGCCGACGGCCTTCTCGAATCAAGAACAACGCGATAAGGATTGGGTTGAAACGTTTGGATCGCCGCTGGACACGCGTGCCGCCACAACCGCGTTTACATACCGTCTCAGCTCGGCGGATGATAAGGCGTATCGGTCGCCGCTGAGCCCGGTGCAGTGCTTCCGACGTGCCAAGGTGAGCGGCACCGCATGGGGATGGCCCGATCCGATCGTCACGCTCAAGCACACCGTATTCTTGAAGTTGCCTCACAGGCTGGTGCAGAGCAAACGGTACACCCTTACCATCGGGGCGGGCACGAACTCGGACAAGCGGGCCAGCGCTTTTACCTTCGATGCATACCGCAACGTGTCGGAGGCGCTCCACGTCAACTTGATCGGCTACAACCCCGTCCACACTTCGCTGCAATCCGCCGATCTGTACATGTGGCTGGGCGATGGCGGTGCCCGGGACTACTCGCCGTTTGTTGGCCGCGAGGTTCAGCTGGTCGACCTCGCGACAGGGCGGCGCTACGATGCCGGCAAGGTAGCGTACTGGAAGCCAAGCGGCCCCGATGCGGGGAAGTGGAATCTCACTCAATCCCCCGTATGGACCTGCGACTTCTCGTCTCTGAATTTATCCGGAAGGTTCAAGTTGGTGCTGGAAGGCGTCGGATGCAGCCCAGAGTTCCGCCTGGGGAAAGAAGCCTATTTCGAGCCCTTCAAGACCTCGTTGCGCGGCTTTTATTACATGCGCATCGGAGAGGGTCGCTCGATGAGCCCGATCCCGAGGCAACCCCGTTTTATCCCGGGTAAGGATCCTGCCAACTTCAAGGTCGTGCTCACTACTTACGGGCCCTGGCATCCGGACTGGAAAAAGGCTGGAGGCGACCAATGGGACAATAAGGATTGGTCCAAGTATGCCGAGCCGGACAACCCAACGAATCCGAATGCCTGGGGCGGGCACTCGGATGCAGCGGACTGGGACCGCCACGCAGGGCACATTTCCATTATTTGGGACCTCTTGTTGCCGTATGTGTTGACCGGCGGCAAGTCGGCCAACGACAACCTCAAGATTCGCGAAAGCGGAAATGGGCTCCCGGACCTCCTTGATGAGGCTCGGTATGAGGTCGATTTCTGGCTCCGCCTGCGAGATCGCCAGGGCGGCTACAGCGCCGGATTGAATAATCCCACTCAAGACCTAAAAACCATGTACCAGGCGGCCGCAAAGCCGTACATGGCTTGGGCGAACGCCGCAAATGCCGCGATGCTTGCCGACTGCTTCCGTATTGCTGACAAAAAGCAGCTCATGAACCGCTACCGTGATGCGTCGCTGGAAGCGTGGCGTGTGGCGAACGATCAAGATTTGGACGTTTTCTACGGAATCGGAAATGGCCAGACTCGCGGCCGCGACCTGAAGATGATGGCCGCGGCATTTTTGTACAACGTCACCGGCGAGCGCCGGTTCGAGGACGCAATGGCCAAAGAATCGTTCGTCACCTCCGCGACCTCGCAAACGGATCAGGTTGGAAAAGGCAACCAGCTTTGGGGCACTGCTGCCTATCTGATGTGTGCCCAGCAGAACATGCGTCCGATCCATTATCCAAACCTTCTGAAAAACATGCGAGCGTCGGTAGTCGCTGAAGCGAAGCTCAAAAACGTTGCGAGCTCCAAGACGCGACCTTCACGCAGGAGCACCGACGAAGAATACGCCTGGTTCCAAACCACTCAGGAAGTCCAACGCGTGTGCGTTGCCCACGCCATATCGACCGACGCGCAGGACAAGAAAGCATTTATGAAGGCAATGATTCTCGAAGCCGACTGGGGCCTCGGACGGAATCCGATGAACATGGTCCAGATGACCGGTCTCGGCAGCCGCCACCCTCAATATGTGTACACCACCGGTGCGAACGACGGCGTGGCAGGCTCACATCCGGGCCACACACCGTACATGAATGCCGAGCCCTGGGCCCAAGGCTTCATGTTCGATCCGAAGTATTACGCCAGGCTCGGTTACCCGGCTTGGGACAAATGGCCGCACGCGGAAGCGCTGTGGAACGCGCCCTATTGCTTCGCCAACAACGAGTTCACACCGCAGCAGACCATGCGCGGCAAGATGTGCCTGTACGCATACCTCTACGCAATTCGATAGATCTCCCAAAAGCCTCATCCGCCCCAGCCCATCGGATACTAACTTGCATTACCCGGAGCCAAAACGGGAAAGCTGCAGTCATAGATCGGAGGGCCACTGGGGCGGCTTTCTTTCGGCCCCAAAAGGAGAGCAACAGTCAGAATGGAAATTCTTACGACCGACCAACTGAGAAGCATTATCCAGGCGGGCGTCTACCCTGCCGTATCGATCTTCATGCCAACGCATGCCGTGGGGCGAGATACTAGACAGGGCCCGATCGAGCTCAAAAACCTGCTAAAGCAAGCCGAAACCAACCTTGCCGAACGAGGCATGAGGCCAACCGAGGCCCGAGACCTGCTCGAACCTGCGAGACTGCTCACGGAAGACAACGAGTTCTGGCAACACAGCCAAGAGGGGCTGGTCATTTACGTTGGCCAAGACTTCTTTAAGGCCTACCGTGTGCCGGTCCCGCTGGAAGAACAATGTGTCGTGAACGGCCGATTCGATGTCAAGCCGCTCCTCCCGCTTCTCGACGGCAAGCGGTTCTACATTCTCGCCGTTAGCGACCACCACGTCAGGCTTCTTGAGTGCACCCAGCGAACCTGTCACCTTGTGTCCCTGCCGCAAGACGTCGAAACCACCATCGAGACGGCCGTGCGCGGAGGTGTAGATGACAACCATGCCGGCGTCATGAAGCACTCGGGTTCAACCGCCGGCACACAAGGTGCAGGCGGGGCGTTTCACGGGCATGGCGAAGAGATTCAGCAAGAAATCCGCGAAGATCACCTCTTCTTCTATCGCCAGATCGACGAAGGCGTCAGGAGGTCGCTCCAAAACGACCAGGATCCAATCATTCTTGCCGCCGTTGACTCGGTAGCGCCCCTCTACCGGCAGGCCAGCCATCTCAAGAACATCCAGGATGGCTTCCTCCACGGCAATCCCGAGCACGTCAGCAACGAGCAGCTACATCAGCAGGCTTGCGAGCTTATGGAGCCAGTCTGGCAAAAGGAACTAGCCGAGCTCAAAGACCAGTTCGGAACCGCCATGGCTCACGATCTCGCATCCGGCAACGTCAAGGAGATCATCCCCGCCGCCAGTATGGGCCGCGTAGGCATCCTCTTCGTCTCCACAGGCAGCACGCACTGGGGCCAGATTTCGGAAAGCAACGAAATCAGTGATTCAAAGCCCGATCAACCAGGCGCGGAAGACCTCATCGATCGCGCGGCCGTCGAAACATTGCTAACGCAAGGTCAGGTCGTCGTCGTGAAGCCAGAGGAGATGCCGGGGAACGGCGAGCTGGCAGCTATCTACAGGTACTAAACACTATGCAAAAAGGCAGACTGATTATCGCCGTGATCATAGCGCTGGTCAGCGCTGTCTCCTATTTCTCGATGAACCAGACGAACCCGGTGACGGGTGAGAAACAGCGCATCGACATGTCTCCATCGCAGGAGATCGCCCTCGGACTCCAAGCTGCGCCCGAAATGGCGCAGCAGTTCGGCGGCCTCGATCCCGATCCGCAGGATCGAGCCATCACGGAGCAGGTCGGCAAGAAGATCATCGCTGCCTCGGGGGCAGGAAAGGCGCCGTACGAGTTCGCCTTTCATGCACTTGCCGACGGAAGGACCGTCAACGCGTTTGCCCTTCCCGGCGGCCAGATATTCATCACAAAGGCACTGCTTAGCCAGCTCCAATCAGAGGGCCAGCTAGCTGGCGTGCTTGCCCACGAGGCCGGCCATGTCGTTGCCCGACACAGCGCCGAGCAGATGGCCAAGCAACGATTCACGCAGGGCCTGACCGGCGCGGCAGTCATTGCCTCAACCGATCCCGGCGATCCGAGTACGTACAAGAACGCCGCCATCGCTCAGATGGTGGGCCAACTCATCAGCCTGAAACACACCCGAAGCGACGAGCTCGAGGCCGACAAGCTGGGCGTCAGATTCATGGCGGAAGCCGGCTACGATCCCCGCTCGATGATCGGAGTCATGGAAATTCTCAAGAAGGCAGGCGGCTCCGGCGGACCAGAATTCTTTAAGACCCACCCGAATCCAGAAAACCGCGTGGAGCATATCAAGCAGGCAATTCAAGATGCTTTTCCAAACGGTGTTCCTGCCGGATTAAAGAAGTGAACTCCTAGCATCACACTAAAATAGAAGCGTGATCGTCCCAAACTTTATCCCGGACCCGCTAGAGGTTCCTGGGAACGTCACGGAGCAGCCCTACACGCTGAGGCTAAAGTTCATTCGATCTGTCACCTGGCTGTACCTCGTGAGCATTTGCCTGTTGGGATTGCTGATGACGCTGCCAATGCCACGCATCGGGCCGTGGATGGCGGCGGCAGGCTTGGCGTCGGTCCTAATCGCGCTCGAGGTCTGGCGGATCATCGCGCGAGGCAAGGATATCGAAGGGACGGTCTCTGCGGCGATGCTGCCGGTAGTGCTCGTTGCGGTCGCGCTTGTTCTGAGTGAGTTCAGGGCCGCCGGATGGCCCGTCTGGCAGTTACTGGTTGGACCGACCTGCGCTGTGATCTATACGGCCTTATGCGGACGCGATTATAGCTTTCTGGGAAACTTCGCCCTGAGTCTCATTGCCTCGGCAGTGGTGGTCGCAGGTGTCGGCGATGCGATGCACCTGACGATCGCCCAAGCCGCCTTCGCACAGGCTACGAATCTCGCTCTGCTCTCCTACTTCCTGTACGATCTCGCCTCGCTTCTCTCACGCCGCAGAATGTCCGAGCAGCTCGCGGCGGTTACGGATCTTTATCGAGACGTGCTCAACTTCTTCGGCTACTTCATCCGAGTGGTGAAGCACTGGCAGCGGCATCGAATCTGGTCCCTCCCGAGTCAAGAGTGGAAATGGAAGGGGAAGGGCTGAGAAATCCCGATGCGGGCGGGCTCCCTGCCTCCCCCTTTTGGTATGAGAGCTGCGAACAACTGCCATACGAGCAGTCCTTTGGCCCAAGTTCCGGCCTGTAAAAACAACTACGCGGCAATTTCAGGAACACCGCGCGTTTCAACCGAGTCTCCTACTCACACCTCCATGGATGGAGAAGGAAGTTTAAAAATGTTGGAAACGATTGTTGTCATTCTGGTTATTCTCTGGTTGCTTGGATTCTTCGTCATGAACGTAGGGGCGTTGATCCACATCCTCCTGGTCATCGCACTTGTCGTGGTGATCCTGAGGGTGATTCAGGGCCGCAGAGTCGTTTAAGAGAAGGGTTCGAGGGGCGAGGTTCGAGGTCCGAGGTTGCTCGGAGGTCGACCTCGCCTCTTTTGTCATTAGTTTCAGGTCCCTCGGACCTCGAACCTCAACTCCCCGAACCTCGATCGGCGTAGGAACTTCGGGCTTAAATTGCCCAGAAAGGTAAACTAATGTCGATGTCCCCCCAGATACGTAACGTCGGGATTATTGCGCACGTCGATCATGGCAAGACCACGCTCGTCGACGCAATCTTCAAACAAGCCGGCACATTCAGAGAAAACCAGCACATGCACGAGCGTGTGATGGACAGCAATGACCTCGAGCGCGAGAAGGGCATCACGATCCTTTCCAAAGTAGCCAGCGTTCGCTACAAGAACTATAAGATCAACATCGTCGACACTCCCGGCCACGCTGATTTCGGTGGCGAAGTGGAGCGCGTGCTGTCAATGGTCGACGGCGTCCTGCTCATCGTCGACGCTCAAGAGGGCCCGATGCCGCAGACGCGGTTCGTCCTGAAGAAAGCTTTCGAGAACGGCCTCAAGCCGATTGTGTGCATCAACAAAATCGACCGAGAGCACGCAAGACCGCTTTGGGCTTACGACAAGACGATTGACCTGTTTATCGACCTCGGCGCCAGCGAGGATGACATCTTCTTCCCGCACCTGTACACCTCCGGCAACGGCGGCTTCGCCCGCGTCTCGCCCGATGGCGGCGAGAAGGACATGTATGAGCTGTTCGAGATGATCGTGAACGCCGTGCCCCCTCCTCGTGTGGAAGTCGAAGGTCCGTTCCTGCTTCAAGTCAACAACCTGGACTACAACGATTACGTGGGCCGGATGTTTGGCGGCAAGGTCCTGCGAGGAACCCTGAAGATCGGCGACCGGCTGGAGAAGCTCCGCGAGGGAGTGGCCAAGAAGGGCGGCTTCAACGTGACGAAGCTTTGGACCTACGAAGGCATCGACCTCAAGGAAGTAACCGAGATCGGAGCCGGCGAGGTCGCGATGATGGCCGGTTTGGACGATGTCCTTATCTCCGACACCATTGCGCACCCAGATTCGACCCCGCCACTCCCCGCCATCAAGGTGGAGCCTTCCACGTTGACGATGACGTTCTACGCCAACAACTCGCCGCTAGCAGGCAAGGACGGCGGCAAGTTCCTCACCATCCACAAGATCCGCGAGCGGATCGAGAAAGAGGAAGCGGTCAGCGTCTCCGTCAAGATCGATCCCAATTCTCCTTCCGATACCGTGAAGGTACAAGCGAGGGGCGAGCTCCAGCTTGCGATCCTCATCGAAACGATGCGCCGTGAAGGCTACGAGATGCAAATCTCCCGGCCGCAGGTCATCTACAAGCGCGAGGAAGATTCCAAGGAAGTACTGGAACCCTTCGAGATCGCGGAGCTGGAGTTGCCCGAGGAATCAGTCGGTGCGGCCATGGAAGAGATGAGTCGTCGAAAGGGCGAGCTGCTGGAGATGTCGAAGCGAGAGAACGGCATCACCGACCTCAAATACAGCATCCCCACCCGCGGGCTTATCGGCTTCCGCTCCACTTATCTGACGCTTACCCGCGGCCTCGGACTGGTTTCTTCCTTGTTTGATGGCTACAAACCGTACATGGGCGAAGTCGAAAGCCGCTCCCAAGGCTCGCTGATCGTGAAGGATGCCGGAAAACTGACGCGATACGCGTATGAGGACGTGATGGCCCGCGGCACGCTGTTCTATCCCGTCGGAGTCGAGCTCTACGGCGGCATGATCGTCGGCGCGTGCGCCCGAGACGAAGACATGATCGTCAACGCCACGAAGCAAAAAGCAGCCACCAACATCCGCTCCGCCATCTCCGAAAGCACGGTTGCCCTCGATTCCCACAAGGAGTTTTCCCTCGAGCAGGCGCTGGCCTGGCTTCGGGATGACGAGCTCTTAGAGGTCACGCCGAAACAGTTGCGATTCCGAAAGAAAGTATTGGATCACAGCGAGCGGCGAGTTTCAGAACGGCGCAGCGAAATTCTCGTCTAGCGCACTCCGGGAACCCCTCCCCTTCCGAGGGGGAGGGGAAGGGGAGAGGGTCCGAACCTACACCTGAAAAACGGCCATCTCATCATCGTCATCGACCGATAACTGCACAGCCGTAAGCGGCCCGCCATAAGCCGCCGCGGTATCGATCCCAATCTTGTTCGCCTGCACGAGCGGCCTCCCAGACTTCTGCGGCGTGTGCCCGAATACCACCCGGGCGCCGAAATCGTGTGAGGAATCCAGAAACTCTTCTCTAACCCACAAACGCGGATCCTCGGCGAACGGCCATCGCGCATCTGGAGGCAGAAAGCCAGCGTGCACAAAGGCATAAGGCCCGAGCCAATACTCCAGCCCCGTCGCCTCCAGAAACGCCCAATGCTCATCAGGAACGCGGTTCCACCAAGGCTTTGCGGCAGGATAGCTGTCGATCGTTTCCGCGCCGCCATTGCCCATCCAGAGGGCATACCGCTCGTAGTCCGGCCGCCTCTCCTGAAAGGTGTCCCGAGCGTTCAGCATCATCTCCTCGTGGTTGCCTCGGAGGAAAACGGTGGTTGGCCGTGAAGCCTTCAATTCAACGAGAAACTGTAAAACTTTGCCGCTGTCCGGCCCTCTATCGATATAGTCGCCGACGAACAGCAACACGTCCTCCTCACGCAAGGGAAGCTGGGCAATGAGTTTGACAAGACGCCAGTAGTGGCCGTGGATATCGCCAACGGCAAAAATGGAGCGCCCCACGCTAGATGTTGAGCTGGTCGCGGAGCCAATCGACTGCCGTGTCGAGCACGTGTGGCTGCCGATATTCGCTGATCTTCACGGACGCAAAGTGCTTGTCCGACTCTTGCGTCATAAGCTGGCCACCCTCGGTAAGCACCAGCCGCTCCGGAAGAATGGTGATCTCCCGCACCGGCGGGAAAAAGAGCCTCAAGCGTCCATTCTCGACCCGGGGGATCGTAAGAACCTTCGCGTGCTGTCCACCAACGATCGTGTCCCGCTC
The DNA here is from genome assembly GCA_041288075.1 of Fimbriimonas sp. Lineage (GTDB taxonomy): Bacteria > Armatimonadota > Fimbriimonadia > Fimbriimonadales > Fimbriimonadaceae > Fimbriimonas. The sequence continues at coordinate 28,667 of JBGGMI010000076.1, forward strand.
GAAAGCGTCGGGCATCTCTGCCTTCGCGAGGGCATAGACCTTGTCCCAGTCGCCCTCAAAGCTGAAGTAGGTGGTGGTGCCGCGAATGGTGCCGCCGCTGGTTTCCACCGACGCATCCCGAACCGCAATCGCTTTCGCTCCGCGAAGGAACTTGAACTCGGTGTTGCGGCCGTGCGTCAGCACATAGCCCGCGCTCACCCCGAGGGCGAGCGCTGAAACGATGATCCACTTCGACCCGTTTCTGCGGCGCTTAGACACTAGCTGCATTTTACGTGCTTTTTGGCGTCTTGAGGCAACCCTTTTCGTGCACATTTTTCGCAGTCATACTCTGCAACGTGTTCACGGGCATTGTTCAAGCTGTCGGTACCATTCGTTCCTTGGACGGGGGCAGGCTCATTGTCGACACTCCGACAAGCTTTCAAATCGAGGAGCTGGGGGAGAGCGTCGCCGTAAATGGATGCTGCCTAACCGCCATCTCAACTGAAGGTGGACTTGCGTTCGATCTCAGCGACGAAACGCGCTCGCGCACATCTCTGGGTTCCCTAAAGGCTGGATCGCAAGTGAACTTGGAGCGCGCAGCGACCTTAGCCACCCTGTTCGGCGGCCATATCGTGCAGGGGCACGTAGACTGCACCGGCATCCTCGAAGAAATACGCGGCTCCGTCTTTCGTTTCTTAGCCCCAGCGGAATTTGATCGTTACTTGATCGACAAGGGCAGCATCACTGTGGACGGCATTTCCCTGACACTGGTCGCGCCCGAAAGAGGCTCCTTCGACACCTGGATTATTCCGCACACCCTGGCAAACACCAACCTCCAAAGTCTAACCGTCGGCCATCGAGTAAATCTGGAATTCGATGTGATCGCCAAGCACGTCGAAAAACTCCTGTCTCACTAACGCTAGCGCTACACTCTAGGCCATGCGATTGACGCACATGGTCTCCTGCGCGGGTTGAGCCTCTAAGCTGGGGCCAGCCCAGTTGGCGGACGTGCTTCGCCATATACCGAGGTCAGCCAATCCCAACCTGCTCGTAGGGTTCGAAACATCGGACGACGCAGGACTCTTTTTGCTGCCTGACGGTCAAGCACTGGTCCAGACGGTCGACTTCTTCACTCCAGTCGTAGACGATCCGTATTCATATGGTCAAATTGCGGCGGCAAATGCCCTGAGCGACATCTACGCGATGGGTGGCCGCCCCTTGACTGTGCTCAACATCGCCTGCTTCAATCCGCTAGCCGCGCCGGCGGAAGTTTGGGCGGAGGTGCTGCGGGGAGCCTATGACAAGACCACAGAGGCGGGAGCCGTGGTGATGGGCGGGCATAGCGTGGAGGACAATGAGCCCAAATTCGGAATGGCTGTCACGGGCCTTGTCGATCCGGCGAAGGCCTTTGTCAATACCGCCGCTGAACCCGGAGACGAGATTTGGCTGACGAAGCCGCTTGGCACCGGCATCATCACCACTGCGGCTAAGTTTGATTCTTGCTCGGAAGAAGAGCTTGCGAATGCCGTACGAGCGATGTCGACGCTCAATCGCGATGCTGCCGATGTGGGAGCACGAGCGGGCGTTCGTTGCGCCACGGATGTGACGGGCTTCGGACTCGCCGGGCACCTCTTCAACATCGCACGTGGAAGCAATGTGAGCATCGAGATTGATTCGGGCGATTTGCCGCTCTTGCCTGGAGTCGAGCGTATGGTTCTCGAAGGCCATACCACCGCCGGCGGAAGCCGAAACCGCACCTTCATCAGCGAAGCCTTGACTTTCGCGGAAAACGTGCCCGAGTGGCTCCGACACTTAGTGGTCGACCCACAAACCAGTGGCGGCCTAGCACTCTTTGCCAAGTCAAATCCGGGCATCGGCGTGCGCATTGGACGAGTCACGTCAGGCTCGCCGGCGATTCACGTGAATTAGCCAGAGCGAATCCCGCGCCCGCCAATCGCGTAAGCATCCTATGCGCCTGTGGCACGCCCTCTTGCGCCGCTATTACTCAGGGCTCGATCACGAAACGGTCGAGAAGCTGGTGTCCTCAAGCTGGAAGGAGCGCTCGCGCCTTCTCGCCGAGCAATACCGCGAGGAGGACATGGGGCGCAGGATTCCGCCTGAACTGTTGCTTGCGGCCGATCCAAGGCTTAGGAAGCATTCGCGCGGCAGTCTTACCACGGAAGACATCAAGCGCCTTAACCAGATTTTAGAGAGCGCCAAGGAATCAGAATCGTTCGAGGCGGCGGCGACCCTATTGCGAGAAGAATGGGAGAAAGCTCAGGCAGCACTAGGTGCCGCTACCGATCCCGAGCTGAAGAAAAACTCCTCAACCAAGCGCGCTCCGCAAAAGCCAGGGCCTCCTACGGCTTGGTAGCCCTCGCCGCCATCCAACTTCCAAGCAAAGCAAAGGCTATCGGCCCGGATGTGGACCTGTTGCTCGAGAATCTCGCAGCGATCAAAGTGCCGCAGCCGGCAAAGAGGCCATATTCTGCTTTGAAGATGAACGTCCGCCACCTTGTGCTCGCTTCTTGGAAAACGCCACAAGTGGTCGGTCATCGAGGAGCGGCGGCGCACGTTCCCGAAAACACGCTTGCGTCCTTCGAAGAAGCGATCGCTGCCGGGTGCGACCTGGTTGAATGCGACGTTCACCTGAGCGCCGACGGTCAGGTCGTCGTCATCCACGATCCCACCGTTGACCGCACGACCAGCCTCTCTGGTCCAGTATCGTCCTTCACTGCGGAAGCACTAGCAGCCGTCGGAGTGCCAAGCCTCGATGAACTGCTCGCGCTCACCAAAGAGCGGATTCCGCTCATCATCGAGATTAAGGACGGCGACGGCCATCGAAGCCCGTGTTATCGACCAAGTTATCGACTGGAACATGACCCAGCAGGTGGTCATCTTCAGCTTCGACGCCGAACGTATTCGACTGGCTAAAGAGCTTCATCCCGCACTCTTCTGCGTCTGGCTGCTCGGTCGCGAGATGGAAACGGCCACCATCGATGAATTGTTCACCCGGC
>JBGGMI010000077.1:0-15584 GCA_041288075.1 Fimbriimonas sp.
CGCCTGGCTCCTCACCAGAGGATTAAGAACCCTCGAACTCAGGCTGAACCGCCACGAATCCACCGCCAACACGATCGCCGAGTGGCTCGAACAGCGGCCGGAAGTCGAGCAAGTCAACCACGTCTCCCTAAGCTCTTTCCCCCAGCACGACCTTTACGCGAAATACCTTCGAGGCTCCGGCGGCCTATTCTCCTTCGTCCCCAAAACTCAAGAGCCCGCGAAGCTGAAAGCCTTCTGCGACCGCCTAAAAATCTTCGGCCGAGGAGTCAGTTGGGGCGGATTCGAAAGCCTCGCCCTCCCCCTAGCCACCACCGCCCTCGGAACCCCCGAAAACCACTGGGTCATCCGCCTCTACTGCGGACTCGAAGAGCCTGTCGACCTAATCTTGGACATCGAGCAAGCCCTGGTCGAGTTGGAGTGAAAAGTGTGGTGCCAGGCCCTGAGCAGATTCATCCCCAGCAACACATCTTCGGACTTGAACAGACGATTGGTCGACAAAAACGGTCCTTTGATTCTTAATTAGCCGGACACGCCATCAATCATCAACCATCACGCATCATCCCCAAGAACGGGCACTAAGTCCCTCCTCTTGCTGTTGCACGAAGCTCGGAGCCCCAATACATGCAGAACGGCAAACACCTCGAGCTCTCGATCAAGACCCTCGCAGCAACCATCCTCCTCGGCCTTCTAGGCAACCTCCTCCTTCGCGACGTCCCCTGGGGAATCGGTTTCACCGGCTACATCTTCGCAATCGTTGGAGTCTGCGCCTACCTGTACCGAGGCGGCCTCGCCCCCGTCAGCAGGAGCGTTGCGATGCTTTTACCACCGATCCTCCTCTTCGCCAGCACCTTCGCCTGGCGCGACTCCAGCAGTCTCAAGTTCCTCAACGCAATCGCCCTCATGCTCCTCATCGGCCTTGCCGTGATGCGCCGCCACCAGGATTCGCTTAGCGTCGGAACGGTAGTCGATTACCCGTTTCGCCTGTTCGGCCGATGGTTCCAGTTCGTCGGCGATGCCGTTCCACTCTTCAATCTAGAAGGTCGCTGGCCGCAACTCGCAAAGGTCGGCGGCATGAAGCAAGTAGCAGCCGTAATGCGCGGGCTCCTCATCGCGATCCCCCTCATCCTTCTCTTCGGCGGCCTCTTCATCAGCGCCGACGCGGCCTTTGAGCGGCTCGTCACAAACTCGTTCCAACTCGACTCCGAGGCAATCGCCTCGAACCTGGTAGTCACCGCCGCTTGTGCATGGCTCGTCGGAGGCTTCCTGCGCAGAATGTTCCTCGTCGTCAGCGACGAAGTCCTAACGATCCCGCCTATCCAGAGCAAGCCTCAGGTCCAGTTCGCAGAAAAAGCCGAGCCCACCCAGATCGGACTCGTCGAAGTCGGCACTGTCCTCGGACTACTCAATCTCCTCTTCGCCACCTTCGTCGGCACTCAGATCCCCTACTTTTTCGGAGGCAGCAATCTAGTTCAGCAAACCGCCGGTCTCGGCTATGCCGACTACGCCCGTCGAGGCTTCTTCGAGCTCGGCGCAGTGGCCGCACTTGCCCTTCCCGTGCTTCTAGGCAGTCATGCCCTGCTCACCAAAAGCGGTGCATCGGGACCGAAGCTCTTCAAAGTCATGGCCGGAGTTCTGGTTGGCCTGCTCTTCGTGGTTATCGCCTCGGCGGGGTACCGCATGCAACTCTACGTCGAGGTCTACGGAATCTCAATGCTGCGAATCTACGTGCTCGCGATCATCGGCTGGCTTAGCACGGTTTTTGGATGGTTCGTCTTAACCGTCCTACGAGACCGGCCCCAGCGATTCGCCTTCGGAGGCCTCGTCCTGTTTCTCGCCGCGGTTCTTACATTGAATATCATCAATCCGGAAGCCCTGACCGCAAGAATCAACACCACCCGTGTCGCTTCAACGACAGTCGACACGAGCTACCTAAACTCCCTGAGCGCCGATGCCACGCCGGAGCTCGTCAAAGCCGTCGACCGCCTCAAAGGAGAAGCCAGGCAACATCTCTTGGATGGCTTAGATCGCAAAAGCAAACAGCTCCAGCATGGCAACTGGCGATCTTGGAGCTTGTCGTTACACGAGGCTGCCGCTGCACTAAGGCAGCGGCACTAGTATCAAAGGGCACTGAAATCTCAGTGCCCCTGACTGTTTAGGTCTGGCGAATCCGAACGTTGTCCATTTCGACTCCACCGCCGCCAATGTTCCCGTAGATCTCCACACGGCTATAAAGCGCCGGCACGGTCATAAATCCTCTCCACGTCCACGTGTTGGTCAGAGGAATGCCTTGAGTTCCTATCAAGTTGCCTGCCGAATCATAGAACGCGAATTTGGCGAATGTGGCCCCTACACCCGCCGTGTTCGGCGAGTTGCGAAACCATCCCCCAAACCGACGCATGGAAGGGAAGACCCGGAACGCGACGTCCGTTCCCATGCCAATCATCGTGTGAGGAGGAGAGAGTGCGGGCGGCTGCCAGAACGGCGGCGGTCCAACGTAGATCTGTCCAGAACCAGGAGCCAGAGCGTAAGCAGTTGACAAAACGGGTGTCGAAAAAACGGGTGTGGCGAAAAAGAGACCCGGGCCGATAGTAGTAAACGGCTCCATCATTGGGGCAGTCGTGGGAAATGGAGCGAGAAGGGGGACGACGATCGCGTGAGAAGCCGCCGCCGATCCGATCATAAGAAAAACAAGCAATTTGCGCATTGGGTTAATCCTCGCCACCACCATACGACTTAATGCCAATTAATGCGAATGCACCGTAGGCCCTTTAGCCGTTAGGTAGGGTCTTCCGGCCCTCCCGTCCTTCCCTTCCTCCCGTCCTCCGCCCTCCCATCCTCCCCTCCTCCGGTATCCTCTCCAAGTGGCCCGATACCGGCAATTCTCCGCCCCGCGAGAGAAGTTTCCTTGGCTGCTATTTCTCGCACTCCTTGCCGTCATCGCATTCTTCTGGCTTCTCCCAAGCCAGCTAGGACCGCAACCCGTCAAGGTCGAATTCACCAACCCCTAACATGGACGTCGCACTCATTGGTTATTCACAATCCGGCCGCAGCACCCTCTATCGCGCCGCCGCACGCGGCCTCGCGAAGGGAGACGTCACCGCCGTTCCCGTGCCGGACGAGCGCTTCGACCGCATCGTCGCCCAAGTCAAGCCCAAAAAGCAGACCCCAGCGACTGTCATCTTCCACGACGACCTCGACGCGATCTCCCCAAGCGGCAAAGCCTTCACCATGCGCGCGATCGAGGCCGCTCGAAACGCCGATCTCATCCTTCACGTCGTTAGGGCCTTCGAAAGCCCGATGGTCTCCTATCACGACGACGTGGATCCGATCCGGGATCAGGAAGCGATTGAGGTCGAGCTCGTCTTAGCCGACCTCCAAATCGTAGAGAACCGCATCGAAAAGCTGAAACGCTCGAACACCTTGAGAACCCCCGGCTCGCCCGACTACATGGAGAACGAGCTCTTCAACCGCCTCCATCCCGGCCTTGAGAGCGGCACCCCCATCCGCATGATGGACCTCACCGAAGACGACTTCAACATGCTGCGGAACTACCAGTTCCTCACCAACAAGCCGCTCGTCATCGCGTTCAACGTCTCCGAAAACGAAGCCGCTCAACCAAGCGAAAAGATCGCCAAGCAGATCGAAAAGCTAACCAAAGCCGGCACTCCCGCCTTCGCCATGTGCGCCTCGATCGAAGAAGAGATCACCCAGCTCGATCCCGACGACCAGCGAGAGTTCCTGGACTCCCTCGGTCTCGAAAAGCCCGCAAGTGACCGGGTCATCAGAGCCGTTTACGACGCCCTCGGCCTCATCACCTTCTTCACCGCAGGAGACAACGACACGCGAGCCTGGGCTCTGAGGCGAGGCAGCAACGCGGTCAAAGCTGCCGGAACCATCCACAACGACATCGCGAAGGGCTTCATTCGGGCCGAGATCGTGCACTACCCAGACTACGACGCCGCCGGCTCCCTCGACGCCGCCTACTCCAGCGGCAAGATGCACCTCGAAGGGAAGGAGTACGTCATCCAAGACGGCGACCTGCTCCACATCCGGAACAAGAGCTAACTCCCGATGAAACTCTTTGGAGCCCTCCTGCTGTGCGTCGGATTCGGAGTGTTCAAGAGTTTCAGCTCCGAAATGGATCGCGGACTGCCGAAGTATCTCGTTGCAGGTTTGGCTGGAGCGTGCCTAGGTGCCTACCTACTCTTGACTTGGAAGAAAGGCAAAACCTGACCGGGCATCCTGTGAATCTCAAAACCGAACACAAAGAAACTCCCCAGTGCCTTAACCCTCGCGCCTGACGCCAATCGCCGAACGCCCAGCGCCAGATGTCATACAATGCCTCGTATGAAGCGCCGTGGGGCCCCCGGAGCGGGGCTGGCACCCAGCCAAACGCCCATTACTCATAGGTCCCTCACCCCCTCACCCCGTTCACCACCGTCACCCCATTAACTCCCTTCACAAATCACACATCACAAATCATCCCAACTCCCCGCGCCATAATTAATGCCGCATGCAAATCGTGGTGCCGGAGCCCTATAAACACCTCTATGTTCAGGACGCGGACCGGCCAATCCTGAAAATCCCAGATCCCCGGCTCCGCCAAAAAGCCGCCGAAGTCCTCAAGCTCACCAAAAAGCATCAGCTACTGGTCGACGACATGGTGCGGATCATGAAGCGGTTCAACGGCATCGGCCTCGCCGCCCCGCAACTTGGCATCCAGCAGCGCATCCTCGTCATGGCCCCCGACAACATGCGGCCAACCGCCCTCATCAACCCGAAGATCATCAAGATGGAAGGGGAGCAGATCGGCCAGGAAGGCTGCCTGAGCATCCCGGGCCTCTACGGAGATGTCAGCCGTGCATTCTATGTCGAGGTCGAAGCAATCGACCGCAAAGGCCGAGAGCTGATCTACGAGCTCGAAGGCATGCCTGCCCGGGTCGCCCAGCACGAGATCGACCATCTGGATGGCGTCCTCTTTATCGACAAAGTCATAACAGAGACGCTCCATTGGATGAATCCGGAAGGCGAACCGGCGGAGTAGCGTTCTTCAGGAACGAAACCACCAACTCCTCCGCGCACTCGCCATCTCTTAGCATCAAATCGTGCAGTGTTCCGGCGCTAAACGACTCCAACACCGCCGGATGGACGTAACACTTCCGGCAGATCGCAGGCGTGTTCCCCAACTCCCGCGCCACTTCTTTGATCACCGTGGATATCGCAGACTTTGCTTGCTTCTTCGTCGTAGCAGGCTCTTGCTCCAACAGCCGCGTTATCGCCAGCACCGTCCCTGCCCATGTCCGAAAATCCTTCGCCGTGAAGTCGTGCCCGGAGATCTCTTTCAGGTAGGCATTCACTTCGTTTGAAGTCACTTTGTGGGTGTTTCCTTCGCCGTCAACGTACTGAAAAAGCTCCTGCCCGGGCAATTCCTGAAGCTTCTTCACAACCCGAGCCAGCCGCCGATCTTGAAGCGAAATCTTATGCTTGATCCCACTCTTGCCCCTAAAGCTGAACCGCAGCTCGCCGCCTTCGATCGTCACATGCCGGTTCCGCAAGGTCGTCAGCCCGTAATGCTTGTTCTCCTTCGCATACTCTTCATTCCCAACCCTCACCAGGCTCTTTTCAAGCAGCGACACCACCGTGGCCAGCACCTTCTCCCTCGGAAAGCCCCGCTTGCTCAAGTCCTCATCGATGCGCGCATGAATCGTGGGCAACGCCTCGCCAAATTCGATCATCCGCTCGAACTTCGATTCATCTCTTATCTCCCTGAATCGAGGGTGGTACCGATACTGCTTCCGCCCGCGGGCATCCTTCCCAGTCGCCTGCAGATGCCCGTTCGGCAAGGGGCAAATCCACACGTCCTCATAAGCCGGAGGCACGCCCAGAGACCTGATCCGCTGCAGCTCCGACTCCTTGGTAACCGGCTTCCCGTTCGAAGCGAAGTAATCGAACGTGTCCCCCACCCGCCGCCGCGTAATGCCAGGCATGGAGTCGGTTGTATAGACCAACCCCGCCTCCTCAAGCGACGCGGCAACTTCTTCGGCAACTGCGGTCATGCAAGAGTCCGACAGGTTCCTCAGTCGCCTTTGTTCACTCTACGAGGTGCCGCAGAAACGCCTCGGGCCGATCCAGGAACGACTTCGTGACGGTGTAATGCTCAGTGTCCTTATAAGCCACCTCACGAATCCCCTCCTCGTCGAGCTGGTAGATGATCGCGTCGGGATAGGCCATAAGAATCGGCGAGTGCGTGGCGATCAGGAATTGGCATCCGCTCCGCACGAGCCAGTCCATCTCCTTGATCAGCGTGAGCTGCCTTGAAGGAGAAAGCGCCGCCTCCGGCTCATCCATCAAGAACAGGCTCTCCCGCCGAAGGCGGTTCTGCACAATGGCTAGGAATGCCTCGCCGTGAGATCGCGTATGCAACGACTCCTCGCCATACCAGTCGCGAGCCGAAGGATCGAACCTGTCCCGCTCATCCAGCCCAGAAGCGAGCTCGAACACGGTTTCGGCCCGCAGGAAAAAGCGATCCGCCGTCCGCCGGTGCCTGCTCTCATAGATCCGCAGATAATCGTGCAAACCCCCGTCAGGCGATCGCCGGGAGAAGCTCAAAGCCGGATCGCCCCCAACTTCCGAAAACCCCATCCGCACCCCGATCGCTTCCATCAAAGTCGATTTCCCCGACCCGTTCTCCCCGATGAAGAAAGTCACCGCCGGGTGAAGCGCCAGTTTCCCCAGCCCCCTTATGGCAGGAATGCTGAACGGAAATGCCTCAAACCCCGGCACCCGCTCCTCAACCAGCTCCACCGAGTGAATGAAAGGCTCCCGATTCGCGGGACGGGGACGCAAAGCTAAACCTTCACGCCTTCGTTCCGCAGCCGCTCGCGGTGAGCCTCGGCTCCACCAGGCAGGAGATTGCCGATCTTTCCATCCTTCAGCACGCGCCACCAAGGCAGCGGCTCTCCACCTTCATCCTCCGTCGCAAAAGCCATCCACTTCCAGTAGCCGATCGTCTTCGCCGGGCAGGCCACATCCGCTCCCGCTTGCTTTGCGAGCTGGTTGCGAAGTTGCACGATGGTTCGCGTCTCGCCAAACGGAATCCCATTAATGGCAGCCCGAACGTCATCCGTCGAAGGGATATAAAGCGTGGCACCACCCAACCGCTTCGCCTTTTCAGGGTCGAGAACGTGGAAGGAACCTGGCGCCGCCTCGCTCAACTTCTTGTGAAACTTCATGCCTCCATTCTATGCCGATCAAACTTCGCCGAAGTATCGTATTGTTAAATGAAGGTTGGCGAGCTGATCAAGCGGCTTGAAGCAGATGGATGGGTGTTGGCGCGCCAGAAAGGCAGCCATCGGCACTTCAAGCATCCATCCAAGCCAGGCACCGTAGCAGTAGCTGGCCATCCGAATCAGGATCTCCATCCAAAAACGGAGAGGTCCGTCAGAAGGCAAGCAGGCTGGTAAAGAATCGATGAAATACGCAGTAGTCTACGAAAGAGGTCCGAGCAACTGGTCTGCCTTTGTGCCTGATCTACCTGGCTGCATCGGCGCGGCTGAAACCCTTGAGCAATGCAAGCACTTGATGGCCGAAGCGGTCGAGTTCCATATCGAGTGCCTGCGCGAAGATGGCGAGTCGGTGCCGCCTCCCACGTGTGAAGTGGATATGGTCGAAGTAGTTGCCTAAGCACGCAGCAAACGAGTCAGAAAGAAGAGCAATCAACCCCAGAGGTAGACTCAAAACAGATGCCCAAGCGCGTTGAAACGATCGTCCTGCACGATAGCTCGACCCCCATCCTCGGCGATGTCCAGAAGGGCGGCAATGTGGTGCTGACCACCGTCGAAACCCTCCTTTCGCAGGCCCGCGCCAACTCCCTCTGGCCCCTCACCTTCGGCCTCGCCTGTTGCGCCATCGAGATGATGAGCAGTGCGGCCTCCCGCTTCGACCTCGCGCGATTCGGCTCCGAGGCCTTCCGAGCCACCCCGAGGCAAGCCGACGTCATGATCATCGCTGGGCGCCTCAGCAAGAAAATGGCCCCGGTGCTCAGACAAATCTACGACCAGATGCCGGAACCCAAATGGGTGATATCGATGGGTGCCTGCGCCTCCACCGGCGGTGTCTATAACAACTACGCGATCGTGCAGGGCACCGATCAGGTGGTCCCCGTCGACATTTACGTGCCCGGCTGCCCGCCATCCCCCGACGCCCTCATCTACGGCATTCTCAAGCTCCAGGAAAAGATCAAGCGAGGCAAGAGCCCGCAGAGCTTCAAGGACCTACGCATCATCGAAACTACGCCGCGAACGCTTGAGACGGTGAACTCCTGATGGAGCTAGTCAAAGACATCGTCAAACCTATGATCGCCGGCTTCGGCATCACCCGCCGACGCCTCGCCCACAAGAAAGTCACCATCTCCTATCCCGAGGAGCGGCGCGAGCAATACACCCGCACCCGCTGGCGTCACGTCCTCACCCGCTACGATAGCGGCCTCGAGCGCTGCATCGGCTGCTCCCTCTGCGCCGGCGCCTGCCCCGCCCGCTGCATCAACGTCGTCGCCGCCGAAAACACCGACGAAAAGCGCTTCTCCCCCGGGGAGCGATATGCCGAGCGGTACGAGATCAACATGCTCCGCTGCATCTTCTGCGGCTACTGCCAAGAAGCCTGCCCCACCGGCGCAATTGTCCTGCGGAAAGACTTCGAACTCGCCAACTACGAGCGAGACCAGTTCATCTACACCAAAGAAATGCTCCTCGAGCCGATCCCGAAGGACTGATCATCTGCAACCCGGCCTCGGGTAGAACCTAGCCAATGGGGAAGTATTTACCCGCGTTTAAGGCCTACGACGTCCGAGGCATCGTCCCGAGCGAACTGAACCCTGAGCTTGCCTACGCCATCGGCCGGGCGTACGCCGACGCTATCCAGGCCAAAACCGTCTGCATCGGCTACGACATCCGCCTCAGCGGACCCGACCTCGCCGAAGCCCTCGCGCGCGGCCTCAATGAAGCGGGAGTCGACACGATCGACCTCGGCCTTGTCGGCACGGAGATGGTGTACTTCGCCACCGCCTTCTACGGCTACGACGGTGGCGTCATGATCACCGCCAGCCACAATCCGCCTGAATACAACGGCCTCAAAATGGTCCGTGCCGACAGCCGGCCGATCAGCGGCGATACGGGCCTGAATGAGATCGAGAAGCTTGCCTTTGAGCAGAAGTGGGAGCGGAAGGGGTGTGGGGAGCAGACGAGCAGGGATGTTTACTACGACTTCGTCCAGCACCTCCTCAAGATCGTCCCCCCCGCCGAGCTTAAGCCGCTTAATGTCTTGCTGGACGCAGGAAATGGAGCCGCCGGAGTCGCCCTCGAAAAGCTTCTCCCCCACCTGCCTTTACAGGCAACGAGAAGACTGTTCCAACCCGACGGCACCTTCCCGAACGGCGTGCCGAATCCGATTCTGGAGGCTCAGCGTGCCGGCACGGAGAAAGAGCTGAATGAAGGCACCTACGACTTCGGCGTCGCTTGGGATGGCGACTATGACCGGTGCTTCTTCTTTGATGAGCATGGCAACTTCATTGAGGGCTATTACATCGTTGGGTTGCTGGCGCAGGCGATTCTTGTTAAGGACCCTCACCATACGATCGTGTACGACCCTCGGCTGACCTGGAATACGCTGGACATTGTGGCCAAGCTGGGTGGGCAGGCGGTGATGTGCAAGAGCGGGCATGCTTTTATTAAGGAGAAGATGCGCGCCGTCGATGCTACTTATGGCGGCGAGATGAGCGCTCACCACTATTTTAAGGAGCACTGGTATTGCGACAGTGGCATGATCCCGTTCCTTTTGGTGGCCCGGCTGGTGTCTCAGACCGGGCGGTCGCTGGGGGATCTGGTTTCTGAGATGCAGGCGAATTATCCTTGCAGTGGCGAGGTCAATTCGACCGTCGCCGACGTCCCTTCGACTCTGGCTCGGGTGGAGGAGCGGTATGGGGCGGGGGGCGAGGTGACGAGGATCGATGGGTTGAGCATCGAGTATCCGACTTGGCGCTTCAACCTTCGGGGGAGCAATACGGAGCCGGTGATTCGGCTGAACGTTGAGACTCGCGGGGACGCGGCTTTGATGGAGGCGAAGACGGCGGAGCTGTTGGCGGTTATTCGCGGATAGGGACTTTTTCGGTCTCGGCCCGATGGCGCCCGGTCCCGAGCCCCTCTATAGGTCGGGCCGGGCGGGCCAGGCGTTTTGAACCTACGACCGCTACTACTACCGAGCCCCTCTATGGGTTGGGATGGGAGTAGCGGTGGACGGAGGATCGGAGGATCGGAGGGCCGGAAGTTGGGACGGTGATAGTTGTTTTTTGCGAGCCACACCTTTGTAGGTTTAAAAACGCGATTTTGTCAACCAACGCGGAAAGAGAATTCTTGAATTTCGAGCGGTCGGAGAGGTTGGGAAGCGTCGGTCTGCCATCCGGCCCACGCCTCTGAACAACATTGCTGCAAACGCGTACAAAGAATAAGAGCCGCAGTGCTCCGAAGCAAACCTAGCCTGACGGCGCAGCCGCAATCCCGCGCAACTCGCTCCTCCTCCAAGCCTGCTTCACGGATGGACCGCATTCTAGAAACAAAAGAAACATGCGCCTCACGCTTCGCCCGAATGTCGCTCGACAACTTCGGATGCCAGGGCACCTTCGAATTGGACTTCCCCAACACCGCCATGCTCCAGGCAGTCTCCGCCGCGCTCCTGGACCTAGGTTGCAAACTAAAGCTGCTCGATCGAGTGCGCCGCCTGCAAGTCACCGTGCCGAACGGGTTTGATGACGGAAAGCCGCGGCACTTCCGCGTCCGCGTCATCGAAGGCTAGTTCCTCGAATAGTGTGACCCATGCAAAAGGGGCTCCCGGTAGCGTCCGGACACGCAGCACACCGAACGGGGGGCTTGCCCGCAATCGTCTCTCATAATGAACCTATGAAGAAAACGCTCACCAAGACGGAAACGGGCATCGGGTTGCTGGCGCTCTTATGGAGTGTTTTTCTCGTTGGTGCATTTGTTGGTACTTGGCCGTGGGCAATCGACTTCCCGTTGATCGCGTGGAATACAGTCATCATCTGCCTGATTCTCGAGGGCCTACCTGCAGTCATCTGGTTCGCGATCTGCGCTTTGGCTTGTCTGATCTATTCAGCACAATCACTGACATGGAAGGGGGGGCCAGTCATATCGGCGGCCTTTCTCTTCGAGGCAGCGCTGTTTTCAACGGGATCGTTCTTGCATGCGCGCAAGCTTGGTCGCAATGCACGTCGCGTCTCGATCTCACAGTAGAGTGACTACGCGTGCTCGCAGAGAGCTTCGTCTTCTGGTTTGACCGATGCATCCCGCGAGTCGGATTGTAGCGCGAGTTTTCACGTCGACGGGGAGAGGTCGCCCCCCTTTTCGCCCCACCCACCCACCCGCGAAAGGGGGGCGACCACCCAGGGTAGCGTCCGGAGACGCAACCCTGGGCTATGTTATGCAACCCCGTTGGGGTTGGGGTGCGGATTTTTGAGCCACCTATTAATTTAGTCGAGGTTGACCGAATCGCAGGAATTTGGTTGCGAATGCTTCCATTTCGGGGGAGAAGAGTTTGACTAGCTTAGGATAGTCTTCGTCCGCCAGCACAACCCAGGTGGGGAAGCCGCGGCTGGTTGGGTTTCCTTTGGGCCGGCCTGCTGCCCCGTTCCATCTAAAGCAGATCACCGGGCGCAGGTCCCAGTAGCCGAGACAATAAACGCCCCGGCCCTCACCATGGTCGTGGACGACACGCTCGAATTTCCAGCTTCGGGCGGGTGATGTGACCTCTTCTGGGAGAACGTAGCTCATGTTGTCAATTTATCCGAAGTGTTCTGCTGACGGTGAGAGGTCAGGGTGGCGTCCGAGACGCGACCCTGGGTTATGTTATGCAACCCGGTTAGGGTGGGGGAGTGCGGCACGCGTAGCTGCCGCGTACGGTCGATAAACCCAGACCGAGAGCCGCAACTTGCGCTGCGCTGAGCGATTGAGGCGCGCATGTTACACTGAACCTAGTCATGGCGAGCGAGTTTTGGGAGCGGCAGTTTGAGAGCACTTACGAGAGTGACCGCGATAAGCCACTGATTGAGCTCGGTCGCGAATCGTGGAGTCTCGCCCTGTGGGTTAGCATCGCATCAGGTGTCTCCTCCTTCTTTTATGGGCCCGAAATGACCCTTCGGCAGTTCTTAGGGTTTTTGCCGTTCTATTTCTTGGCCTTCCTCGCGATGAAGCTTGTTTTGCTTCGTTGGCTGAAGCGGCGATACGCGGATGACGAGCCACAGTCCCGGCCGAACCGCCCTCCAGGCGTTCGCCCGCGCATCGCTTAATCGATCGCCAAAGCCCGGTGGTAAGTTAGAATTCGACCATGAAGAGCTTTCCGTTTTGGGTGTGCTACGACGGTGCAGAGTCAGGAGACAGAACCGTCCGCATTCACACGGCGACTTGTCAATGGTGCAACGATGGGCTAGGAATCAAGCCAAAGGATCGTGACCCTGGCATCCGCTGGATACCCTTCAATTCGTTTGAGCGAGCCGCAACCTATGCGGTCGAGACCCTGGCGGAAGCCCCGACGCCCTGCGCTCATTGCCGTCCAGATTCAGAGTGACACGTACCGAGCGGCTAGGCATGAGCGCCTCCGTCGTATAATGAATGGAAGTGGACAACAAGCTCACAATCATTTATGAGCCGGCGGAGGAAGGTGGATTCACCGCATACATCGCTGAAGTGCCGGGTGCTATCTCGGAAGGCGAAACCATCGAGGAAGCTCGCGAGATGGTGATGGACGCGCTTCATGAACTGACCATGCATCGACGTGAGGAAGCGCTTCGCGGAAAGCATGTCGGCGCTGTTGTCGAGTCGTTCGCGGCGGCCTTCTAAAGGCTTGGGTGGCGCGGGATCCCGAGATCGTCGCAGATGCGTCGAGCGGTGTTCCTTTTGATCTCCTGGTGGCGGGGCACGGCAGCGGTACGGCCCAAGGCAGGATTCGACCAGATTGTGTGTCTGCTTCCTTCCCGCATTGCGGCACAGCCGTGGCTTCGCAAGTGCCGCTCAAGTTCGCCTCTACTCATCCTATTATCCGAGGTACGCTGCGAGTTGGATTGTAGCGGAGTTTCGCGGAAACTGTGGCCCGCCGTAGCACGAACATCTGGCAAGGGGACGAGCCCAAAGGTTTGGACTTTGCCGTAGTCTGACCGGACACTCTCCCCCGACTCGTCCCCATCGGGAACTGGGAGGGGAGTTTGTTAGAATGGCGGGTCCATAAATCCTAGCTACTGTACAATCGCATCGATGTCCGAAGCGGCAAGCGTTAAAGGCGAGTTGGAGATGCTTCGGCACAAGCTGCTCGACCTTACGCTGCGCAACCGGATGCTCAACTACCGGCCCTCCATTCGATTGGGCCTCACGATTGTTGGTGAGAGCTCGTTTGAAGTGCACAAGCTACTCCTCGAACAGGGCAAAAGGATGTCGTTCGTCGGCAAGCCGGACCCGCCTCCGCAGACTCGGTTGCTGAACACGGTGCTGGCGCACGACGACCCGGTGGCACTCGCGACTCATCGCACTGCGGCCCAAGAGGAGCTGGATGCGTTTCTCGACAATGCGGCCATGCCTGTCGACCAGATGGACACGAAGCTGAACGTGCCCGATCTGGAGTCTTCTCTGCAAGCTAGGTTGCGAGCCATTCACCGTGAAGCTAAGCTGGCGAACGATGAGCTTGGCATCAATACGCTCTTCCTCACCCTGGGGACATTGGAGTGGCGCGAAAGCCCCGACAGATCGTTTCGAGCCCCGCTGCTGTACGTTCCCGTGAAGCTGGAAGTGTCGGCGAACGGCTCCGTGCGGCTGATGCACGACGGGAACGATGTTGGTGAGAACCTGCCCCTTCGGGCGAAGCTGCAGGAGTTCAACCTGAAGCTGCCCGACTACACGGACGACAAGAGTCTTTTCACGTACTTCGACGAGCTCGAATCAACTATCCGCAGCCGAGAAGATTGGACTCTCCACCGCGACGAGATCTGCATGGGCTTCTTTAACTATGAGAAGTACGCCATGTATGCCGATCTGAGCGGGGACCAGTGGCCGGAGTCAAAGAAGCCGTGGATGGATTCCGACGTGATTGCCATGCTCGGACAGGGTTACACCGCTCCAGAATCACCGATCGGCGATGAGACCCAATTGGATCAGGTCAGATCGGTCGCCGACGCGCATGAAGTCTACGATGCGTATTCCTCGCAAGTGCTTGCAATGGTCCGGGCCGCGGAAGGACACTCGATCGTGGTCGAGGGGCCACCGGGCACGGGAAAGTCTCAGACCATCACCAACATCATTGCGGAGTGCGTTGCCGCTGGGAAAACGGTGCTCTTCGTCTCCGCAAAGCGAGCAGCACTGGAGGTCGTCAAACGAAGGCTCAAAGAAGCCGATCTCGCCGACATGTGCCTCGACCTGCATGACAAGCTGACGAATCGGCGCGAGTTCTATGGCGAGATCAAGCGAACGGCCAACAAGACGCTGCGCATTCGGCCAGAAGCTGAGAAGGTCGCTCGCCTTACGGAGCTGCGGGACAAGCTGAACGCTCACGCGCAGGCAGTCAACACGCCGATTGTCCCTTACGGAGTGACGCCTTTTGTCGCGATGGGAAGGCTGGGCTCGCTGCCGCCGGAGGATTCTGCAGATCGCGAGGCAAGAATCCCGTTCGAGAGCCTGAAGAAGCTACGTGACTCGGAGATCAGGGCCAGTTTGCCGGCGATCGAAGCCCTGCAATCGAAGCTGGTTCAAACAGGAGTCCCGATCGATCATCCGTTCTGGGGTGCCGAGATCAATGCGATCGATCCGGCTTTGAGACTCGACCTGACCGAGGAGCTTTCCAACGCATTAACTGAGCTGGCTAAAGCCGAGGAGGCAATCGCGGAAGCGTCCGCCGCTCTCCACATCCCGGCGCCCGCCCGTATCAAAGATGCGGCGATATTGCGCGCCTGCCTCGACCGGGCTCTCTCCGCTCCGCCACTCGATGGAGTAGTCGTGAAATCCGACTCCTGGCTCCATGAGGAAGCTCAGATAAGGGAAGCCATTCGCCTGGTCCGTCGGCACAAAGCACTCACCTCGACTCGACAGAATCAGGTCACTGAGAGCGCGTGGTTGCAGGATTTCTCAGACCTGCAACCCACGTTCGAAAAATGGTCTCCTCGGTGGCATTCCTTTGTGTCGGGAGAGTTCCGCGCCGCAAGGGCCACCCTTCAGCCTTATCTCACAAGCCAACTGCCAGCGTCCGAGCAGCTCCAGATCGTGAGGGACTTGAATGAACGAAGAGACATCGACGCAAAGCTTGCCTCGAAGACTTCTATGAGTCGGCTCTATGGCGTTCAGTGGCGGGAGGGCAGTTCTGATGCGGACGCGCTTCACAACATTTTGGAATGGGTGCTTGATCTTCACCGAAGCGTCGCCAGCACGCTCCCTGCCGGCCTCCTCGACCTCTTTACTGAGCCCGTAGATGAAGAGCAACTGAAGGCAAAGGTCGAAGCAGCCTCAGCCGCAACGCTGGGAGCCCTTGGGAGCCTGAAAAAA
>JBGGMI010000078.1:0-5893 GCA_041288075.1 Fimbriimonas sp.
CGGCTCAAGTCAATCAGCTTCAGTCCAGCGCAAACCGAAAGACCACCACCCTCGAGGAGGCATGTCGCAAAACGTGGGAAAGCGGTGGCTTCGGCTTCGGCGACCTCGACTACTATAACAAGGGCCTCATCGCGGGCCTACTGCTCGATGCCGCGATTCGCGAAGCCACTAAGGGTCAGAAGAGCCTCGATGACGTGATGAGGCTGATGTACGAGCGCCATCGCCTGCCAAAGCCCGGCTATGAAGAGGACGCCATTCGCCTGGCGATCAACGAACTTGCCGGCAAGGATATGTCAGCCGCTTACAACCGAATCGTTCGCAGCACCCAAGAAGTTCCGTACGAGCTTCTCAGCGGCATCGGCTTGCGCGTGCTCGCTCCAGGAATGGATTACGTGGATGCCGGCTTTCACACCGTCAACTCCAAAGTCACGAGTCTGAGTGATGCCGCCTTTGAAGCAGGGTTGGGACGCGGCGATGAGATCGTCTCCGCCACCATTTCCGAGAAGACAGCAGAGCTCACGGTGAAACGCGGAGGCGAGAATTTCACAATGGCACTTCCGATCGCCAACGAGCGAAGCACTCAATGGAAAGTGGAAGAAAACCCGTTAGCGACAGCCTCGCAGCGCCGACAGCTCGCGCTCTGGCTCAAGCGATAGCAGCCTGGTAAGGTACAATGCACATTCGATTTGGGGGCTTAGCTCAGTTGGGAGAGCATCTGCTTTGCAAGCAGAGGGTCAGGGGTTCGAGTCCCCTAGCCTCCACTTTTCACCTCGATTTCGCCGGCTAACTCATGCACGTCGCCGAGCTCGTCATCTATCCGATAAAGTCGCTCCGCGGGATCAGCGTCGCGTCCTCCCAAGTTGAGAAACGGGGCTTGCGATACGACCGACGTTGGATGCTCGTCGATAGCGAGGGAGTCTTCCTCACGCAGCGCAAGCTGTTCACGATGGCGCTGTTCGACGTAGCCTTGGGTGCCGAGGGGCTTGAGGTCAGTTTCAGGGGGACTTCCATTCATGTGCCATTCGAACCTGCAACTCTTGAGCGGCAAGTCCAGGTCTGGAGGAGCACCGTGACGGCGCTTTCCGTTTCACGAGAAGTGGATGCCTGGTTTTCGGAAGCATTGAACATGCCCTGTGGACTCGTTTACATGCCAGAAACCAGCATTCGCCGCGTTCCCTCGGCAGGGGCCAAGTCGAGCGACATTGTCAGCTTCGCCGATGCAAATCCTATCTTGATAGCTGGGCAAGCGTCCATCGACGATCTCAATAGCCGCCTCGAGAATCCAATTCCGATCCGCCGCTTCCGCCCGAACATCGTTGTAGAAGGATCGAATGCCTATGAAGAGGACGACTGGAGCGTTATTCGAGTTGGCGAACTCGATCTGCGCAAGACGACTCAGTGTGGCCGTTGCGCCGTTCCGACAATCGACATCGAAACCGGCATTCCTTCCGATGAGCCGCTTCGGACACTGAACACATATCGGCGGTTCGGCCAAAAGGTGTGCTTCGGCACGTACTACGTGCCAGATAAGCTGGGCACCATCCGAGTCGGTGATGCAATAAATCGAGCCTGACCTGGTATCCGGCTATTGCCGCAGATCGCGATCATTTGGAGGCACTACCTGATTGTTCGGATCGGCGCCAGGCACGTTCTTCAGCCGACGGTCCTCCAACTCTCCGTTGAAGTCGTCCACATGGCCTGCCAGCTTGCCGCCGGCAACAGCGACTCCTCCATCTTCGGTTGTAGCTGAATTCAGCATGCCTACGCCGCCAGCGTCCTCCGTCACACCATCCCCAGTCGTTCCGCCTTCGGCCGTGGCTGGACCGCTCGTGTCCGCTTCGCCTGCGCCGGTGAGGGTTCGATTGTCTTGCTGCGCTACATCGTTCTCTCTCTCGTCCATGCGAATTAGACTTGAGCTCTCGCCACCAGTTTCCGCAGGTGTCTCGTTTTCATGGGTCTATCGGGGCGCTTCGAGCGAGGATCAGTAAACTGACGCAACGGTTCAAGCACTTGAATCGCAGTAACAATTCGGCATGGCCACTATCGAGACAGCATTGGAACCGACAAAGCTGCCACCGGTCTACCGGCGGCCGCAAGTTCTAAAGCTGCTTATCATCGCGCTTTTGGCAGAGATCGCTTACGCGGTGCTGAACATCTCGACGATGCCAATCTACTTGGTGTCGGTGCCTGCTCCGGGAATGCACCTGATCCCAAATGGGCGCGCTTTTGGAGCCTCGGTCATCGGCCTTGTTCTGGCCGCTTTCCTCCTGTCGGAGGCAGTGTTCAAGAGCCCGATGGGACACCTGGCGGACAAATTCGGGCCCAAAACCCTGATGCTCGTTGGTCCGGCGATTAGCTTCTTCACCACGATGGTGACGTTGCTGCTGCCCAATATGGGTGCGACGGCTGTCGAGGTGCTGATCTTCGTCTTCCTGAGAGCGCTCGACGGCATTGGAGCCGCGATGCTCTGGCCAGCGGCCTTTTCTGCCATAAACGAGCTTGTTCCTGATGAGGAGCGTCAGCAGGCGATGTCCTGGATGAACCTTTGCTACATGCTCGGCATCGCGCTTGCGTTTCCACTTGGGGGCATTGCGAATGACGTAAGTGGCGTGAAATGGGCGGGGCTTATCTTGGCCGCAATCCTTTTCCTCGCCGTTTCGCTTGCGGTCTGGAAGCTTGTTCCCCGCTTAAGAATTCACGATCATACGGCCATCGAGCAAGTCGACCATGGCCTCCAAGATTTCTTCCGCTCGATAAAGCAGATTCCAACCTATCTCCTTCTTTCGCTCGTCACCTTTGCCGGCGTCGGCTTCCCGATGGTCATCTTCAAGATTTTCCCGGTAGATCAATTCGGTTATAGCGAAACCCAAATTGGCCTGTTGATTCTTCCCGGAGCGTTGATCATGGCAGCCGCAAGTGTGCCCATGTCGAAATTCGGGGAGAGAATCGGCCGCATCAAGGCCGTGCACCTTGGCCTTGGATTGTGTGCCGCTGGCATGTGCCTCATTGCGACTGGTGCTATCGTTCCGTTTCTGCGCCAGCCGTGGCTGTTAGCGGTCGGCGGTATCCCTCTGGGAGTTGGGTTCCTCATGGCCATTCCCGCATGGATGGCAAATGTCAGCGATATCGACCCGCTCCGCCGCGGCACGAACATTGGTGCGATCATGACGGCTCAAGGGCTGGGTGCAATCATTGGCGCGCCGATCGGTGCTGCGATGTATGAAAAGCTCGGCCCGGTTGGAGTCCAACTGGGGCTTGGTGAGAGCTTTGGCCGCTATTCGCCGTTCGTGGGGTGTGCCGTATGCTTGAGTTTCGGATGGCTCTTGAGCCTGCACATATTGCGGGAGCCGAAAGGCCGGCGCGCTGAGGAACGTTCGGCAGAAATCAGTGAGAATCCGCCACCCTAAAACATGCGCGCAATCGTCCAGCGAGTCTCGTCCGCATCCGTCGTCGTCGAGGGCCAAGAGATCGGCAAATGCGGCACCGGCTTGCTGCTGCTGATCGGCGTGCATCGGGAGGATACAGTAGCCGAAGCCAGCAGGCTGGCGGAAAAGATTGTTAATCTACGAATCTTCAACGACGCGGACGGCAAGATGAACCTGGCGCTTTCCGAAGTTGGTGGAACGATTCTCGCTATATCGAACTTCACCGTCTACGGCGATACGAAGAAGAACCGCCGGCCCAGCTTCGTCGAGTCCGCGCCATACGAGCAGGGAAGAGAACTATTCGACGCGTTCGTTGCAAGGATGCGCGAGCTCGGAGTTGAGGCGGCTACCGGAGAATTCGGAGCCCACATGGACGTAACGCTCGTCAATGACGGGCCCGTCACCGTGGTCGTTGACGTGCCTTGATCGGAGTAGCATTTATCCGTGCCCTTTTGTGAGCTCCGCTACTTTTCGCAGGCGCTGAAGAAGCAGACTGCCGTTAATGTGATCCTGCCCGCCGTCGAGGTGCAGCCTCCCTACCACGTGATGTTTCTGCTGCACGGACTGTCTGACGACCACACGATCTGGACCAGGCGGACGAGCATCGAACGCTACGTCGACGGGCTGCCCCTGATCGTCGTTATGCCGGACGGCGGCCGGAGCTTCTACGTTGATGCCGTAGATGGGCCAGCTTACGGGCGAGCACTAGGTGTGGAGCTCCCGAACGTCATTCAGCATTACTTCCCAACCAAGCTGCCTTGGTGCATCGCAGGGCTGTCCATGGGCGGCTATGGGGCAGTGAAGCTCGCCTTGGATCGGCCCGACCTGTTCCGTTCTGCAGTCTCCCATTCGGGAGCACTGCATTTTGGCCACTGGATCGATTCGCCGGATGATGAGTTCAGGCGTGAGTTCGTGCGAGTCCTTGGCCCCAACCCCGTGGGCGGCCCTGCCGATCTGCACTCTCTCATTCTGAAGACCCGCCCACTCCCCGCGTTGAGAATCGATTGCGGAACGGAAGACTTCCTGCTAGACGCGAATCGAGACTTCCACCGACACCTGACTGACAATGGGATCGATCACGAATACGAGGAGTTCCCGGGCGACCACAGTTGGCCTTACTGGGACCAGCATGTGCAAGAGGCAATTGCTTTTCACCGCCGCAATCTCGGGTTCTAGCTACGCAACTCACTGACACGAACCTACAATAGAGGTTGTGATCGATCAGACGCGACGTCCAGAGCTGCTGCATGAGCGGACGCTTGCAGATCGCTTCGCAGTTCTGAAGCTGATCCTTGCGATGGTCAATTTCGTGGTCATTGGCCTCGACTGGATCGCTCCTGTGAATGGAACGCCAAGAGGAGAAACCTTTGCTCTCTGGGTCGCGGCAGGTTTCCTGGCGTACATGCTCATCTCTTGGGCTGCCATCCGGGCGGAGTGGGTTTCCCTGCGCGTCTACCAACGAATTCTCCCCCTCACCGACGTGCTCGCCGCCAGCATGCTCATTTTTGCGACGGGCGGCTATGACAGTCCATTCAACCTATGGCTCGCCATCTCCATCGTCTCAGCCGGCTTCGGCTCAGCGGGAGCCGTTCCGATTCTCACCGCGTGTCTCGCCGTCTTCGCCCAGTTCCTCATCGCCACCGTACCGCAGCCCCAGCCCATCGATCCTGGCGCTTTCCTCGTTCAAACGCTCTACCTCTTCGGCGTCGCCAGCTTGGTAGCGTCCATTTCTAGCCATCTCATCCGGCAATCCAAGGCACTCGCGGCGCTCGCGCGATTCGGGCAGGAACTGGCGAGTGTCTATACGGCCCCAACCGCGATGGCGCTCTTCGAGCAGCGCCTACAGACCGAGCTGAATGCTGAAAGCGTGAAGGCTGTGCTCGGCGAGGTGCCCGCCGGATGGGTTCCGATAACGAATGGTGAATTTCCAGTCGGTGCCTGCCTCATATCCAGAAAGGAGCGTTTGTCTGATCAGGAATTGCACTTGCTCTCCCTACTGGCTGACAGGCTGATCTCTTCAATCAAGCGCATCGAGCTTGGCGAGGAGCTCGTCGCCGCAGCCGCAAGGGAAGAGAGGCAGCGGTATGCCGACGAGCTGCACGACACGCACCTGCAGACTCTGGCGGCGGTCGATATGCAGGCCGAAACCGCGAGCCGGCTCGTGAAGGGTGGGGCCGCACATGACGAGCTCAAGGCGATCAAAACGACGGTCCGCGAAGCCGCAGCCAAGACGAGAGCATTCATATCGAGCATCGATGAGCAGCCCCAGGGTGGCCCCGTCCTGATTGAGCAGATTATTCGTGAGCGTTGGAGCGGTGCGGAAGTGCAGATCGCCGAAGGACTCGATTTGACCGAAGGCCAATGGCGCGCCGTCACCATGATGGTCCAAGAGGGTCTCAACAACGCGAAGGCTCACGGCCGTTCAGAGCACGTAAGATTTGATCTGAGCTGTGACAGCGACAACATCA
>JBGGMI010000079.1:0-13181 GCA_041288075.1 Fimbriimonas sp.
GAAGTAGGAATAGCTCCATTTATAGCCCTCGGAGTTCTCCCACACGAAATGGCCGGTGCCGTCACTGCCATACGTGCCGGACGACTTCGACCAATTCCCGTCCTCCCACGTTTGGTTGGCGGACCAGGTCCAGCCTTCTTCGTTCCAACTGCTGGACCCTTCGTCTGAGCCGTAGCTGGGCCAGAAATTGTCGTAGTCCATGTGCCCGACAGTTTCAGTGTCGAACACCATTTCGTATCGGCCGTGCGCGCCGGCAAACGGTCCTGCTATGATTTCGTAGGTCGAGCTGCCGGTGATGGGATAGGTTTGCCAATCGGAGTAGCTGTTTTGGAAGCTGCCTGCGGGTTGAGTCTTTTCCTGATCGATGAACAGCAACGTCGTCCAGGAGTTGTCTGTCCACTGACTTTCCACCCACAGCCCTAGCCACTCATCGTAGTAGAAGTAAGGATCCTCGACACCTCCCCCTCCACTGCTCGTTGATCCGCTGGTGCCTTCGTTAGGAGGGCCGGTGACAAACTGATCCCTGCTCAAGGTCGCGCCCACCTGAGCTCGGACCAATCGAGATGCGAACAGTGGCTTTGGACCTCCGCCGAAGTTGCGAATGAAGGCACCGATCATTGGCATGCTCATACCGCCGCCGGTCGTGCCAGAACCGCCGGTTGTGCCCTCGCCTGTGGTGCCATTGATCGCTCCGGCCTGGCCCAAACTCTGGAATCCGCCCTGAAGCATGGCAATTTGGGCGAAGCCCAAAGTCTTCATCAAGCGGGTTCGAGTTTCGCTGTTAGGAGATCCGCCGGGGCCGGAGCCACCCCCGCCGCACCCTATGACTAGCAGCAACCCGGCCACAACTAACATCCAGAGCTTGAGCGAAAACCTTGCCATGCCTGTATTGTCACACAACTTGTATTGATCCCCAAGTCGAATGCTCAGCCAGCGAAGGCGCCCTGAAAGTCGGTTTGCCAGTAAACTTCTTAGCAATCAATGTCGCTTGCCCGCGCGTTCGTTATTAAGACCTCGGCTCTGCCGCCGGTCGAGAAGCTGGTTCGGAGGTCTTTCCTGTTCAAGCCCCTTATCAGCCGCTTCATCGCCGGCGACACATTGGAAGAAGCCCTGAAGGCATCGGAACAGCTACTGGCCAAGGGGATGAAAGTTTCGCTCGACTACCTGGGTGAGAACACCTTGAATGAGGGGGAGGCTCTTGCCGCGAAGCACAAATACATCGAGATGCTGGAGCGGATTGCCCTTGTGCCGGCTGTTCAGGACTGGAATGCAAAGAAACCCTCGCCGATTGAGCCGCTGAACATCTCCATCAAGCTAACGCAGTGCGGGTTGGATCAAGGGTTCGAGTTCGCCGAAGCGAATTACCGAGAGGTTCTCGAGTGTGCGAAGCGCCTCGGGAACTTCGTGAGGATCGACATGGAGTCGTCCGATTACACGCAACGGACTCTCGACATGATCGAGAAGGTGCTCCCCGAATATCCAAACACCGGCACCGTACTGCAGAGCTATCTCTTTCGAAACGAAGCGGATGTCGAGACGATCATCAAATGGCAGGCGCGCGTTCGTCTGGTGAAGGGTGCCTATCTCGAGCCGCCAACCGTGGCCTACAAAGAGAAAGCCAAGGTAGACGCCGCTTATGTAAAGCAAGCAAAGCGCCTGCTCGACGCCGGCAACTACCCAGCACTCGCTACTCAAGACGAAAAGATCATCACCGAGTTAAACGCTTATGTAGCGGAAAGGAAAATTCCGAAGGAGGGGTTCGAATACCAGATGCTGTACGGCATCCGGCGCGACCTCCAAGATGGCTTGACGGCGCAGGGTTACAACGTTCGAGTTTATGTGCCCTACGGCGACTCCTGGTATCCCTACTTCACCCGCCGATTAGCGGAGCGGCCGGCGAACGCATTTTTCATCCTAAAATCTCTTTTCAAGGGATAGCCGCAGGATTGCCTCTTGGGTCTTGTGTCCGATAAATGTGCGCCATACAAACATCGGACGTCCAAGAGTCGTCAGTATCAGGAGAGCTTGGATGCTATCCTTGTTCACGGAACTCAATGACGATTACAGGTGCATCCATTCTCGCCGATCCGCCAGTCGGCGGACACATCGTGTTTCCTTACAGCGATGAGGTTCGGGCGATGGATGTCGTTGCGAACTACGCAGCGGCTGGCTTTAGGAATGGGGAGGCGGTCGTTCTCATACTGACCCCGGAGCACTGCACGGAGATCGATGATCGCTTGTCCTCAGAAGGCTTCGATATCTTGGCGCTGAAAGGAAGTGCGCAATATCAATGCGCCGACGCCGCAAAGACGCTCTCAAAGTTCATGGCCGCCGAGATACCGGACCAGAACCTTTTTGAAGCGACCGTTCGCCCGATTATCAAGAATGCCAAAGCCTTCGGAAAGGTACGTGCCTATGGCGAGATGGTCAGTCTCCTCTTTCGCAAGAACCACGCCGCGGCGTTGCGGCTCGAGGAGTTTTGGAACGATCTTCTGCGCACAGAATCTATTTGTCTTCTGTGCACCTACAACATCACTGGTAGTAGCGATTTGGCAAGCGACCTTTGTGCGACACATTCCCACTACGTTGTCTAACTGCTAGCCTTATCGCAACTAACTGCATCAGAATTTAAAATGCGGACCAGATGCAAAAGCTAACAACTTCGCGATATAACCTGTCATGATGGACGTTCATGCGTCCACTCATCTTGCAAGTAAGAGCCTTCCAATGCCTCGCAGCCGCAATTCTGATTTCCTTGGCCGGCTGTGGCGGAGGCGGAAGCGCTGGGAACAGCCCCAATATCGAGACTCCTCCCGAGTCAGAATCGGTCAAGAGCGGCACGGCTCGGTTTACGGTCGATGTCGAGACTGGCCGGGTGTCGGTTACTCCTTTGAACGGGAGTGCCAGATCGAGAGCCATCTTTACTGGGACGGCTGCCGAATTCCAGTCGAGCAACTTGCTTGTGGACACTGGAGAACTCACTCGACGCAAGTTGGCGGTGACCCTGAAGAATAACGCCGGCGAACCTATTGGGACCCCGGGTTCCGGCTTTAAGGTGATGTTCGGCGAGTTCAAGAACGGCATCAGCAACGATCTTCGAACACAGACGATGGTCTCCACCTTCGCCGGCACGAGCGCCAGCGGGTCAGCCGACGGGCCTGTTGCCTCTGCAACCTTCAGCAGCCCTCACTCAGTCCTTCGCGACGACAATGGCGACGTTTACGTCAGTGGCTACAACCAGAGCGTTCGCCTTATTAAGGATGGCCAGGTCACAACAGTTGCAACCGGCACTGGGCCACTCACCAGCATGATCTGGAATTCGAACGGCAACAGAGATTACATTTATGCCGCCTCTCTCAATACCCACAAGATTGTGAGGATCGACGTGAACACGCGGGCAGTGACGGTGCTCGCCGGTACTGGCAGTTCCGGAAGCAACGACGGCCCTGGCTCGACGGCAAGATTCAATTTGCCCTATGCACTGATCGATCTGGGCACCGGCGGTGCAAACCCGGATCTGCTCGTTTCCGAAGGCACCACCGGCAAGATGCGGCTCATGGTGCATAACGGCACCGAGTACATCGTGAGCACGCTGGGTTGGACGAGTGACGCTCCTCGAGGCATGTACAGCCTTGGGAATGGACTTTTCATGGTCGCGAATGCGTTTATCCGCAAGTTCGCTATCTGCAATATCAATGGAGTTATCTCCTATCTCGGTAGCGGGGCCTCTGGGCAAGATAACGGCAACGGCAACACGATGACCTTCTTCGAGCCCATCGGCATTTACGCCCCTGCGTCGCTCGCCGATGGTAACCGCACGGTCTATCTCAGCGAATCTTCCGGCCTCATCCGCCAGCTAACTCTGCGCGAAAATGGAAACCCAGTTTCGCCGCTCGACTGGACTTCCGCACACCTAGCTGGACGTTCTCAAGATTACGGCTTCGCCGACGGTCCAGGAGACTTGGCCCGGTTCCTGGGGCCGGTTTGCATGTCGTCTGATTTGTCAGGCAACATCCTCGTGGCCGACTCGGGCAACAACCGAATTAGGAAGATCACTCCGTTAAGCGGAAACTTCCCAATCGACCTTGGCGGAGCCAACACGGGCGTCGACAAGGTTCGGCTCGCAAATCCGTCCGACTTCGTCCCAACCGATGCAGGCCCCACGCCCTTTATCCAGGAGAACCAGACCATCGCGACAAACGCGCAGGTCGATCTCACTCCTTGGTCGCTTATCATTCCTGAAGGCGTTCGATCCTTCGAGTTCGTCGTGACCATCGAGGCGGAGACGACGTCTTCAGCGCCGCCTGATGCGGTGTTCAATGCCGGACCTGGAGTTGGGCCCGGCTCTTCGAGAGCGATGGTCCGGACCCTTGCTGGAGTGACGAAGCAGGGTTATGCCAATGGATCCGTGTCAAGTGCGACCTTTGGGGAATCGTCGGCATTCGCCTATGATGCAGCGGGGATTCTATATGTGGCCGACTCGATCAATCACGCGGTAAGGCGAATCGATCGGAGCGGCATGGTGACGACGATTGCGGGCGTGCCGGGCAATTCTGGTTCGGCGGACGGACTTGGCAGCCAGGCCTCCTTCAGCTCGGTCAGTGGTATCGCAGTCGACCCTTCGGGCAGGGAAGTGTACGTAACAGATTCGTCCAATAACACCGTCAGGCGGATCGCTGCGCTCACTCCGAGCGGGCTGGATCAGCCCTATAACTGGCAAGTGTCCACGATCGCAGGTACCGCAGGCCCGGCAGCTTACGCAGAAGGCAGCGGAGACGTGGCCGGCTTCAGCAGCCCGTGGGGCATCGTTATTACAAACGGCGGCGAGCTTCTCGTTAGCGAGTCCACTGGAAACCGTATTCGCCGGCTGCAGCCAACGGGCGCAGACCGGTCTCTTTCAACTAACTGGGTTGTTTCACTGGTAGCGGGCAATCCGCTGTCGGTCTCGCCTCCTGGCCAAACCGTTAATGGCACAGGAGCCGCCGCTCGCTTCAACCTCATCCGAGGAATTGCTTTGGCAAAGTCAGGTGAGCTTTACGTGACGGAGGTTAGCCGAGGCGAAGTAAGGCGAGTGAGCCCTGCAGGGACCGTCACGGCTTTCGCGGGCGGCAGCGCCAATGGCTTTGCCGACAGCGATACGGGATCCGCGGCTCTGTTCAATGCGCCTCAGGCACTAGCGGTCGACAGTGCGGGTTACGTCTACGTCGCTGATACGGCCAACCATGTGGTTCGTCGCATCAGCCCAAGCGGGGCAGTTCGCACAGTTGCGGGAACGGGTGTAATCGGCACGGTCGACGGGCCGGGCAACGTGGCCAAGTTCCGCACGATGCATGCCATCGCTGTCACAAACGCCGGCGATGTCATCGTTGGCGACTGGAGCCGAGTCCGACTCATCGAGCGGCTGATCTCCAGCGGCGTTTCTCAGTAAGCAACTCGGTCGCACGTGCACCGATGCATGTGCGACCTTCTAGTCCTTGGTCTTCGCTAAGACCAAGGATCCCACTGCGAAGGCGCCCACACCGATCGCTAGCAAGATTCCGCATGGCAGCATCATCTCGGCGAAGGTAAAGCCACGCCAAATCGCGCCTTCCAAGGACAAACCCACCCATTTGATCGGGCTGAAGTTGCTGATTGACTGCATCCAGGAGGGCATCATCATCACCGGAATCATGCCTCCGCCGAGCATGGACATGATCAGCAGCGCAGCGCGCCCGGCACCGGAGACCGCTTCCTCCGTCTTTCCGATCACGCTGAGAAGCATCATCACGCCGACGATGCCGACCGAGGATGAGAAGATCGAGAGGGCCAGCATTGGCACGCTATCGACGCGAATTCGAAACACGGCGATTCCGAAGAGCAGGATCACCACCATTACTGCGACGGAAGCGATGAAGCACGCAAGCGACTTGCCCAGGAGTAATTGAGAGCTCGAGAGGGGCGAGACCTTCAGGCGCATGTAGGTTCCGCCAACCCGCTCCTTCACCATCGAGATGCAGAACGCCGTCGCAACGCCGACGAGACCCCAGATGATTCCCTGGGGAAAGGTGATGTCGTAGGAGTTGCGTGGGCCAATTTGATCCCGATTGACGGGCACTTCTTTGATCTTGGGGCCGGAGAACGCAGCGCTCTCGCCGGCAGTCGCTGGTTGCGACTTGCCGAAATACTCGTCAGCGGCTCCGAGAAATTGCAGCAACGATTTCTTCTGATCTTCGGGCATGGAAGCATCCGCTTGAACCTGCCGCTGGGACTTTGTCAGCTCTACTTTGGCGATCTCCGGGTTGCTGAAGGATTGCTGCATGGGAGCGAAACTCGCCTCGGCCAAGATTCCCTTGAGGAAGCCGGACTCGGCTCTCCGCGAGGGATCGATCATCACCTCGATCTCTGGCTGTTGGCCCGAAAACATCGAAACTTCACCGAAGCCTTTAGGAATGGTTACGGCTGCGACCAAGTCTCCCTTCCTCACCGCTCCCTGCGCATCTACGACTTTCGGCTTGATTTCTACAGCAGTGCTTTCCGACAGCTTCTTTAGAAAAGCTCTCGAGGCGTCTGTGTTGTCCAGGTCCTGCACGGACACCTTCATCTTCGACGCGCCATCCTCTCCGCCAGCGAAGATGGTGCCGAACAGGACGGCGATCATGAGGGGGAAGCCGAAAACCCAGAACAGTCCCGCCTTGTCTCGAAACAGAATCTTGAGGTCTTTGCCGGCGATTGTCCAGAGTGCGTTCATTAGTCTCGCAGGCTCCTTCCGGTCAGGCTGAGAAAGACCGATTCCAAGTCTGGGCGGTCGATGCGGAGAGTCTTGAACTTGGCCCCGGAATCGGAGAGGGAGGCGAGGTCCTTCAGCGGTTCCCTGGTCTCCATCCGCAGGTGCGAGCCATCGATCGTCGCTCCGACCGGTGCCACCATCTCTGGGTCCATGAGCTCGGCGGTGAGCACCGAGGTGCCGCCGTACTTCTGAAGCAGACCATCGACCGTGTCCAGGGCCAGTATCTTGCCCTTGTCCATGATCGCCACTCGATCGCAGAGACGTTGAGCCTCCTCCATATAGTGAGTCGTGTAGAGGATTGTCGTGCCGCCTTCTTTGAGAGCCTGGATGCTGTCGAAGATGTAATTGCGGGACTGTGGATCGACGCCTACCGTTGGCTCGTCGAAGAGGACGAGCTCTGGTTCATGAATGAGCGCCGCGGCCATATTCACGCGTCGCTTCATGCCTCCGGAGAAGGTTTTGACCAGGTGGTTTGCGCGGTCGTTGAGGCCGGCGAACGTCAGGCACCACTCGACGCGGTCTTTGAGCCTCTCTGCCGAGAGACCATAGATTGCGCCGTAGAACTGGAGGTTCTCCTTTGCCGTGAGCTCATCATAAAGTGCCAGACTTTGTGGTGCCAGGCCCACCAGTTGTCGGTTCTTGGGCAGCGTGGGCGGACCCTGGTTCTTGAGGTCCACCGCGCCGCTATCGGGGTTAACCGCACCAACGAGCATCCCAATGGTCGTGCTCTTGCCGGCTCCGTTCGGGCCAAGCAGTCCGAAGAGCTCACCCTTCTTGATTTCGAAACTGACGTCCTCGACAGCCGTGATCGGGCCGTAGGTTTTTCGCAGGTTAGTCGCAGTTACCACCGAGGCTATTCTACGGGTTTCGGCATTTTGCGTTGCTCTTTTGTGCGTGGAGCAACTGACGAAGCCTCAGTAGAAACTCGGCCTGAGCTGAATTGATCTTGATGGCGGCCGTCTCGAGGTCGAACCATCGGCACTCGTCGACTTCTGGAACCGTAAGCCATTTGCCCGAGTTCGGGGGCCACACGACTTTCATATGGTTCGAGTTCAGATCGCATGGATCGAAGTCGCCTTCACAGGCCCAGGCATGAACAACTTTGCCCGCGCGTTGGGTGACGGTCCCGAGAGGGAAGTAGGGACCCTCGGGTTGCATGCCGATCTCTTCGGCGAACTCTCTTTTTGCGGCCTCTATGGGCTGCTCGTCGGGCTCGATTGCGCCCTTGGGCAGTGTCCACGCCCCAGCGTCACGGTTGCTCCAAAAGGGGCCACCGGGATGGGCTAGAAGGACTTGGACGCCAGTAGGTCTGCGGCGGAAGAGGAGAATGCCGGCGCTAACAAGCAGTTGACCGTCTCCAGGCGGTGTGTCGATGATGAACCATGTCTCTAGTTTACGGCCTAACACACGAAAACCCTCCTTCCCGCGAGGGAAGGAGGGTTTCTTTGCGACTTATCGGGCTCTTACGAACTGATAGTAGCGCTGGCCGTCCTGGTTCACGAGGCGGCGCTCGTAGCGGACTCCGTCGCGAATGAAGTAGTCGTTGCCGAAGTATGATGCAACGGCTCGGTTCATCGAGTTCTGGCTCTTTCGATCTTGCTCGTAGCGCCACAGCGAGTAGAGGGCTCCGGCAGCTCCACCGAACACGAGTCGATTATCCTTCTGCAGAACTCCCAGAAGGGCGACGGCTCCAGCGCCGTAGGCGATGTTGCGCCACTCGTTCTTGGTCTGCTGTCTGCGGTCAGCCTGCTGTTGATACGTGGTGTTTCCGTATCGGCTGTCGTTGCTGTCCCAACGGTTTGTGTTGGTGTTCGTCTGCCGCCAGCTGTCGTTTCGGTTGTCGTACCGGCTGTCGTTGCGGCTGTCCCATCGGTCGTCTCTTCGATCGTCGTCACGCCGGCCGTCCCAACGGTCGTTATATCCTCGGTTCTGGCTGGAGGAGATCTTTCCGTTCTTGTACCAGCCCTTGTGCAGGCCATTGTCGTGGCCATTGCGCTTGTCCTTCTTGTCCTTGTCGTGGTCGGCGAGGCCGGTGGCCGAGATCGAAAATGCGGCTGCTACGGTGGCAATCGCGAGTAAGGTTTTGTTCATCTATCTCTCCTTTACGTACAACTCGCCGGCTTTGTGAGCGGTGTGCTGTGAGAGTCGAACGTGCGGGAAGACGCCCGGTTTTGCTCTCGCGGACGAATTGCCAAAATTTGATTGCGGAGTGAACAATGTCGTTTCCTGATCGTTTAGGGCTGCTTCGCCATCAAATACCAGCTATGAATATCCGCGAAAGTGGCGTAAGATCAGGGTGGCTGAGATGCCTTGCACTTGCCACTCCTGAACTACATGCTTAAGCTCGTACGCTTCTCTTTGCTTCTCTCGTTTGTTTTTCTCACCTTGATAGCCCAGGCGCAAACGAGGTTGGGCTCCGTGACGATAGCGGGGAAGTCGACGGTCAGGCAGATCATGCAGCGGCCAAACGCCGGGGCGAAGCCGCTGCGTCCCTACTATAAGATCGAGCGGGAGGCGTTCGAGCCGGATATGCTCCATGAAGATCCTCATGGGATCCTTTCCGATCGCTGGCCGCTCAAGGCAGATACGGCCGTGAATCCGCTCTCGGCGGTCGGATTGATCAAGCCTTACTTCTCAGTTTCAAACAGTTGGGAGGCTGCCAATTTCTCGGAAATACAGGCTTGGCCGCCGGACACCTGCGGCGACGTCAGCCCTACCCAGGTTTTGGTCGCCGTGAACGGCATCATTCGGGTCTTCGATAAGAGCGGCAATGTTGGGGCGCTGAGCAGCAACATCGACAGCTTCTTCTCCTCGACGCGGCGAGCTACGGCACCTTACACGTCCGATCCGCGAGTTCGCTTCGACCCGATTACGAACCGCTGGTACGTGGTCATGATCGACATCACCGGCGCTGCCGGAGACAAAGCGAACCGCTGCATGATCGCCGTTACGGACGGGCCAACGATCACGGCGAGCACCGTTTGGACGTTCAGCTACTTCGTGCCCTCAGCCACCCAGTTTGCTGATTATCCGACGCTTGGCATCGACGCCAAAGGCATGGTGATCGGTTTCAACATGTTCACGGTCGCGGGCGCATTCAGCGACTCGACGCTTTGGCAAATGCCGACGAGCTCGGTGATCAGTGGAGGAACCATCTATAGCCTGGGCGGGCTTAGAGTCAGCAACACCGGGATGTACACCCCTCAGCCATGCGACAACGACGACCCAACCGCGACTGTTTCCTATGTGGTGGGTTCCGATCAGGGCTTCTACAGCCGTTTGAATTTCAGAAAGATCACCTATTCGGGCGCTACGCCTACGCTTGCTTCGCACATTCAGTACACGACGCTTGCAACGTATGGACCGCTCACCGTCACTCACAAGGGTTCGACAAGAAAGATCGATGCGCTCGACCATCGCCTGCTTCAAGCTCGGGTTTGTAAGAATGCTTTGACGGGTGAGTTCTCGATTTGGGCATCGCAGACGACTCGAAGCTCAGTGGCGGGAGTGGGCGGCAGCACCGGCGACCGTGACGCAGTGCGCTGGTATGCGTTCACAAATCTGAGTGGCACGCCGACGCTGAGCCAGCAGGGAACCGTGTTCGACAACGCGGCTAGCAATCCACTTTTCTACTTTATGGGAAGTCTCGCGATGAACTACCAGGGCCATTCGGCTGTTGGGTTCAACAGCGCAGGCGCGAATCAGTACACCGCGATCAACTTCGCCCAGCGATTCAGCAGCGAAACAGGGGGGACGATGCAGTCGCCCGCGCAGTTGCGCTTGAGCACTGACGCGTACAACGACGCGACCGGTCTGACGACTCAGCGTTGGGGAGACTATTCCAAAACGGTTGTCGACCCGGCAGACGGGATGACGCTCTGGACTTTCCAGATGATGGGGAAGACGGCGACGGATTATGGGGTTTATGTCACGAAGCTGCTGGCCTCGCCTCCCGCCGCGATCACTTCGCTTTCTGAGACCGCGCGAGATGCGGGAGAAAGCTTCTCAGTGACGGTGAACGGGACTTCGACGAACAATTCCGGCTTCTTCGACGGCGGAAGCGCGTTCCCGAATCGGCTGGGGGCCTCGTTTAGCGGTTCTGGCGTCGCGGTGTCGAACATCAGCTTCGTGAATCCGACCCAGTTCACGATGACGGTGACGATCGACGCAAGCGCGGCCTCGGGAGGGCGCACTCTGCAAGTGACGAATCCGGACGGACAGTCGGTGAGTTTGGCGGACGCACTCACAGTGAAGCAGCCGGTTCCTTCGTTGGTGACGGTGCCTGCGAACATGGATTCTGGTGCAACGGTTTCTGGAACCGTAACACTTGATATGCCCGCAGCTCCTGGTGGCACTACAGTGACTCTTTCATCGAACACAGCGGCCGTCACGGTTCCCGCGACGTTGACGATCGCGGCTGGAGAAAGCAGCGGAACGTTCGATCTCACCACAGGCGTTGTGTCCAGCCCGGTCACTGCGACCATCACCGCCACCCGAATGGGCGTGAGCAAAGAGGGAAGTGTTAATGTCGCTGCGCCACACTTGACGGGGGTTAGCGTTGACCCGGGTACGGTCGCTGGAGGATCCTCTAGCACCCTAACGGTCACGATTGATCAGAACGCTCCGGCCGGTGGGATGACTCTTCCGCTGAGTTCCGATTCTAGCAATGCAACGGTGCCGGCAACGGTCTCTTTTGCAGAGGGGCAGAGCACTGGCACGGCTACCGTGAGCACGGCCGTCGTCGGATCGGCAACTCCTGTGAGCCTTTCGAGCACATGGCAGGGAACGACTATGAGCGCTTCCCTCACGATCAATCCTCCTCCTGTGAGCGGAGCAACGGCAAATGTGACGACGGTGGCCGGTGGACGCTCAAACGTGTTTGTCACGTTCTCCATCGCGAGCCCAGCGCCGACTGGCGGCGTGACGCTTACGCTGGTGTCCAGCAATCCCTCGGTCGCGAGCATTCCGGGCACGGTAACGGTAGCTGCCGGAGCGAGTTCGGCCAAGGCATTCATCACGAGCATCGGCGTGAGCTCGAATGTGTTGGTGACGTTTACCGGGTCGACGGCGGGAGGATCGAAGAGCGCTTCGATCACCTTTGTGCCGCCCAAGGTTAGCTCCGTTAAGCTGTCGCTGACGAGATTGACCGGCGGATCCAGCACGGTTGGCACGGGCACTGTCACTCTGGACGTGCACGCGCCGGCAGGCGGCAGCCTCGTTCGCCTGAAGGCCTACTACTGGACGACGTTCCCGCTCATTACGCTCAGCACGCGCGAGCTGACGATCCCACAGTGTCAGACGAAGGGCACGTTCACCTTCATGGCGCCGAATGCCGTGGACGTCGATACGACCTCGACGATCGAAGCGAAGTTGAGGGTGTCGGTGACGGCAGATGTGGTCGTAGCAACGCCGGTCGTGGCGAATCTGGTTGCGAACCCAACGTCGATTGTCGGTGGCTCGGTGACGAAGCTGATCTTGACGATCAAGCTGAACGGGAATGCGCCGGCGAGTGGCCTACAAGTGTCCCTCACCAGCGATGATCCGTCCATCTCCGTTCCGGCAACGGTGACGGTGCCCGGCGGGACGAACACGCTCAAGCTGCAGGTGACTCATAGCGCGGTGAGCGAGGAGCGGACGGTGACCATCACCGCCAGTCGTGCAGGAACCAGCAAGTGGATTCCAATCACGGTGAGGCCAGGGCTCTAGGGCTCTTCAGATCAGGGGCTTCCTCTTCGAGGCGGCCCCTGAGGTTCTCAGTTCTCAGGTCTGCCCGCTCCAATCACCGAGGTGCGATCTAACTCGGCTTCTAGCTCGGTTGCCAGTTGCCGCAGGGTCCCCATTGCTGTGGCGACTTGAGGTGTTTCTTCAAACTCCTCTAGATCCTGAAGCGCCAGCTTGATTGCCCGAAGGGGAAGTCTGCGGCGATATTCCGCCTTTTCCGCGTTGGTTCTCATAGAAGGAGCCCATTATGGTGCCAACATCATCGTTTGCCGCGCAGCACAGTTAGACGATGGTCGGATTTCATAATAATTATTATCAGAAAGATAGTCCAGGCCTGTTGCAGCTTGAGCAGGCCGCCTTTGTTGGGCTCCCTGATGGCGTGTAGAATGGCAGCTTCCCGTTGACGAGCAGGCTGCCGAAGAAGTAGACTGCCAGATAGCCGATGATCCCCACCCTTAGCGATGCTTGGATGAAACGCGGGCACAGATCGCGGATAATCTCGAGGATCAGGAGGGGCACCATGAAGGTAGCGAGCTTTACGAGCACAAATCCACCGATGCCATAAGCTAGGGCCGCGCGAAAGACGGGGTTCGCCTCGTACGCAGCTCCAACGCCGATCAGCCCTACAGTCAGAACGGTGTCGAGCAAACAAATAGATGCCAGGACAGTCGTCTCTGGCATCACGAACCGGTAA
>JBGGMI010000080.1:0-23591 GCA_041288075.1 Fimbriimonas sp.
GCAATGGCCGAATAGGCGGACACGACGGACATGATCCCGACGCCAAGAAGCACCACCGAGGCCATCACCTCGACGAGCGTAAATCCTTTAGCCGCGCTTCTCAATTTCTCCTGCCATCCACTTCTCGGTGCCGCTCTCTTCCAAGCTGCCCTCAACCAGTTTCATCGAGCCATTCGGCTTGACTTCCAAGCTTCGAATGCGCCCGTCGTTGTTCAGCTCCACACCGCCACCATCCGAGGTCCCGTCCGCATAAAATCGAAGCCGCCAATCGCTCGAGGTTGAATCCTCCCCTTCCGCGGCGAAAGCGCCTGTATCGACTCCTTCGGGCATCTCCAATGAGCGCAGCTCGGTGTCGTCTTCTCGGTCCGTCTCGTCGTTCACAACAAAGCTCCGACTGGACATCGACAGAGAAATCGTCTTATGTTCTTGGATAGCCCGCTCCCGAGCGTACGATGCGAGGCGGAAAACACTCGCCTCGAAGTCGCGCTTCCGTTGCCCCTCTTGCGCCCGAACCAAATTCGGGACGATCATAGAGGCGACGACCGACAGCACGACCACCACCACCATCATCTCGATGAGTGTGAAGCCCCGGCTCTTACTCGGAAGTCTCGGTCTCACCGTCTCCAATATCTGCCGTGTAATCAGCCTCGGTTCCGCCAGCAACTCCATCGGCTCCGTAGCTCATGATGGTGAACGAGTTCGCATCCCCATCGCGCCCTGGATACTCGTAAACGTACGGATTCTTCCAGGGATCGAGCGGGATAATTCCCTTGTCTGGGTAAGGACCCTTCCAGCCGCTGACGTCGCTCGGCTGAGTCACCAGGGCGTCCAATCCTTCTTCCGACGTCGGATACTTGCCCGTGTCCAACTTGTACATCTGCACGAACCCGCGCAGGTTCGAGATGTCCGACTTCGCAGCCGCCACTTTCGCCTGGTCAGACCGGCCCATGACGCGGGGCACGATCAGTGCCGCGAGAATGGCCAGGATCAGAATAACGACCATCAGCTCGATCAACGTAAAGCCTCGGCCTAGTCTCAGTTTGTTCCTCATGTTTCTTTTTCCTACTCCCTCAATAAATCAGTCGCTTACTTGATAGTCTCCTGAGCCTGCACGATCGGCAGCATCACGGACAAAACGACAAAACCCACGAATGTGCCCATCACGAGCACAATGATCGGCTCAGCGAGCGAAGTCAGCCGGCGCATCCCGTTGTCGACCTCGAAGTCCATGCTGTCCGATACGCGATTCAACATCTTCGGCAAATCGCCGGTTTCCTCACCGATCGCCACCATGTGAGTGAGGACGGGTGGGAATGCTCCCGTGTCGCGCATCGCCTCATGGATGTTTCGCCCCTCTCGAACCTCGTCTTCCACCTTGCGAGCGCTCTGCATAAATAGCCGGTTGCCTGTCGCGAGTCCAGCCATATCGATCGCTTGGAGAATCGGTACGCCGCCAAACAGCAGGGTCCCTAACACTCGAGAAAATCGAGAGACCGTCGCCTTCCTGATAACAGGGCCCAGAACAGGTGCCCGCAACAGCCAGGTGTCCCTCAAAAGGGCTCCCGACTCCGTGCTCACCCACGCCTTATAGGCGAAGATGATGGCAACGATCCCGCCGATGATCAGCAGGTAATTCGTGGTCAGGAAGCTTGTTACGAGAAGGAGCAGCTTTGTCGAAGCCGGCAACTCGTCTCCAAGAGAAGCGAATACGCTTGAAAGTCGAGGGACCACGAACGTGAGCAGGAAGACGATCACGAAGACGGCGGTAAAAGCGAGAATGACCGGATAAACGAGAGCCGATACGATCTGGCTCCGGCGCTGCACGTCCTTCTCCTGAAACTCCGCCAAGCGGGTAGCGACCTGCGGAAACTGTCCCGACGCCTCACCCGACTTCAGCGTCTGCGTATAAATCTGCGGGAACAGCTTCGGATAGGCCGAAAGCGCATCGGACACCGATTTGCCGCCCTGAACTTCCTTGAGCGCAGCTTCCGCCACTTCGGTCAAAACTCCGCTTTCCGATTGCTCCGCCACGACCCGAAGCACGCGGTCCAGCGGCAGCCCTGCATCGGCCATGTCGGCCATACGTCGTGTAAAAAGCGCAATGTCCGACTTGGAAACCGCTCCGCGCCGCTTCCCCTCGCCCTGCTCCTTCGCTGAAGCTTGGGTGGTCTGCTCCTTGATTTCGAGCACATACCGGCCTTCGGCCGTAATGGCCGCCATAGCGGCCTCTTTGCTCGCCGCATCGAGATAGCCCGACTTCTTCTTCCCCGAGGGTTCGAGGGCCACGTATGCGTAGGTAGTCATTAGAGAAGCATCCTAGAGCCGAGAGCCACTAGCCCAGAGCCTACTAGAAGTCCTCCCGTTGGGAGACGCGCAGGACTTCGTCCGGTGTAGTCTTACCAGCGAGGACGGCTTGCCGGCCTTCGTAAAGCAGCGTGCGCATGCCTTGAGCCTGCACCGCGTAATTCTTGATATCGCCCGATGACGCGCGCTCGACCGTCATGCGCCGCACCGGCTCATCCACGATCAGCAGCTCATAAAGACCTTGCCGACCCTTATAGCCCGTGTTCTGGCACTTGTCGCAACCACGTCCACGACGGAAGTTCGCCTTCGCCATGTCCGACTCGTGCAAGCCGATCGCCTTCAGAGCTTCTGGCTTGAAAGTGGTCGGTTCCGAACAGTTGCTGCAAACCCGTCGCAGCAGTCGCTGAGCGATGACGCCGACCACGGATGAAGCAACAAGGAACGGCTCCACGCCCATATCGAGCAATCGAGTCACTGCGCCAGCCGCATCGTTCGTGTGAAGCGTCGAGAACACCAAGTGACCCGTAAGGGAAGCGTGAATCGCAATCTCCGCCGTCTCATGGTCGCGGATTTCACCCACCATGATCACGTCTGGGTCTTGGCGCAAGAAGGAGCGCAGACCGTGAGCGAAGGTCAAACCGATGTTCGGCCGAACTTGTACCTGGCTAATCCCCGGCACCTGATACTCGACCGGATCTTCGATGGTCAGGATGTTTGTCGTCGGTGACCAGATTTCCTGGAGGGAAGCGTAAAGCGTTGTCGATTTACCGGAACCGGTAGGACCCGTCGCGAGGATGATGCCGTGAGGCAGCGAGATGATCTTGCGGAACTTCTCAAGCGTGTCCGGCGACATTCCGAGCTCGGGCAAGCCAAGCAAAGCCGTGCCCTTGTCAAGCAAACGCATAACGGCGCGCTCGCCATAAACCGTCGGGACGATCGAAACACGAACGTCGATCTGACGGCCCGCGATGGTAATTCGAATACGGCCGTCTTGAGGAAGCCGACGCTCCGCGATATTCATCTCGCCGAGAATCTTGATACGGGAAATGATCGCCGCGTGCATCCGCTTCGGCGGCCGCATCATGTCGCTGAGCATGCCGTCTACACGGTAGCGGACCTTAACCTCGCGCTCATAGGGCTCGATGTGGATGTCGGAAGCCGCGTCTCGAGCAGCCTGAGCAAAGATGCCGTTGACCATGCCAACCACCGCACTTTCGGAAGCCATGCGAGTGAGGTCTTGCAGGTCGGTGCTGTCGTCGATCTCCGTCGTGCCGGAATCATCGCCTGCCAACCCCTGAAGAATGCGTTCGAGGAAGAACTCCTGGATCCGCTCTTTGATAAGCGCCTGATCCGCGAGTACGGCCTTGGTTGGGCACCCGATCAGGATCGCGAGATCGTCGACGGACTGGAGGCTCTGGGGCTCGCCCATCGCAACAACCAGCGTCTCACCTTCGAAGCCGATTGGCAGAACTTGCTTGTCCAGAGCAAACTGCCCCGGAGCTAGGATCATTGCATCGTGGTCGAGCTTTCGATCCGTGAGATCGACGAACTCGAACCCGTTCTGCGTCGGCTGCAGCGGATCCACAATCTCAAAGGCTTCTCTAAAGGGGAGGTTAATGCTCATATCGTCCGAAATATGCTGAGCGCTGACGGATCGCACCACGTTTTGTTCACCTTGCGATCCTGGGTCCATGGCCATGTTGTTCAAGCGCGCGCGCAACTATTCCGGGCGTTCTACGTGTTAGACGGGTAACCGGTTCCTGATCTAACCCGTCAAGAGGTTGCTTTTGCTTGACATTTGGCAATGAACCACAGTGCCTGCACAGAACTATCCATTTCTACGCAATTTTGAACCTGGCAGCATCACACTTTGGAGCGACGTAAAAAAACCGGCGGCTCCATAAGTTTTGGATCGCGATAGAGCAACGAGCCGTCCTTCTGAGGGATAACCTCGATCGGCCCGTACTCGTCGCGCACATGCTCGGGCTGCGTCTCCATCCCCTTGCCTGCAAGCTCCGTAATCTCCAAAGTCGCCCGGTCTTCCGAGTAATCCACGCGTCCCCGCTTCGGCAGCCCTCTCTCGAAAAGAGAGAATCGTCGATTCGGCAGAATCCGCAACTCGACCTTGGTCAAGGTCTTGACGATAGAAGGATCGGCCCCTTCCTTGGCATCCATCTTTCTGAACCCGACCCACTGGCCGGTTAGATTCAATCGCGAGGAACGGTTTCCGAGCCAGAGAAAGAGCCCGATGACCAGAACTCCGATCGCTAGCAGGACCATCTCGCCGCGCTTCATCGCACCCCCGAATCGGCAGCCCGAAAAGCTATAATTTGCCAGATGGCCCTCATCACGCCGGAAGTCTACACATCCATGGGCGTGAGCCCCTCCGAATACGCGCTCATCCTCGAACTCCTAGGCCGCGAGCCCTCCTACACCGAGCTCGGGATGTTCGCCGTCATGTGGAGCGAGCACTGCGGCTACAAATACTCAAGGCCCGTCCTCGCCTACTTTAAGAAATACAAAGAGGCCATGGAAGGCGAAGGCCTCGAGAACGCCGGCATCGTCGATATTGGTGACGGATTGGGAGTGACCATGAAGGTCGAATCCCACAACCACCCGAGTGCCGTCGAACCCTATCAAGGCGCAGCAACCGGAGTCGGGGGAATCATAAGGGACATCCTCACAATGGGCGCAAGGCCAATCGCCTGCCTCAACTCCCTAAGATTCGGCCCCATCCACCCTCGGACCTCGAACCTCGACCCTCGGACCTTAACCCAAAACCGCTATCTCTTCGAACACGTCGTCGACGGCATCGGCGGCTACGGCAACTGCGTCGGAGTTCCGACCGTCGGCGGAGAAGTCGGCTTCCACGAACGCTACAGCGGCAACCCCCTCGTCAACGCCATGTGCGTCGGCATGCTCCGCCTCGACGAAGTCACCACCGCCGGCGCCACCGGCACCGGTAACCCCGTCATCTACCTAGGCTCCGCCACCGGACGAGACGGCATTCATGGAGCCACCTTCGCCAGCGACGTTCTCGATGAGGAAAGCGAATCCAAGCGCCCGAATGTCCAGATCGGCGACCCTTTCGCCGAAAAGCTCCTCATCGAAGCCACCCTTGAAGCCCTCCAGACCGGAGCTATCGTTGCCATCCAGGACATGGGCGCCGCCGGCATCACCTGCTCCACCATCGAAATGTCCAGCAAGGGCGACGTCGGAATGGACGTCGACCTCGACCTCGTTCCCATGCGTGAGCAGGACATGTCCGGCTACGAGCTTATGCTCAGCGAGAGCCAGGAGCGAATGCTCGCCGTCGCCGAGAAGGGAAGGGAGCAGGAAGTGCTCGATGTCTTCCACAAGTGGGGTCTCAAGGCGGTCGTCATCGGCCACGTCACCGACAACGGAATAGTCACCGTGAAGCGACACGGCCAGATTGAAGCCCAGCTCGATCCCAAGCTCCTAACCGACCATTGCCCCGTCTACAGCAGCAAGATCGAAGAGCCCGCGTACTTCAAAGAAGCCGCCAACTTCGATCCAACAGACCTCGAAGACAAAGACCTCCACCAGGCGCTCCTAACCCTCCTCGCAGACCCCAACATCGCCAGCAAGCGCTGGGTCTACGAGCAATACGACCAGCAAGTCCAAACCCAAACCACCCTCGTCGCGGGAGCCGGAGACGCCGCCGTCCTCGCTCCCCGAGGAACCAAGAAGGGACTCGCAGTGAAGATCGATGGCAACGGCCTCTACACCTACCTCCACCCCTATCGAGGCGGCACCCTCGCCGTCGTCGAAGCCGCAAGAAACGTAGCCTGCACCGGAGCAAGGCCCGTAGCGGTCACCGACGGCCTAAACTTCGGCAACCCGCAAGAGCCGCACGTCTATTGGCAGTTCGAGCAGGCCGTCAAAGGCATCGCCGACGCCGCCGAAGCCATGGGCACGCCCGTCATCAGCGGCAACGTCAGCTTCTACAACCAGAGCGAGCTCGGTGAAGTCCTCCCAACCCCGCTCATCGGCATGCTCGGAGTCCTCGAAGACGCCAACAAAAGAATCGGCCTCGCCCCCACCGACCCCGCCGACCTCTACCTCCTCTTCACCCCCGGCTTCACCGACGACCACCACGGCCTGGGCGCCAGCTCCTACCTCTCAGCCGTCCACGGCAGAGAAGACGGCTACCCCGAAGCCCCCGATGTAGCCCAAGAAAAAGCCCTCTGCGAACTCCTCGCCCAAGCCGCCGAGCAGGGCCTCATCCAATCCGCCCACGACATGAGCGACGGCGGAATGGCCGTAGCCGCCGCCGAAATTGCCTTGGAATGCGGAGGAGTATCCATCCAAATCCCCCCATGTCCCATTGGCAAACGAACGGACGCCGTAATCTTCGGAGAGGGCCCAGGAAGAGTCATCGTCTCCAGCAGCCAACCAGAAGCGCTAGAGGACTTAGCCAAGCAGCACGGCCTAGGCTTCATGTCCATGGGATCCGCAGGCAACAACCAAGGCCTCACAATCCAAGTCGGCGAAGACCGACTGGAGTGGTCGACAACGGAGCTGAAACTAGCCTACGAAGGCTCCATACCGCAAGCAATGTCACACGAAATGTAGCCGCAGG
The DNA here is from genome assembly GCA_041288075.1 of Fimbriimonas sp. Taxonomy (GTDB): domain Bacteria; phylum Armatimonadota; class Fimbriimonadia; order Fimbriimonadales; family Fimbriimonadaceae; genus Fimbriimonas. The sequence goes on from JBGGMI010000080.1 coordinate 6,908, forward strand.
ATGGCTCGTGCCTGCGTCCATCCGGTTCCACCCCTTGTCCCGAGAATCGGGAGAGGGGGAGGTTAGGTGGGGGTTCCGGCTGAGAACTCTCGACGACAAGCACCTCGCGGAGATCACCAAAACCCGTAGCCCCAGGATGGTGCGTACCTGGGCAACCAACTCCCGCTGGCTGAAAACAAATGACCAAAGAGCCTCGATCCTCCGCGACCCATTCACCCCTGTCATCCCCTCACCCCAATCATCCCCCAAAGCCTCTTGCATCTTTCCCAGCAATTTGATAGCCTTTGTCCCTACGCGGCTTGCAAAGCCGCCGGGAGAGCATGCGTTACCGACAATCGAATTCGTCATTCACACTTTCACGTCGCCAATTTCTAGGAGCCGCGGCCGTGTCCGGAGCGGCAGTGCTGGTTGGCTGCGCCGGCTCCGGCGATGAGTCAGTTCCCATCCCCGGAGGCGACCTCGACGTACTCATCATCGGTGCCGGCATGTCCGGGCTCGCTGCCGGCCAAGCTCTAAAGGCGACCGGCCGCAAGTTCGCGATCATCGATGCCCAGACCTACGCTGGCGGAAGGGCGCTCACCGACAACAGCTTCCCAGTGCCGTTCGATCATGGCGCGCAATGGTTTGTTCACGTCATCCCCGACGGTCCGGGCAAAACTCTGAATCCGCTGTTCGATATTGCCAACCGGCAGGGCGTCCAAACGGTGCTCGATGTCCTCCCCCGCTACGTCTACGACGGCACGATGCGACTCCCAGACGAGGATTTCCTGCCCGCAGCAGAGCTATTAGTCGGGGCGGGCACGCTTTTCGAAAGCGCAGGTTTGAAGGCAAGCCTAGGTGCAGCCGACATCAGCATCGCCGAAGCCATTCAGCCCCTCGCAGGACAGCAATGGTTCAACCTGATTTCCGGCGCAATCGCGTCTGAGAGAGGGGTCGCGCTCGACAAGATCTCTTGCGAGGACATCTACAAATACGACATCAACGACACCGTTCCTTTCGGCCTCCCCAGCACCGAGAGCTACCTGGTTCCGGGCGGAATGGGCAACTTCGTCCAGTCCTTCGCCACTGGTCTGCCAATCCAATACGCCACAGCCGCAACGAGCATCAAATGGGATGGCCCCGGTGGAGTCGAGGTTCAGACGACCTCCGGCAAGATCACCGCAAAGACCGTGATCATCACCTGCTCCGCCATGGTCATCAACGATGGCCTCATCACATTTACACCCTCGTTGCCCGCGGAATACACCGATGCCTACGCAGGGCTCACGATGGGATCCTTCGCGAAAATCGGGTTAGCCTTCGACAAAGATGTCTTCGGCGGCGTGGGCATGAGCTACGCCCTCCCACTCGAAGACTCCGCCGATGTCGCCTCGATTATCGTCAACGTTTTCGGGGCCAATCAATGCTCCATCCTGCTCGGCGGTGCAAAGGCAGCCGAGCTGGAAGTGATGGGCAATCAGGCATTGATCGACTATGGCATCGAGAAAGTCGTCGAGCTCTTCGGAACTGATGCGCGGACCTCGGTTACCCAAAGCGCCGTCGTCCCATGGAAGATGCAGGAGTTCATCCGAGGCGTCGCCTCCGTGGCCCTTCCCGGAAAGGCAAATGGAAGGCTCACCCTCATGAAGCCGCTCCACGACCGCGTCTTCTTCGCCGGAGAGGCCGTTTCGGAGTTCAACGCAGGAGCGCTAATCGGAGCCTACGAATCGGGCCGCGCGGCCGTAGAGAAGGCGCTCAAGGTCATCTAGCGCTCTGGGCGACGGAGGGATGAGGGTCCCTCCCGCCTGACCCCTACGGCCGCGTCACGCTTACCGTCGCCGAGCCCTTCTCGTTGCCCGTCGTCAAGATCACGAAGACCTTGTAGAACACCTTCGACCCGCTCGCAACCAGCCCGTCATCCGTCTGGAACGGCGTGAGAACCCCTGCCGCGTGATTCCCAAGCACCACCGCCGAGCTCTCCGAATACTTCGTCCCGCCGAATGAGCCGCGCAGCTCGTATTCCTGCAGGTCCGGATCGGTCGACTCTGTGTAGGTAACGACCGCCTTGATAAGCGGCGCGCTCCAAACCGCCGACACGTTAACGGGGGCGGGCGTGTGGCCGGGAGCGGGGGTAAGGGCGGGGATGGACTGGTAAAGCGCCTCGGTCGAAGCGAATCGCCCCTGAGCCACCCGACGATACTCCTTCATCCGCTCATACAGCGCATTGAACAGCACGTCCCGCTGCCGAATCGCCGTCTCCACGTTCGTCTGAGTTGTCTCGATGGCGGTGAATGCCGCATTGAGCGCGGCTTGATCGGTAGTGAACAGAGCCAGCGTATAAGTGCCGGTCAAGATCATCGGAACAGGTGCGCCGGCGGGCACGGGGGTAATCGCATTGATCTGCGTCCACACGTTGTTCACATCCGCCATCGCTTTCATCCAGGTGCCCGCGCCTACGTTTAACTGTGGGATGTTGGGAAGCATGTTCGGATACTGGTTGCGTGGGAACGCGCCTCGAACGAACGCGTTGAACTGCCGGATGCGCTCCTTCACGGAAGCCCTCAGCATGTCCCGAGTGGCAATCGCACCCTGATTCGTGTTGATCGCTGCCTCGACCGCCGTGATTTGCGCGATGAGAGCCGTGCGGTCAGTCTGGAACGTGGTGTTTCCAAAATTACTGGTCAGGATGATCGTGCTAGGGAGGGCACTGTTGGCTGCGGTCCAGTGGGCGACGAACTCGTCGATCTTGCTGATGTAGTTCTTGGGCGGGATGGTAGGCATTCTAAGCTCCAATTTGAAAGGCTTCTGCATCATAAGGTAAAGAACCGCGACCTGTCAAGCTCGAAGCGCACGCAATTTAGCTCGAAGAGCATGCAAATGTTCTCGAAGAAGGCGCAATTTAGCCCGAAAGCAATGCAATTCTCCTCGAAGACGCTGCAAGTTCGCAGGAGGACCGTGCAATTCTTCTCGAAGACCGATATTGGTCGCTTACATAGCTCTTCGAGTGAAATGGAAGGGCTTTCGAGACAAATTGCACCGCATGGACGCGATGCTTATCACCGCGCGATGTAGTAGCCGAGCCCAAAGATAAGCAAGGCATTGACCGTCATCAGCGAAATCACGATCGCCCTTTCTCGCTCTGCCGCTCGGTGGAAATGGATAAGCGAAGTAAGGACGCTAATTGGCGAGACGATCCAAAAGAGAAGAACTCCGGGCAGCGCCAGAATCGCCGCTTGACCATCAAAGTGAGTGATGAAACCAATAGCCGATGCGATAGCCAAGCTGGCGGGGCCGACGCACAACAGAGCCAAGTTCCAGCGTGGAAATGTGGTCACATCTTCCTCAGTGACTCGACGGGGTCTTTGCGGGCGGCGGCGATGGCTGGGATCACTCCGAAGACGGCGCCTACGAGCAGGCAGACGCCCATTGCAAGAGCCACGATCGGGAGGGTGAGCATGGGCTTTACGGGGGTGAAGGCGTAGAGGGCGGAGTCGGCGGCGTAGCTGAGCACGAGCGCCAGCAAGCCGCCCACCAGCGCGAGGATCACGGCTTCGATGAGGAATTGCCAGAACACATCCGACCGCCGCGCTCCGACCGTCTTGCGAACCCCGATCTCGCCCGCTCGCTCGTTGGCGGACATGAGCATGACGGTCATGATTCCAACCCCGCCGACGAACAGGGCGATCGAGGTTAGCCCGGTAAGGAGCCAGGTGAGAATGCCCATCAGCTTGAACACCAGCCCCAGAAGGTCTTCTTGAGTCAGGATTTGGAACTGCTGCCGGTCGAGCCGCTCGGCGTACTTGGCATCGAGCTTGGCGATGAGCGCCTTCGGCTCTACCGAGGGATCGACCTGGATCATGATGCGGTCGGTTTGTGAGGCGGGTTCGAGCTTTTTGAGGACGTGGTACGGGATGTAGACGATGTTCTGAAAGCTGCCCATGCTGAACAGCGAGCTGCTCTGCTTCTTGTCCTTCGTCACGCCGATCACCTTGTAGTCGCTTGTGTTGATCGTCACGGTCTGCCCGAGCGCGGGCTTGTCTTTGAAGAGCGTCTCCTTGGCGATGGAGCCGATGACGCACACGCGGTCTTTGGTGTCGCCGAACACCGTCCCCTCCTGCATCTCCATCGGGTGCATCTGGAACCAGGAGGGCGTGGAGGCGACGAGAATGACGGGCGCGCTCTTTCCTTCGCGCCGAATCCCGCCGCCGACGAAGGTCCAGCAGGCCGTGCGAATGACTCCGGGCACGGAGCGCAGACGGGCGGCATCTTCTTCTTTCAGGTAGCTCGCTCCCCCCAGGTTCGGGCTGAAGGTGCCTTCCTCGATGCGGCCGGGGATGGTGATGAGGACATTGACCCCGATCTCCTCGACCTGGCCCGTCACGTCCGCCCTGACGCCCGTTGCGATGCTGACGAGAAGCAGGATCGCGGTTGCCCCCACCATGATGCCCAGCATGCTGAGAAACGCACGCACCCGATGCTCCCAGAGGCTTTGTAGCGCGGGTAGCAGGTGGCGCGCGACGCTCAAGCTACTCCCGGCCCAGAGTTGCAGGAACCGCCCAGCGGCCCGCACCCATGCCGGGCATCTGCTGATACAGCGCGTCTTGCGGCTTCAGAAGCACGAGGCCCCCACCGGTGGTGAGCGCGTGAATTCCGGCGTCATGCCGCATGGGCCCCTCGGAGGTGAAGTTGCCGTTCTTCACGTCGTAAAAAGCGAGCCGCGTGACCGCCTTTGTCTTGGCGTCCGGCACCCGATTCGAGTTATCCCAGCCGATGGCAAAGGCATCGAACGGAATGATCTTCCCGTTCTCATCCTTGAAAGGCAACGGGTCGAAGCTGTCCCTTGCGCCTAGGTTGGATGTCTCGGCGAGCATGACCACGACGTTCGGATTCTCCACCTGTGAGATCAGGAACGTGCTGTACGCGGCGTACATGCCGTAGGTGAGCAGCTCGGTGTTCTCGGGATGCTCCCTCAGCTTCTGGTCGGGCTTGTCCTTGCGCATGGTCGAGACGATCACCGCTTCCTCGGCAGTGGCCGACGGGCAAAGGAAGCTGGCCCGCTTGTTCATGTACTGGCTGACCACGCTCGTCCAGGCAAAGGCATTCCCCTTCGGATCGAGCAAGGGCTCACCCTGGGCTCCGGAAGCGTAGATCGCAGGAAATTTATCGTCGTTCTCGGCGGCATATTGGCCAAACGCGGCGGAGATGGCCCGCATGTTCTGAACGCAGCGAGTCTTCTCGCTGTTCTTCTCCATCATCTTGTAGATCGGGACCAGCGCGATGCCGATGACGATAACACCGATCGCGATGTTGCGCCCGTCCTTTTTCGTCATGTATTGCGAGCCGCGCGAGACGTCGCCGTCTACTGCATTTGGATCGTATGCATCGCTCATTGGGAAGCTCCTACCGTGTACGCGGGTCCGAGCTCGAACTCGTTCAGCACTTCAAGAAGGCGGTTTTCATCGACGGACAGGTTAGTGGAATGACGTTGTTCGAGGACAGGTATTTGGCCCAATTTGATGTTCTCCGGCTTCACTTCTTTGGCGAATGACACAAGGCTTGCGAGCTCCTGATCGGTGAGCGCGTTGTTCAGGACTTGCTTCCCTTGCTCCACGATCTGGGGGAGGGACTTGAGGTTCTCCGGCTTCAGCATTTCTTGCTTCATCGCGAGTAGGAACGCCTTCTGACGGTCCTGGCGCTTGAAGTCGCTATCGCTGTGCCTGAACCTGACGAAGCCCATGGATTCATATCCGCCTAGCCGTTGCTTTCCCGGCTTGAGGTCGATGTGCAGATGCCCGGCATCGTCGTGATACACCATGCGCTTGTCGATGTTCACTTGCACGCCTCCAAGCAGGTCGACGAGCTTCTGAAACGCCTCAAAGTCGAGTGTAACCACCCGATCGATCATCACGCCAGGCAAAAGGTGCTCCACGGCTTGTTTAGTCAGGCCGTCAGCCTCCTTCTCGGGTGCAATGGCATGGTAGGCGTTAATTTTCATCGAGCGGTAACCAGGCAGTTGGCACTCGGTATCTCGCGGGATGGAGACGCCGGTGATGCGCCTTTTCGCGAAGTCGAGCTTGGCGACGAGCATCATGTCGCTGCGCGAATACTTGCGAGTGATCTTCCCGCCTCCGTAGGTGTAATCGGAATCGCAGCCCAGCACGAGCAACGTAACGCTTTGCTTGCCGAAGCTCTGTTCTGGAGTGGAGCCTCCGATGATCGCATTCTTCACGATGGTGGCAACCAGCGGACTCTGCTTGACCCAGCCTGCGAATGCCGCTACGGAAAGAACGAGGAAGAGAAACAGGCAATAGCCAACTCCCGCCAATATGCGAATCCACCTCGGTTTTTCCTGCCGTTTGCTCTTCATAGGTTCGGGCGTTCCATTATGGCTGACGCCGGTTTAAGCAACGTCGCGGGCTTGCCGGGCGTTCCGGGAGAAAGCGAGGGGCTGGCAGGCGTTTCGCGCAGTCACAAAAAAGCCCCCTCCGAGTTGCGGAAAGGGCTGCTAGAGAGAGTGACTCGGAACTTGGTTAGCGGTCCATGATAACGATCATGCCGTTCGTCCGCTGATCGACACTGTAGCCTGCCGAAGTGACTGCGGCAGCTGCGGCTTCACGAGCGTCGGTCTGAGTGAAATCCCAGCTAACCGGCTTGCTCGAATCTTGAAGCTCCAGGACGACCGGCACTCGGTAGAAACCGGCAAGAGCGGCGGCAAGCTTCTTCACGTCGCCTGAGCCTGCCTTTTCCTCGCTGCGGCTCGTGCCTGGGACGGCAATCGTCGTCGTGGGCTGCTCACCGACAACCTGAACATCGAACAGCGAAGTCTCAGGCAAATTGTTCTCAAGCGGGCTTTCCAGGCTTGCGCCATCTAGCGGGAAGCGCTCCATTTCTTTACCAGTCACACCGGAGGAAACGACGACCGTTTTCGAGCCGCTCGGCTTGTATTGCAAAACGACTTTGCCATCGACAAGCTTGAAGTTGAGGTGATCGACGTTGACCGTGTTGTTCGAAACGAGACTGGCCGTCGCAACCGGTCCCTCGACCTTCATGTTCTGGACGGCAACAAAAGCGAAGGCGATTGCGGCGGTGGCAGCGGTGCCGAGAGCCAGTCCGCGAAGCCACGTAGCCCAAGAAGGAGCGAATCCTCGGTTCTTTTCGGCCGCCTGCTCGACTCGAGTGGCGATCCGGTCGCTGAGATACTGAGGAACTTCGATCTCTTCGTAGCGCATGGCATCGAGCTCGTTCATCGTCTCGACGAAGGCTGCGTAGTCGGCCATTAGCTCGGAATCGGTTCGAAGCTTCTGCTCGAACGACTGCTGCAGGCCCAGGTCGAGCGTGCCCTCGAAGTAGGTTGAAAAGAACTCTCTCGCTTTGTCGTTTGTCATCAGTGTCTCTCTAGCTCGATTGCGCTGTTATCGCAACCACACTTCGTTGGACTAGAACGGGCTTCCCTCGGGCCTCTCACTCGTTGCGCCGTATGGCGCAACTTTTCCTCCCCTTACAATTGGAACAACTCGCGATCTTTCATCAACAGCTCGCGTAGGCTGAGCCTTGCCCGATTCAAGCGGCTCTTCACCGTCCCAACGGGAAGATCCAGCGCGGCAGCGATCTCGTCGTAGCTCATTTGCTCCGCGTGATACATCACAACGAGGGCGCGCTGGTACTCCGGCAGTCGATGCACGGCCCGTTGCATGCGCCTCTCACGTTCCGCTTTCTCCATATCTTCCTGAGGCGATGCGGATGGATCTTCGAGCTGGCGCTGTACTTCGTTGTCTTCGGTTTGAAGACTCGCGTCGAGGGATAGGTTGTGTTTCGTCTTGTCCCGCTTCTTCATGTCGAGGAAGCAATTCGTGAGGATGCGATAGAGCCAGGTCGTGAACGTGCTCTGACCCTTGAAATTCGGCAATGCATTGAAAACACGAATGAATGCCTCCGCCACCACATCCGAAGCCTCTTCAGGATCGCGCGTCAAACGGAAAGCGAACTTGTAGGCGCGCTCTTCGTGCTTCCGAACGAGGGCGTTGTATGCCGTCTTGTCGCCCGTTTGGGCTCGCGACACCAACATCTCGTCCTCTTGATAGCTCATCCGTTATTCCTACTGCGAAACGATCGTCTTTGGACCATCCGCTCGAGCTTCCTTTATCGCGCGCTGCTCTTCCTGGGAGAGATTCCTCTCTGAGCGCCCATTCAGCAACTGCTTGCAGTACAGACGGTTATCGGCCCTTCCGACAATGCCGTTCAGGATGGCGCCATCGCCATTGTCATCGTACAGCGCAAGGGCAAAGCTCTGATTGCCTCTAACGTCTTCGAACGCATCGTATCGAACGAGGCCGACATGCCGCTTGCTGACCAGAAGCTCTCGTTCCAGAGTTGAAACGCGGTCTCTCAGCCATGCAATCTCCTTGTCGATCTGTTTGCGCTCGACCAGGTGTCTCTCCAATAACGCTTCCAGGGATTCGCCGGTGGAGCCTCTCAGCCATTCCTGCCAGCGAGATGCAAAAGCGGCGCGTCTTTTTGATTGCATCACCAGCACGAGGATGATAACTGCGACCAAAACGCACAGAATCAGCAGTACAGGTCCGCTATATTGCGCTAAGCTCCTAAATAGATTTTCCATACCTGCGAGCGCGGCTCTGTCCGAGTATAGCGAAGACAGCCGCAGCATTCGAGGTCGAAGCTGAACGAGGGACGATGAGGAAGGGGAAGAAAAGAGCAATAACCGGGTTCGGCATTCTGTTGTCGTTCTTTCTCGTAATCGCCATCTTCTCGTACCTTAGCTTCAAGACCGTTCAGGTGACCGGCATTTCGATGTTGCCCACCTTGAAAGACCGCGAGCGGGTGCTGGTGAGCAAGGCCTATTGGCTTGTCGGGCCGATTCAGAAGAAGGATATTGTCGTGATCCGCGACAACACCCCCACCGGGTTCATGATCAAGCGCGTGCAGTACATGCCGGGCGAGAAAGTGGACTGGAAATGGGTGCCCGACGATTACAAGCTTTCCGACGGCCCCTACATCGTGCCGGAAGGGAAGGTCTATGTGATGGGTGACAATCGGCCGCACTCGGAGGATAGCCGGCGCATTGGTCCCGTTCTGATCTCCGACATCTTGGGCAAGGTGGTCGTTTGGCGCTGAGACGCTTTCCGTGCGGCCAATACGGCCGGCAGAGACTGCAGTTTTATCCCGCACCCTTTCGAGCTCCTCTGAGAGCCTTCGCGGGGCTAGCGTTCCCATGGGTTGGCGATCGCGTGCTGCTCGCGAATATCGAAGGCCGTGGTTGGTGCATTCCATCGGGAAGATTGGAGCCAAACGAAACATCGCTGGATGCGGTCCGCCGGGAGGCCGTCGAAGAGGCGGGCGCGGTGTTGATGGAGATTCAGTACATCGGGTGCTACCTCGTGACGGAGCGAAGCGAAGTGCGGTGGGCGGACTGCTACGCGGCGTGTGTCGAACGGCTGGAAGAGATCGGTATGAAAGAAGAGAGCAGCGGACGCCGATTGGCCACGTTGGAGGAGCTTCCGTCGATTTATCACAACTGGAATCCGCTGACGCAGTTGGTCTTCGAGCACTCGAAGGAAGTCTTGGAACGACACATGCGACAGCGGTGCCTCGGCCCTGCGGAACAGCAGCTTGAAGGGGTAGATTCTTTGTTTGACAGCCCAAGCCCAATCAGGTAGGATGCTGGTGGTTCGGGAGCGAGGGAGTTTAGGAGAAATATGGCGGCAAAGATCTTGGTCTGTGACGACGAGCGGCACATCGTGCGCCTCATCCAGGTGAATCTAGAGAGGCAGGGATATCAGGTCGTAACGGCCTTCGACGGTAAAGAAGGGCTTGAGAAGGTCCGAGCCGAGAAGCCGAACCTGCTGGTGCTCGACGTCATGATGCCGTACATGGACGGCTTCGAGGTCTTGAAAAATCTGCGGCGCGAGCCTGAGACCGAAGATCTGCCAGTCATTATGCTTACCGCCAAAGCACAGGACAAGGACGTGTTCGAGGGCTATCACTACGGAGCCGACATGTACTTGACCAAGCCTTTCAACCCAATGGAACTGGTCACCTTCGTCAAGCGAATCCTCGGCGGAAAAGATGACAAGGATTCGGGCCGCAAAATCCACGACATCTAGAGTGTCGGAGGAGATGCCTCGAGGGGATGAGGTCACAACGCGGTTGGGTATCCTAATGGCTCCGTCGCCTTCGTAGCTCAGCGGCAGAGCATTCCCTTGGTAAGGGAAAGGTCACGAGTTCAATTCTCGTCGAAGGCTTTCAGTTTCGCTCCGCAGATAAACTTGTCTGCGATGCTTCGAAACCTCCTTTTCTTCCTTGCGCTCGCATTCGTCGTCAGTGCCTGCAAACTAGAGGAAACGGGCAGCAAAAGCGCTCCGCCACCAGCAAAAACTACCTCTCCCGAGGAGCTCTCTGCGAAGGCGGACATTCCGCTTTATCCCGATGCTCATTTGCCGGACAACAAGAGCAACCTTCGAAGTGATGGGTCGGAAACGAGGATCGAGCTCTTTATGGTCACGCCCGACGCAGCAGACAAGGTTGCCGCCTTTTATGTCGAGAGGCTGAAGCTGGAGAAGAGCAAGGACGAAAAGGGCACGCACTTGATGGGGCGGACGCCGAAGGGGAATTACGCCATCATCACCGTCTCGCGTGAAGGCAAGGATACGAAGATCAAAGCCGTCGCGATCGCCGCTTTGAAGTGACGCTAGACACTCGCAAGGGCAAGCTGGATCAAATCGCGAGGGGGCTTGAAGCTGACGTTCTCGCGAACGGTTTCAAGGATTTCGACCGGGACTCCCGGTTGCCCCTCTAGAAGGGCTCCGATTACTTCTTCCACAAGCGATTCCGGAGTTGAAGCGCCAGAGGAGATGCCGACAGTCTTATAACTGGTTCGCCAATGCGGCTGAACTCCGCTCTTGTCAGCGAGCAGGTGCGCTTCCGCTCCCAGCGTCTCGGCGACTTCCCTTAGGCGGTTCGAGTTCGAGGAGGTTTGGCTGCCGACGATAAGCACAAGGTCGCATTGCATCGCAAGCTCGCGAATGGCAGTCTGCCGATTGGTCGTTGCGTAGCAGATGTCTTCCTTAGCGGGCGTGTGAATATGCGGGAATCGCCGATTGAGAACCGCCATGGTTGCGCGCACTTCGTCGACGCTGAGAGTAGTCTGGGTGAGTACGGCGAGATTGTCGTAGTGCGGAATCTCGAGCGCCTCCGCGTCTTCCGGAGTCTCCACAAGCACCATCCGATCGGGTGCCTCTCCCATAGTTCCCTCCGCCTCCACGTGCCCTTTGTGGCCGATATAAATCATGAAGTAGCCCTTTTTCGCGAAGTGCTTGGCCTCGTTATGCACCTTCGTGACGAGCGGGCAGGTGGCGTCGATGATGTGCAGGTCTCGTGCCGCGCATTCCATTCGCACCTGGGGCGAGACGCCATGGGCAGAGTAGACGACTGGCGAGCCGTAAGGGATTTCTGAGATGTCCTCGACGAAGATCACACCGCGCTCTTCAAAGCTGCGCACAACCCATTCGTTGTGGACGATGGCGTGGCGAACATACAGCGGAGCGCCGTGTATTTTGAGGGCCAGATCGACCACCTCGATGGCGTAAGAGACGCCGGCGCAGAATCCGCGCGGAGCGGCCAAAAGGATTCGCTGCACAATTTATTGTACTCCCCCGGCTGTGACTTCATCCCGAAACGCAATCTGCGGCGGAGGCGTGCTTAAAGATGGCGCAAGACACTACTTGGCTTAGAATAGTTCGTGGCAGCAAAGAGAAAGACGGCGAGAGAGAAGCTACACAACGATCGTCAGCCGGAGTTGGCTGACCTCGGTGGCAATATGTTAAAGCGGTATGGCCCGGGCAAGATGTTGATTCCGACTCCGGTACAGGTCGACTTGCTAATTCGAGGGATACCGGCGGGAGAGGTGCGAACGGCAGGTTCTTTGCGCGACGAGTTGGGATCTAGGGCGGGTGCTGTGACGACTTGTCCACTGTGCTTTGGGATCTTTTGGCGACTCGCGGCGGAAGCAAGCGAGGAGGGCCGTGCTGATGGACTCAAGCCAGCCCCTTATTGGCGCGTAGTTAAGGAGGACGGAAAGCTCAACGAGAAGCTCCCCGGGGGCATCGAGGGACATGCGGAACTGCTGCGATCCGAAGGGCACACGGTCGAACGCGGCCGGGTTATTGGGTGAGGGGCTTGGTTTTCATTTCGGCCCAGGTGCGGGGGTAGCGCTTCGGGGTTGGGGCAATTTTTTCGTAGATCGGGAAGAGGCGCTCGATGTCGGTGCCCGGCAGCGTCCGATTGACCGTGTCTTTTAGCTGAATCCCAAGAGATGCGCGCTTGATTTCAGCGATTGCCTTTCTATCGGAGGGGGTTCGCATGGGGATGATTTTCCCGCCGACCGTGCATGGGGCGGCGCTCAGTTCGAGTTGGAGAGCGAGTGGAGCCAGTGCCCGTCCAGTAACGATATCGTATGTCTCGGTAACGCCCCAGTCTTCGGCTCTGCCGTTGACGACGGTCAAATTCGGTAGCGGATTTTGGCGGAGAAAGGCGATGGATTTCCCGTGGGAATCGAGGGTGGTGACTTTGATTCCGGGCCGGGCGCAGGCGAGGGGCCAGGCTGGGAAACCTGGGCCGGAGCCGATATCGAGGACCTCGGAGAACTCGGGGATGAGGTCCTGAAAGAGCAGGCTGTCGATGAAGTGGCGGAGCCAGCATTCTTCGCGAGGGATGCGGGTGAGGTTCATGACCTCGTTCGCTTTGTAGAGGGCTTCTTCGAAGGCTTCGAAGGCGGTTAGTTGCTCGTGGGTGAGGGAGAGGCCGAGCTCGTTCGTTGCGGCGGCGAAGGCTTCCCTGTTCATATGGAAAGGGTACACGCTTCGGTCCGTCCGGCGCGGTCCGGAACCCCCACCTAACCTCCCCCTCCCGGCACAAACATCCGGCAAGGGGAGGAATCGGACGGGGCGCGAGTTCTCGGTCGACGTCCCCACCCCTACCCTCCCCAGACCCGGCACGAACATCCGAGTCCGGGGAGGGAGGAAGTCAGGCGTTACTCGTTTCGATTGCCGCTGAGGTCTTCGACTCTCACGGAGGTCACGTATTCCTTGCCTCCGGCCGTGACGACGACCCGATAGTCGCCGGCGGGGGCCACTCGGCCTCCGAGGCGTCCGGTCCAGTTGACGGCGTTCAGGCCGGCATTGTTGGTTCCGGTGAGGGTCTCAGTCATGGTCTCGTCGGCGCTGCTGATCTTGACCGTCACGTCCCCGGTGGCGGGCTGCTTCAAGTAGTAGAAGAGCTTCGTTCCGGGTTGGCTGTTGGGCACCAGGAAGAGACTGTCGCCTCCGAACCAAGGGCTGCCGACTCGGCCAAGGAGATAGACGTTTTGGGGCTTCAGGGCAGCAGCGTCTTTAGCCTTTTGCTCCTTGGTTAATCCCTCGAGACCGTTGATGTCCATCGTCCAGATAGACCGCCCGTGCGTTCCGATGACGAGGTCGAGCTCGCGGGGGTGGACTTTGAGGTCGTGCACCGCTACCGTTGGGAAGTTGTTCCTGAGTCGCGACCAATTCTGACCGCGATCGAGGGAAACTCGGAGCGACATTTCGGAGCCGAGGAAGAGCAGATCCGGGTTCTTTTCGCCTTCTGTGACCACATAGACGGAGTCAAAATCCGGTAGCCCATTCGCGAGGCTCGTCCAAGTCTTGCCCAAGTCTTCGCTGACGAAGACATATGGCTTGAAGTCGTTGCTTCGGTGGCCGTCGAAAGTCGCGTAAAGCCGCGTGTCGGACCACTTGGAGGCGAGCACGCGTGAGACCCAGGTGTATGCGGGCACACCCTTGATGTTCGGCGTCAACTCGGACCACGTCTTGCCGCCATCCTGAGTGAGCCAAACAAGGCCATCGTCGGTACCCACCGTAATCAGGCCAGGCTTTCTCGGCGACTCGCTGATCGTGATGATCGTGCAGTGGACCTCGGCTCCCGTGTTCTCAGGCGTGACGCTGAGCTGGCCGGCCCGAAGTTTGTTCGGGTTCATCGTGCTCAGATCCGGTGAGATCACATCGTACGTGTTGCCGCGGTTGTTCGATCGGAACAGGCGGTTGCCCCCCACGTAGATGGTCTTCGAATTATGCGGGCTGAGGATGAACGGGGTGCTCCAGTTGAAGCGGAGCGGCTGGCCAGGAAGGCTGGGCCGGATCGATCGTCCTCCTCCAGTTTTCAGGTCGACGCGTGAGATCGCTCCGCCCTGGCTTTCGGCGTAGACGGTGCTCCAATCTTCAGGGTCGGCCTGGACATGGAAGCCATCTCCACCAGCGAGGCTGATGGTGTCGTAGAAGGCAACACCGCCGCGGGTGGTCTGCGTCGGATGACCCCAACTGCCGTTGTCCTGCAGGCCGCCATAGACCCAGTAAGGCTTCCGCATGTCGAAGGCGACGGCATAGAACTGGCCGATCGCCATCTTGTTGTGCATCTCCCAGGTCTTGCCCTGGTCGCGCGTTTCGTAGATTCCGCCATCGGTGCCGACGATCATATTGAACGGGTCATTCGGGTTGATCCAAGCGGCGTGGTAGTCGGAGTGAACACGATTGTTCATCGCCGTGAACGTCTTGCCAGCGTCGGTGCTGACGGTGAGGCCTACCTCGAGCAGATACATCCGCTTCTCATCGACCGGGTCCTGCTCGGGACGAGAGAAGTAGAACGGGCGGGGATTACGGTCGTAGGTGCGTGCCCAGCTCTCTCCGCCGTCTGTGCTGCGATAAACACCGCCGGCACGGCTACGGATAGCACCCTGCTCGGAGGTAGCGGTTTCGCCGGGGAGCAAGCCGTGCTCGATGGTGGCGACAACGATATTTGGGTTCGATCGGAAATAGCTGATGCCGATTCGGCCCAGACGGACCTTGGGAATGCCCTTGGTGATCTTGCGCCACGTGGCTCCGCCATCGGCGGACTTGTACATGCCACTGCCGTAACCGCCGCTGATAAAGTCGAATGGGGCTCGGCGGCGGCTCCAAGCGGCCGCGAGGAGATTGTTCGGGTTCTTCGGGTCGCGCTGTACGTCGATGATTCCGGTGTCCTCATCGATATACAGAACGTTCTTCCAGGTCTTGCCGCCATCGATGCTGCGGTACATGCCGCGCTCGGGGTTGGGCCCCCAAAGTCGGCCGAGGGCACCTACGAGGATGATGTTTGGGTTTCGGGGATCGATGTGGACTTCGCTGATGTGGCGCGTCTCTCGGAGCCCCATGTGCTGCCAGGTCTTGCCGCCGTCGGTGGTGTGATAGACGCCATCGCCCCAGGCGACCGAGTTCCGGCTGCTCTGCTCACCGGTGCCGAGCCAGATGTCTTCCGGGTTGTTTTGATTGACGGCAACGGCTCCCAAGGAGATGGAGGCTTCCCGATCGAAAATGGGTGTGAAGCTGAGGCCGCCGTTATCCGTACGGAACAGGCCACCGGAGGCCGAAGCGACGAAGTAGATGCGCGGAGCCTTCTCGTAGACGGCGATGTCCATGATTCGGCCGCCCATGTTGACGGGGCCGATCGATCTGGCCGTTAGAGGCGCGAGGATGTTGGCAATGCTTCCCTCGCTAGGGAGCATTTTGTCGGTGGGGTTGCCGCCGCGGTCGAATTGTGGCAGCGCAAGCGCTGAGATGGATAAGGCAAAGAAGAGTGCTGGACCTTTCATGGCTTCTCGAACTGACGCGGAGCTGGGCATAGTGCCGTTAGCTCCATCGAAAACGATTGTAGCGGAGATCGCGGCACAGGGCTAGTTTTCGCGCGTTTGTTCAATGTTTTTCGTGTACTTGGCAGTCCCAGTTCATACTAGGCGCATGCCTGAGAAAGCAGAGGAGACTCCCAAGGAGGAGAAGTATCCGCTCGATACGGAGCGGGAGCCATCGGTCACGAAACATCGATTGGGGAAGCTGGAATACACGGCAACCGCCGGGATGTTGCCGCTGAAGAACGAGTTCGGTGAAACCGAGGCTGGCATCTTCTTCATGGCTTACACGAAGGACAAAGTAGACGATCCTTCGACTAGGCCGTTGATGTTCAGCTTTAACGGCGGTCCGGGATCTTCTTCGGTCTGGCTGCATCTTGGGGCGGTTGGTCCGAAGCGGGTGAAGCTTCTGCCGGATGGCGACATGCCCGAGCCTCCCTTTGAGCTGATCGACAATCCTGAGAGCTGGCTGGAGCATACGGACCTGGTGTTCATCGATCCGGTGGGAACGGGCTACAGCCGACCTGCGAAGAAGGATGGCGGTAAGGCTTATTGGAGTTTGGAAGGGGATGTCAAGTCGTTTGGCGAATTCATCCGGCTCTATCTGTCTCGCTACCGCCGATGGGCTTCCCCACTGTATCTGGTTGGTGAGAGCTATGGTACGACGCGGGCGGCAGGGATTTCGGGCAGCTTGATCGGGCAGGGGATCGCGTTCAAGGGGATCGTGCTGGTTTCAAGCATCTTGAACTTCCAGACGACGCGGTTTTCAAAGGGGAATGATCTACCGAATATCCTCTTTTTGCCCACCTATACGGCTACTGCTTGGTTCCACAAGAAGTTGGCGCACAAGTCTTTGGAAGAGGCGCTGAAGGAGTCGGAGGCCTTTGCGGCGAACGAGTACACACTGGCGCTTTCGAAGGGCGACCGACTTTCTGCGGAAGAGCGTTCGTCGACGGCTCAAAGGCTGGCGAGCCTGACGGGATTGTCGCTGGAATACAT
>JBGGMI010000081.1:0-9107 GCA_041288075.1 Fimbriimonas sp.
GGCGTCGACTACTCCAGTTTCAACGTACCGATCCAGGCGCACACGACGGGCGACGTCTGGTTCGACGCCTTCGAGCGCACCATCCTGCCCGCCCTCGAACGCTTCAAACCCGAAGCCATCGTCCTCCAACTCGGCACCGACACCCACTTCCTGGATCCGCTGGGCCACCTCCGATGCGCCCAACAAGACTGGCTCGCCGCCGCGAAGCGCATCAAGGACCTGGGCCTCCCCCTTGTCTCCGTCGGTGGAGGAGGCTACGAGATCACAACCGTCCCCCGCATGTGGGCGTCCGCCGTCCTAACCCTCTCCAACGTGCCATACGCCGACGAAGTCCCCGCAGACCTCGCGAAGCAGTGGGGAATGCCCTTCTTCAGCGACCACAAAGAGCCGACGCCGTGGGAAGTGGGAAGAGAGCATGCCGAGGGCGTGATTGCCTGGCTAGAAAAACATCACTTACCGAATATCCGCTAGTCACTCAGGCGACTTTTCTCAATTCGTCGTCCTGTGTCACGAGCTCAAAACGGGCACCGAGAGCCTTGGCGTATCCGCTGATGCGGTCGAGAGAGACGGTCCAAGGCTTGCCTTCGATCTGTCCGATTCGGCTCTGAGGAATACCCATTCTCTTGGCGACCTCCCCTTGGGTGAGCCCCTGTGCCTTCCGCATTTGAATCAGCGCAAGGACGAACTTCTGCCGCTCGTAAGCAGCTGCATACGCCGGATTGTCGCTCGCAAATCCTTCCTGCAGCTCTGTCAGCCAGTCTTTCGTTCGGTCCATCATTTCGTATTCTCCATCCGATGTCGTGCAGATCTTAGGATTGCTTCGGGCACATTCTGCGACTCTTTCTTATAGACGAGCAGCGCAACGAGCCGCTCCCGCTGCTCTCCGGAATGCGGATTTGTAATGAGCTCGGACCTGAAGAATAAGCAGCGACCCTGCCCGTGTCCCGAATCAGTAATCATCTTCAGCCCGTCTCCATAGCTCTTGATTTTGTAAGCAACCCCGGTGTCCTGCTGGTAGTTCTCCATTGCAAATGTCAGAGTCAGCTTGTCTTCGTGTGGAAGGGCCCGAAACTCACGATTGATCACGTCTGGATCAAACGCCTCGAACTTCCTCCTCACGCAAGATATTATACCAAAAACTGTATACGGAGCCAGAAAACAGAGCGCGAACTCGAAACTCGAAACCCGTTACTCGAACCTGTTCCCAATCCTCCGCCGTCCACGTCCTTCTAGAGCATGTGGTTAAGAACTAGCATCATGGCGGCCATCGCCGTCTCACTCGCCACCGGGGGATATAGCCTGGGGGTTTCGCAGTCGTTTAAGCCGGATGTAAAGGAAGTCCAGGGGTCTTCGCTTGGTGCCGAGCATCCGGTCACGGTCGCCCTTCAGCAACCGGGCCTTCAGCCCAAGGAGCGGGAGAAGCTCATCCAGGTCTCCCAAGAAGCAACTCGAAAGAAGCAGAAGTCTCTTCTTACAGCTCAAATTGAGGCAAAGCAACTCAAGGCGGTCGCGCAGCAGAAGTACGCGCAAGTGGCTCTGCTAGAGGCAAAGCTCCACGCCTTGGAACAGGCGATCCACGAATCGCAAAGTAAGAAGGGGAAGGTCGCGATGAAAGAGGTTCAGCGCCAGCTAACTGAGGCCCGAACGATTCAGCAATTGGCAACGGCCGCGTCCCAACAGATCGACACGGCACTCCTTCGAAAGATCGATGACGAAGCAGCGAAGGAGGGGCTTGCCTCGCTCAGCCAAGACACGCAAGAGCATATCTTCGAGATCGTCGCGACACGTCGAACCCTTGATGCCAACAAAGGATTTGCCTTGATGACCGCGTTGGACCATCGAGAGGTGCTAGCCCTAACGCCGGCGCAGGTCACGAAGCTCCAGCTGTTACAGGCGGACTTCATTCGCTATTTTGCTCCTTTGAGAGAGCAATATGAGTTGGCAGGAACAGAAGAGAAGGGCTTGGTGAAGGTTCGACAGGGTAGCAAGATGGAGTGGCGGGTGGATGTCGAGGAAAAGATATTTAAGGCAACGGGAGGCAAGTTGCCGTCGAATCTGAAGCCTGGAACCGACCTAGACGGCAAACCCATCAAGGTTACGGTGGCGCCAGTGAAGGTCGAGGGCCGTCCGTTCAAGTACAGCGTGACCCTGCAACCCGCCAAATCGGTGAAGGGAGTTCCTGCCCCAGAAGCAATGATCTTTGTGCGGCAGGACAGCAAGGAGCTGGAGCGACTGGAGTCAGAGCTAAAGCAACTCAAGGAGAGCTACAACGCGAAGACCTACAGCCAGTTGGACCCGGAGCAGCAGGTGAAGCTCAAAGAGTTGATGGGCTCCAGGAAGTACCTGAAGCTCGACCGCTAAGCATGGACCTAGCCGGGGACCTGGTGCTTGCGAAGAGGTGCGCTCGCGGAGACGAATCCGCGATGCGCATCCTCTTCGATGCCCACGAGCCTCGGCTGCGGGCTTTAGCGCTCCGGAACCTGGGAAACGTGCAGGACGCGGAAGAGGTGGCGGCCTCGACCTTCATTCGCTTCTGGAAGGGAGCCTCTCGCTATCGCGGAGAGTGCCCGCTTCGAACCTTTCTCACCCGCATCTGTTTGAACCTGATCCGCGACCAGGCCCGCCGAGTTCGGCCACCAGCCCTGTTGGAGCTGAGCGAGTGCGAGGCAGCGGTTCGTTGGGAAGAGTCCGATGAGGACTCGCGCGGGGGGCTGATTCGCGCAGGGATGCTTGCTTTGCCGCCAGACGAGCGGGAGATTTTGACTTTGTATTACATCGAGGACATGAGCTACGACGAGCTTTGCCTCATTTATGAGATCGGCTACGACGTCTTGAAGACGCGGCTGGTCCGGGCGCGCAAGCGCCTTCGAGTTTCCATAGGAGCTATCGATGAATCGTTCTGAATTCGACGACCTCGCGGTGCGCGCTCTGCACGGATCGGGTGAGGCGAGCGAGAAGGTCTGGAAGGCCGCCAAGCCCCGCCAATCCTGGCTGCCCACCTGGAGCGAGCTGGGACTTGCGACGGCAGCCGGAGGGGTCGCGCTAATGGTCATCAGCATGCAGCGGCCGACGGTCGTTCCGGCGGCAACGGAGGGAATCGTGGTGAGGAAGAAGGCACCCGTAAAGCCCTTCGACGACTCCCTTCTGAGCGTGAATAGGTTGGCAGGGGTGGATTCCGGAATGATGGAGAGGTTGGGGGAGTAGGGCCGTTCGGCCAAATGGCCCTCATCGCGTAGGCATTATTGGGTGACAGGGAACGAGGCGCAGTCAAACATTGTGGAGAGCAATGTTAATGAAGCGATTTGACGACTCTGTATTGGAGATGGGCGCGTGCCTGAGCCTATGCCTGATGCTCGCGATCCTTATGGGCGTGCCGGCCCTCTGGTCGCTGGTTGGGGCGGTGGTGTTACTTGACCTTGGCGTGATTCTGTACCTGCGACGGGGTGCTGGGCCTACAGGTGGATTAAGGATCCGTAACGTGCTTCCGCAGTTCTAGCTGCGATTCCCGGACCCTCTCCCCTGCCCCTCCCCCTCGGAAGGGGGAGGGGCAGGGGAGGGCTGGTACGCTGAGCCTGATGACGGTCGGGATTGCGGGCTTGGGGCTGATTGGTGGATCAATCGGGCTGGCGCTTCGCAAGCCCGGAAACCGGATCCTTGGATACGATCCTTCGCCTGCCGCATGCGCCACCGCGATCGAGCGCCAGTGCGTCGACCATAGCGTCACACTCCAGGAGCTCGCCGAGGCCGAAGCTATCTTCATCGCCTCCACCCCGTCCTCTGTCATCTCTGTGTTAGAGGGATTAATGCCCGCGTGCGGTCCCGACATCGTCGTCTCCGACTGCGCCAGCGTCAAAGGCGAGATCGTCGCGTGGACGAAAGCTCGCAAGGAAACTCGCTTCGTGCCGGGGCACCCCATGGCCGGCCACGAGAAATCGGGCGCCGCCTTCTCCTCAGCCTGGCTCTTCCGCCACGCTCGATGGATTCTCACGCCGCTGCCTTTCACTGACCGGCCAAAGCTGCACAAGATCGAAGCTCTGGTGAAGGAAATGGGCTCGCAGCCGATGCGAATGAATGCAGCGACCCACGACCGCCAAGTCGCCATTCTCAGCCACCTCCCCCACGCCTTTGCCGCCGTCCTCGTGAGCATGGGCGAGGAGTTGGAGAGTGCCGAAATCGCCGGCGGCTCCTGGCGAGACTTGACTCGGGTTGGAGGAGTCGACCCGGAGCTTTGGACTCAGATATTCATGGGGAATCGTGCGGAGCTGCTTCGGGTGCTGGGGGATGCGGAGGGACGATTGGCGCAGTTGCGGGGGCTGGTAGAAGCCGAGGATGCCGAAGGCGTCAAGGCGTTCATGCTGCAAGCCGCGGGTGCCAAGGCGAAGCATGAGCCGAAGCCGACGCGCACCCCCACCGGAGCCAAGCGGACGATCTCCCGGAGGCGCGGTTGAGGCTGACCGTAACGCCCGTCGTGAGTCTGCAGGGCGAGCTGCGGCCACCCAGCGACAAGTCGCTAACCCACCGCTCCTACATGTTCGCCGCCCTCGCCGACTCTCCTTCAGTCGTCCGAATGCCCTTGCGCGGGGAGGACTGCGAATCGACTTTGCGCTGCATGAACCAGCTCGGCCTGCGCCACGAATGGATCGGCTCCGAGGAGGTCCGTCTGATGCCGACAAATGAATGGCAACAACCAAAAACACATTTGGACTGCGGAAACAGCGGCACCACCATCCGCTTGCTCTCCGGGCTTCTCGCGTCTAGACCCCTCGACTGCACCTTGATCGGCGACGAATCCCTCTCACGCCGCCCAATGAACCGCATCGCTCGGCCCCTGCGTGAAATGGGGGCGACGGTCGAAGGCGAGACTCCCCCCTTGCGTATCCGCGGTGCAGCATTGCATGGGATCCGCTACGACTCGCCGGTTCCGAGTGCGCAGGTGAAAAGCTGCGTCTTGCTCGCCGGCCTCGGAGCGGAGGGCGTTACCACCGTTCAGGAACCGACCAAGAGCCGGGACCACACGGAGCGAATGCTGACCGCGATGGGTGTGTCCTTCTCTTATCCGCTCGTCGATGAGGGCTATTCGGTGTCAGTGGAAGGTGGACAGCGGCCAAGCGGGTTCGAGTTCACGGTTCCCGCAGATATCAGTAGCGCGGCCTTCTTCCTCGTTGCCGCCGCAGTCTTGCCCGAAGGACGGCTGAAGGTCCGCGATCTCCTGATGAATCCCACACGGACCGGCATCCTCGACGCCTTGCGCCAGTGCGGCGTGCCCGTGTCGATGAGTGAGGATCGAAGCGAGCTTGGAGAGCCGGTAGCCGATTTATCGATCCAGGCGCCTGGCTTCCTCAAACCCTTCCGAATCGACGGGGACATGGTGCCCCGCCTGATCGACGAGATTCCCGTGCTTGCGGTGTTGGCGACGCAGTGCAATGGCGTGACCGAGATTCGCGGAGCGAAGGAGCTGCGGGTGAAGGAGAGCGATCGCATCGAAACGATGGCGGCGGGACTTCGCGCGATGGGAGCCAGCGTCGAGACTTACGAGGACGGCCTGAGCATAAGCGGTCCGACTCCCTTGACGGGCGCGCTCGTCGAGGCAAAGGGCGATCATCGAATCGCCATGTCCTTCGCCATCGCCGGCCTCTTCGCTCGCGGCGAGACGGTGATCGAGGGAGCGGAGGCGATCGCGACTAGTTACCCCTCCTTTGAGGCCGATCTGCAAAGGCTGTCCCTGGTCTAACCGGAAGCATTTGGACATACTCACACTGCTTTGTCAACGGAACGCGGAATTGTGATTGCCATCGACGGCCCCGCCGGGGCGGGGAAGAGCACGGTCTCCAAGATGCTCGCCCGAGACCTCGGCCTTCGCTACCTCGACACCGGCGCCATGTACCGAGCCCTCGCCCTAAAGGCATTCCAGCACGGTATCGACTCAAACGACGGCAACCGTATCGCCGACCTAATGGAGCACACCGAAATCGCCTTCGGCCCCGGCGATCCGCAGCAGGTTCTGCTCGATGGCGCTGACGTCACCTCCAAGATTCGAACCCTAGAAATAGGCGAGCTCGCCAGCAAAGTCAGCACGCATCAGCCGGTCAGGGCAGCATTAGTCAGGCGGCAGCAAGAGATGGTCCGCGAAGGGAATGTCGTATTGGAGGGCCGGGACGCCACAACCGTCATCGCCCCAGATGCCGACGTAAAGGTCTATCTCACCGCCTCCCTCGAAGAGAGGGCCAAGCGACGCTCCCTTGAGCTCGGCCACACCGGCGAGTTCGAAAACGTCCGCTCTCAAATCGTCGCCCGGGACCACCGGGACATCACCCGACAAGTCAGTCCGCTACTCGTCGCCGAGGGTGCCGTTCTGATCGAAAGTGGCGGCCTTTCCCCAGAGGAAGTTGTAGGCAAAATCAAGGAAGCGATCCCCTAGAACTAGTAAAATTGCTAGCCTTTCCGCACTCTTGCCACTTGGGGCGCATTTGATGCTCGGTTGCAGGTGAAAACGTCGTCTGCATACGAAATGCCTCATAAGCTGATCCTGCTTGCAGAAGATAATGACGACGATCTCGCCCTTGGCATACGGGCGATCAAGCGGTGTGAGGGAGACTATCGCGTCGTCACCGCTCGCGACGGAGCCGACGCATTGGAGCTCCTGGGGCTCGGCGCGGTCCCTAATCCGGAGCCGCTTCGGCCAGACCTGATTCTCCTCGACTTGAAGATGCCCAAGATGAACGGGCTCGAAGTTCTAGAGAGAATCCGAGCCACTCATGACTACGCCTCGACGCCCGTTGTGATGATGACCAGCTCGGACGAGCCGAACGATATCGCCTTGTGCTTCGAAGCTGGGGCAAATAGCTACACGGTCAAACCTGTCGATTACACAGACTTTATCGAGCAGCTCTGCACGACGATCGGCTACTGGACGCGCATCAACCGCACGCCCGCCAAGCAAGCCGAGAAAAGCGGAAATATTGGCGCGGCGTAAGGGATTCGAACCCCCGACCCTCAGTTCCGCTTACCACTTCGGCTTTCGCCGCCGGCTCCCTGGCCGTGCGTGGTCTGGACTCTCTCTTGACCGTGTCGCCTAAGCGATTTTAGGTCCCCGCCGTCGAGTCTCTACACCTTTCCCTTCCGGGACTTGGCTCGGGATTCCCACTTGGAAGAGGGTTCCCCGAATTTGACGGGTTCTACTCCGGCAGTTTCCCGCCGGGCACTCCAGTTAGCCTAAGACTGATGCTCTATCCACTGAGCTAACGCCGCGCGCCAAGAAGGATATTACCCTCACGACACTGGGTGTGGACCACCTAGCCCATAATGGTTGCGTGCTGGGCATCAAGCCGAACAAATCGGAGAGGGCACTGATGAGGAACCCGCGAAAGGTCATCATTCAGTCAGCTCTGCTGCATGGTGTCGGCTTCGCTGCAGGCATTTGTATCATCGAGCGGATAATGCATCCTGCCGAGCCGCTTAACGTTGGTGTAGCCTTTCTCCTGTTTGGAGGTGCTGCCGCCGCCAGCGCGGCCGTGCGGACCTTGAAGTACTTAGCAGTGCGTTCGGAGTGTCGAAGCCGTGGAATTGAGGGCCCGGACCTCCTAGGCTGAGCCCGGCCAGATCCTATGCTTGAGCGAATTCGAGATAGCCAGATTCGCGCCGCCTCCGCGAACCGATTGACAAAGCAAATCGGACCCTTCGTAGCGATGCTTTCGCTCCACGACGATTTGCCCTGGATCAACTACGCCGTTCCCAATGGAGGCGTATCCGACGAGTTTCTGGGCCCGTTGGAAGCCTTCTTCCGAGAGCATAAGCGCCGGCCCCGCTTCGAGTTCTTCCCCGACCTGGCGCCCGAGCTTGAAGGTCTACTCCTCGCGCGCGGCTACACCAAGCAAGGCCAGTTGCCGCTCATGGTCTGCGACGCCTCCTCCTTCCAGCCAGTGACGGGAGTTCCGGTCGAGGTCCTCTCCGCGTCCGATGACCTCACGATCTTGGGCGGAACGGTGCGCCGGGCATTCGGCTCAGAGGAACCTCCCAACGAGGAAGAGATTGCGACGACGCGGGAAGGCTTGGAGAGCGGCCGGATGAGAGCTGCGCTAGCGCGGGTGGATGGCGTGCCCGCGGGCGGCGCGTACACCGTAGGCGATGCGATGATCTGCGAGTTGGCGGGAGTCGGGACCTTGCCAGAGTTCCGCCGCCGGGGTGTGGCGAGTTCAGCCAGCTCGGCTCTAATGCAGGAGCACTTCCGAAATCCCGACACCCTCGTCTGGCTCTCGGCGGGCGATGACGTCGCGAAGGCTGTCTACGAGCGACTGGGTTTCAAGGTAATCGGCACCCAGCTCAACTACATTCAGGATAATTGAGCCGTGTACCAGTCCCTCCTACGCCCCCTGGCGTTCAAGTTCGATCCGGAGTGGGTGCACGAGCGAGCTCTTGCGCTGCTCTCTCGGGGATTGGTATCCGCTCCCTCATTCGAGGATTCGCGTCTCGAGCAGGAGCTGTTCGGAGTTCGCTTTGCCAATCCTTTAGGTCTGGCGGCGGGGTTCGACAAGAACGCTGTCGCCCTCGATCACTGGCACCGGCTGGGCTTCGGCCACGCCGAGATCGGCACGGTGACGTTCCACCCCCAACCCGGCAACCCAAAGCCCCGAATGTTCCGCCTCCCGGAAGACAAAGGCTTGATCAACCGCCTCGGCTTTAACAATCGGGGAGCCGAAGCCCTAGCCGCCCGCCTCGCCTCCTCTAATCCCAAGCTGCCTTATGGGATCAACCTGGGTAAATCGAAAGTGACCGAGCTGGCGGATGCCGCCGAGGATTACCAGAAGAGCTTTCGCCTCCTGCACAAGTTCGGCGACTATTTCGTCGTAAACGTCTCGTCGCCAAACACGCCCGGCCTCCGCACCCTGCAGGAGAAGAGTGCGTTGCTGGAGATCCTCTCCGCGATGCAGTCGGTTGACGCCACGAGACCCCTATTCGTAAAAGTCGCCCCCGACCTGGAGCTTTCCGCTTTGGACGAAGTTGTCGAAGTGGCGGTGGAGAAGAAGCTGACGGGCTTGATCGCCACCAACACCACCATCTCTCGCGCCGGCCTCTCCCGCGACCCAGGAGAAGCCGGAGGCCTCTCCGGC
>JBGGMI010000082.1:0-11502 GCA_041288075.1 Fimbriimonas sp.
ACTCGAACCTCGTCCACATGCTTCGCGGCCTCCACCGCAATTGCTGTGCCTTGGTGATGCACGTCTGCGGTAAGCGGAACGTACAGATACCGCTCGCTAACCTTCGCTCGAATCGCCTCCAGGCATTCCGCCTCGCCCAACGAGGGGGTGGTGACTCTGACCAGTTCGCAGCCCTCTCTATGAAGGCCAATGATCTGTTCCACGCAAGCGTCGACATTACGAGTCTCTTCCGTAATCATGGATTGCACCATAACCGGGTGGCCGGAGCCGATCGTGAGAGGGCCGATTCGGCAAGGGACCGTCTGTCGGCGAGGATAAGTGATGTCGAGGCTCATGCGCTACACGCTTCTACGTTCCTATTGTGGCATCGGTTTGGAACCTCGGCTATTCTCAAGGGGTTGGTGGATACATGCTTGCGTGCTTATCGGCCTTCGTTTCCGCTCAGGCTGAGATACCCATCCAGTGGAGCCTTCTCGCCGAGCCTGCCGTTCAGCGTGAGCTCAAGCTGTCGCGCTTCGAAGTCGAGCGGATACAAGGAATCTGGACCCGATCAGAGGCAGCAGTCAAACAAAAGCTCGATTCGGGAGAAGCGCGACGCGCAACAATCAGCAGTTGGGGAATGACAATGCAGGCAGCCACCCCCGGACTGCAGAGGCTCGGACAAAGCCTGCCCCCGAACCAGAAGAGGCGGGCCAGAGAAATCTCTATCCAACAATGCAAAACCGACCCGGTTTCCTATCCAGGCGTGGCCGAAACGCTACAGGTGACGTCCGAACAGCTAAGCCGAATCTCCAAGCACCGGCAGCAGGTCCTTGACAACTATCAGCAACGAATCGAACGTTACGCCGGCAACCATCGCGTGCCCAGGATCCCAATGAAGGGAGGCATGAGCCAACCTACTCGAACGCCTGCCATCCTCAAATTAGAGGCGGACCGAGACAAGAGGGTCCAAAGCGCGTTACATCAAGACCTCACAAAGCAGCAGGTTGCGAAGCTGAAATCCCTTCTCGGAAAGCCATTTTTGCGTTGAGTTCATAATGGACTCCCATGGCCGAACGTCTCGATGTGCTCATATCCGAACAGGCACTTCGAGAACGCGTGGCTCAGCTTGCCAAGCAGATCGAGCAGGAAAACACCAATGGGCCGCTCCTGCTCGTCGGCATACTCAAAGGCTCGATCCACTTCCTGAGCGACCTTGCCAGGCTCATCAAAACCGACTCCAGCCTCGACTTCATCCAGACCAGCTCCTACCAGGATCGCAAGTCGTCGAGCGGGATTGTGCAAATTCGTAAAGATTTGGACATCAATATCGAAGGTCTCAACGTCATAGTAGTAGAAGACATCGTGGACACAGGAATCACCCTGAGCCACTTGAGAGAGCTTCTGGCCACTCGAAAACCCAAATCTTTAAAGGTCGTGGCGCTCCTTTCAAAACCAGAGGCACGAAAGGTTCACCCGCCCGTCGAATATGTAGGTTTCGAAATACCGAACGAATTCGTGGTAGGATATGGTCTGGATTACGCGGAGCGCTATCGCAATCTCCCGTATATCGCAATCCTGCGCGAAGGGTAACTCTCTCCCAAGGCTGTCTTAGACACCTACAATCACGCCAGGAATACCCCGCTAGGAACATAAATGACGCATCAATTCCGACCCCGTAAAGACGGTGGTGGTGGACAAGGTCAAGGTCAAGGAGGAGGCGGTCGCCGTCGCGGCAGAGGCCGGGAAGGCATGCCAAGGCCCGACATTCAGGCCGACCTCGAACAACTGCCCGAAATCGATTACAACCACTTTGACCGCATGACTCCCGCTGACCTTCTGAAGTCAGCCAAAAAGGTCAAGCTCGACCCGAAGTCCCTTCTCCGCCACGAAGTCATCCAGCGCCTGCTGGAAGAGACCAACAAAGAGTTCGACGCAATCTACGCCCGCGGCGTGCTCGATCTCATGCCGGACGGCTGGGGCTTCCTCCGACGCGACAACTATCAACCCGCTCCAACGGACGTCTACGTGTCGCAGTCGCAGGTCAAACGCTTCAATCTTCGCGCCGGCGATTCCGTGTACGGCCAGGTTCGCCTGCCGAAAGAAGGCGAGAAATACCAAGCCCTGCTGCGCGTGGAAAGTGTCAACGACTTCGGCACCCAGGCGCCCGAAATGCAGCGCCGCAAGATTTTCGACGAGCTGACCCCCCTCTATCCGAAGGAAAGGCTCACCGCCGAGACGGTTCCGGACAACATCCCGGGCCGCATCATCGACCTCATCGCCCCCATCGGCAAGGGCCAGCGCGGCCTCATCGTGTCCCCGCCCAAAGCCGGCAAGACCACGATCATCAAGAGCATCGCCAACGCCGT
Organism: Fimbriimonas sp.; assembly: GCA_041288075.1. Classification (GTDB taxonomy): domain Bacteria; phylum Armatimonadota; class Fimbriimonadia; order Fimbriimonadales; family Fimbriimonadaceae; genus Fimbriimonas. The sequence continues at coordinate 2,349 of JBGGMI010000082.1, forward strand.
AACGACGAACAACCCCGAGGTCTATCTCATGGTGCTGCTCGTAGACGAGCGACCGGAGGAAGTCACTGACATCCGCCGCTCCGTCCGCGGACAAGTCATCAGCTCCACCTTCGACGAGCCGCCGGAGAACCACATGCGCGTCGCCGACCTCTGCTTGGAGCAGGCCAAGCGCCTGGTCGAAGCCGGCCGAGACGTGGTGATCTTGCTCGACTCGATCACCAGATATTCTCGCGCTTCGAATATCACGACATCCGCCTCCGGCCGAACCCTCTCGGGCGGTCTGGACCCTTCCGCCCTGTATCGCCCACGCCGATTCTTCGGTGCTGCGCGAAACATCGAAGAAGGCGGCTCCCTAACGATCATCGCCTCCGCGCTGGTCGACACGGGCTCCAAAATGGATGACGCGATCTTCGAAGAGTTCAAGGGCACCGGCAACATGGAAATCATCCTCGACCGCGACCTTGCCGACCGCCGAATCTGGCCCGCCATCGACGTCCGCCGAAGCTCCACCCGCCACGAAGAGTTCTTGTTCAACAAGGACGACTACGAGGGCGTAGTCCAGCTACGAAGACTCATGGCCAAAGAGCAAAACAGCATCGACGCCACCGAGGGCCTAATCAAGCTCCTCAAGAGAACGCCGAACAATCGTTCGTTCCTAGACAGCGTCGTCCAAAAGACCCGCACCACGGTGTAGGTTCGGTGCCCCGGGACTCACCACCGGGGCCCCTCCCAGGGCTATTGCTTAGGCGCTATTGCAAAAACTGGCAAAAGTGCGAGAGGGCACAAGTCCCGATCAGACGCCAATTATTTGCAACCCAACCCAGAATGAATCCCAGTGGCCAACGACGGCTACGAGGGAGAACAAATGAATAATGATTATTTGGCCATTGCCGCCAAAATGTCGGCTGCATTAGCCAGCTTCCTGATCCTCACAGGGACAGGGGCCGCACAGGCCGAGCTTCACTTTTATGAGCTCGGTGAATCTCAGATCTCTATGGAGAAAGCGGCGGAAGCGGCCCGATCCATGGGACTGATCCAAATGAAAGACCCCAACGGGGGACCACTTCCCATCTGGACGACGTCCACCGGAGCCGTAAGAGGATCCCTCGCTCGAGGCAAGTTCTACATCAGCCCGGACCTATTCAATTATCGAAAGAATGCACCGTCCGGAGAGATCGCCGAGCGGAACGCAACTGCCTACGTCAAGCAGTTCGGCCTTCTACCCGACGACGTTTCGAGTTGGACGCCCAAGCTGAACTTCTGGAAGAAGCAATCCTCGACTCCTGAAGGCGTTCTCAGCACGCCGATCACGCCGGTCGTGAACGTGCAGTATTTGAGAAGCCTCGACTCTCTGCCTGTGATGGGACCGGCCTCCGCTATGACGGTGAACGTGAACATCGACGGCATCGTGGGAGGACTCGCCTCGGTTCGGCCGGCCATTCGCAGCGAGCGGCTGGTGCTTCCGAAGAGCGACGAGCAGATCAAGACGGAGTACGCCTTCAAGCTCTCGATGGAGAGGAAGCTTATTCGAGGCACGCCGAAGCTGGTCGAGAGACTGCAATGCTATTGGGAGGAGAACGAGAACTTCATTCAGCCCGTCTGGCTCTACAAAGTTCTCTTCACCGACGAAAACGGCAACCAGACCGCCTCTGAGATTCCCATTCCGATCGCGAAGAACATGCCTGAGCCGCTCATGAAGGGTCAGTTCGTGGGCTTTGAGCCGATCATGCCCCAGCTTGGTGGCGATCCGGGCGGAAGCGGCCGTGTCACGACCCTCAAGCTCGGCCAATACGTCGTTCGGGGCGACTCCGATCCCGATATCTGTCTCAATGTGGTCAACGCGTTCTACAACAACGCCGCGACCTTCGCGCCGTTAACCGGACACTTCATCAATCGCACCCAATACTATTGGAATCACGATTGGCTCTGGAAGGATACGGCTACCATTAGCGACAACGCCCAATACTATGCGGGCGCGGTCCACATGGCCACCTTCGTCGCTCATGCTTCACCCTGGCAGTTCTCCTGTCTCGGCAGCAGCAGCGAGCTTGTCAAGCTCTCTGAGATGAATCACTTCGGCGCTGCTACTGGAGTCGGGAATCCCGACAAGTGCTACACGAGCTACATGCTCGTCGCCTCCTGCAGCATGATGCCGGCTCCTGGCGATCCGTTCGGCGGAAGCTACCTGTCCGGCAGCCCGTTCGCGGTCTACTGGAACATGTTCTGGGGAATGCACGGCATGTATGGTTTCCGAACCACCGCCGGCAAGCAGTCCGCAGTCGATGGGTTCGCGGCGATGGGCTTGAGAACTGGGCTCGGACATCCGAACCTGGCGTCCTGGCTCGATTCGACGAGCGCGCTCAGCCATAGCAGTAACTGGAACTACGGCACGATCGTGATTCCGACCGGCCGTGAGAGCGACATCATCTACAACACGACCGCACTTCCCAAGGCCACGTCGCTTACGATGTGGTGGAACCACAGCTAGTCTGTATCGTATACGGCCCCTCCGATCGGAGGGGCCGCATCTGCCTACATCCTGAACATGCTAAAGCCAGGGGGCTCGATAGGTGCGTTCTGAGCCGCTTCGATGCCTAGTGCGAGGACTCGCCGCGTGTCGACCGGGTCGATGATGCCATCGTCCCACAGTCGGGCAGTGGAATAGTAGCAGGATGATTCTTCGGCGTACTTCTGCAGCGTCGGCTCGCGGAACGCGTCCTGTTCCTCCTTCGACATCGCCTGGCCCTTCAGGGCGAGTTGGTCCATCTTCACTGTGAGCAGCACGTTCGAGGCCTGTTCGCCTCCCATGACGCTGATCCTTGCGTTTGGCCACATCCAGAGCTGGCGCGGACCGAAGGCTCGGCCGCACATGCCGTAGTTGCCTGCCCCATATGAGCCGCCGACGATGACCGTGAACTTCGGGACGTTGGCCGTAGAGACTGCCGTTACCAGCTTGGCGCCGTTCTTGGCAATCCCCTCGTTCTCATACTTCTTGCCCACCATAAAGCCGGTGATGTTTTGCACGAACACGAGTGGAATCGCGCGCTGACAGCAAAGCTCGATAAAGTGCGCTCCTTTCAATGCGGATTCGCTAAACAGAATGCCATCGTTCGCCAGAACCCCTGCCAGGTGTCCGTGGAACCGAGCGAAGCCGCAGATGAGGGTAGTGCCGTATCGGGGTTTGAATTCCTGAAACTTAGACCCATCAACAATTCGAGCCAAAACCTCCCGCATCACCATCGGCCGCTTCGAGTCGGAAGGCACCAGAGAATAAAGATCCGCGACCGGATACGCCGGCTCCTCCGATTCCGCCTTCGGACCTCGACCCTCGACCCTCGACCCTAGACTCTCCACGATATTCCTTACGATCTCCAGCGCGTGCCCATCGTCGTCGGCAAAGTGATCCGCGACCCCGGAGAGACGGGTGTGGACATCGGCACCGCCTAATTCCTCCGCCGTCACCTCTTCGCCGGTGGCCGCCTTGACCAGCGGAGGGCCGCCGAGGAAGATCGTCGCCTGATCCTTTACCATCACCGCCTCGTCGCTCATGGCGGGCACATACGCTCCACCCGCCGTGCACGAGCCCATAACGGCGGCTATCTGCGGAATGCCTTTGCCGGACATGACTGCCTGGTTATAAAAGATGCGGCCGAAGTGCTCTTTGTCGGGAAAGACCTCGGCTTGCAGCGGGAGGAAGGCGCCCCCGGAGTCCACGAGATAGATACAAGGCAGTCGGTTCTCCAGTGCAATCTCCTGGGCTCGGAGGTGCTTCTTGACTGTGATCGGGAAGTAAGTGCCTCCCTTGACGGTTGCATCGTTGGCGACGATCACACACTCGCGCCCATGGATGCGGCCAATCCCGGTCACGATACCGGCACCGGGGGCATCCCCGCCGTACATTCCGTTTGCGGCCATCGTGCTGAACTCCAGGAAAGCAGCTCCGTCGTCGAGCAGGGCGTCTATTCGTTCTCGGGCTAGCAGCTTGCCACGTTTCTTGTGCTTGGCAACCGTTTCTTCTCCGCCACCGGCCATAGCCGTCGCTAAGTTCTGGCGGTACTCGGCCATGATCGCATCCATCGCCTCCCGATCCGCACGATGCACGGCATCATCGACATTAACGGACGAGGGGAGCAGTTCCATGTGGGCAGAGATTACTCCGCCCGTAGTGCCTTCATCCATGAAGGCATCTCCTCCAAGCCTTTCCGGAGGAGATGCCTTCACGGATGAAGGCACTACTTATAGAGGGCTCCGTAGGCTGCGCAGGCGCGGAAGTCTGCTCCCACCGACTCCATTCCGCTTCCGAATCGGTGCCACGCGGTGGGCCTGAACACCCGCTCGTCGGGCACATTGTGCATGTCCACTGGGATGCGGAGGATGGCGGCGAGGGCGATTAGGTCGGCTCCGATGTGGCCGTAGGAGATCGCGCCGTGGTTGGCTCCCCAGTGCGCCATCACGGTGTAGACGTCGCGGAACGCTCCCTCACCAGAGAGTCTAGGCACGAACCAGGTGGTGGGCCAGGTTGGGTCGGTTCGTTCGTCGAGCTGCTCGTGTACGTCTTTGGGCAAGGAGATGGTGTTGCCCTCGGCGATCTGCAGGACCGGGCCGAGGCCATCGACCAGGTTGATGCGAAACATTGTGCAGGGCATATTCCCTCTCGTCGTAAAGTCCGTCGACCAACCACCACCGGGGAAATAGCCTAGGTTCGAAGGGCACCAGAGGGTGTTGTCCAGGCACTTCCCTGCTTCTTCGGGCGTGATGTCCCAGAACGGCTTGCAGGCAGGCTCGCCGTTGCTTGACTGGTTGCCGGTCCAGTCGAGGGCGGAGGGACCGGAGTTGATCAAATGCAATAACCCGTGCTGGGCTCCGCCGGTGGGCTTCCAGCCGGTCACTCGCTCCACGGCGGAGGGCGACCAGTAGGTGCGGACGTCGCTGAAGAGCTGCGCCGTGCCTGTGAGCAAGTGGCCGAAGAGCATCGATGCGCCGTTGAGGGAGTCGTTTTCGGTGGCGACCACATAAGGCTGGCGAATGCCGTTCCAGTCGAAGGAGCTACAAAGGATCGCCTCGAGAAAGTCGCCGTTCGGGAAGTAGTCGGTCCAGTTACGCTGTCCCTGGAAACCGCCTGCGATGGCATTGTGGCCCCGAGCCTGCTCCTTGAAGCCTGCGTCTGCCAACGCCGGATTTCCGACCATGAGATCGCGCGCGATGAGCGCCATTTTGACGCTGACCTCCCAATCCTCATCCTTCTCTTCACGAGTCAGCGGATTGGCGTTGCGATCCTTCCCTTCCTTGCAATTCTCGCGAACCCAGGCGATGGCGCGCTCGTACTCCGCTTGGCCGTAGATGCCCTTGTTCAGCCGACCCACGAACTCGCTCATATCCACGCTCTCCACGCGCATGCCGAGATACTTCTCAAAGAAATCGGGATCGACCACTGAACCCGCAATGCCCATGCTGACCCCGCCCATAGCCAGGTAAGCCTTGCCCTTCATCGTTGCGGCTGCGATCCCCGCGCGAGCGAATCGAAGAATCTTCTCCTGCACATCCGCAGGGATAGCCGTGTCGCCGAGGTCCTGCACGTCGCGGCCATAGATTCCGAAGCACGGGAGCCCCTTCTGGTTGTGGCCGGACAGGGTGGCGGCGAGGTAGACGGCGCCGGGCCGGTCGGTGCCGTTGAAGCCCCAGATGGCCTTCGGCAGCAGCGGGTCCATGTCCATCGTCTCGCTGCCGTAGCACCAACACGGTGTGACGGTGAGCGATACGCCGACTCCCTCGCGGGCGAACTTCTCGGCGCAGTCGGCGGCCTCGGCGAAGCCTCCAATGCAAGTGTCGGCTATAACGCACTCGACCGGCAGTCCGCACGCGTGCTTAAGATTCGCCGTGATGAACTCGGCAGTGGACCGAGCCATGCCCATCGTAATCTCTTCGAGCGACTCGCGCACGCCGCCGTAGCGTCCGTCGATGGTCGGACGGATGCCGAGTTTTGGAAGCTCGCCACGGAGGCGATTCTGGGGCGGATTATGCGTGAGCGAGTCGAGGTTGGCCACGCAGGAAACGATACCGCGCTAATGCACCAAGTAGCTTAAACCCTGCTGCGTCGCCTGCTGCCGACTCCTCAGGATTTCGACCTGCCGCGCCTCGAGCATCGTGCTTCGGCGCTCGATCTCCTGGAGCATTAGCGTGTACCGCCCGGCTTCCGCCTGGGTGGCGAAGAGGAGCGTGCCCTCGGCGTCGAGCCTGGGTCTGGCCCATTGCACGAAGGCGAGGAGGCGGGAGATCGACTCGTGGACGGCGATGGCCTTTTCGAGCAGCTCGCGCGTCTCGGCCTGCATTCTCGGCTGCTCACCCAGGGAGCGGCCAAACTCGGCGAGTGCCCAGGTATCGAATTCCAATATCTGCCGCTCTGCTTCGGCAAAGTACCACTTATCGAGCGAGCGGAGGCGCTGGGCATCCTCGATGGACCGTGCAATCCCAGCCTCAGTCGCCAGCCGCTCGGGAGCAAATAGTTTCGAAGCCTCGACCGCCGAAAGCCCAACAGAGAGCTCCGACTCCAGCTTTCGCAAGCGTTGCGACATCTCGGAAAGCTTTGCGCTCAGCTTGTTGGTGGCAGCCGGTTGCTCGTAGCCGCCGAGCACGTACCGCTGCAGCTCCGCTACGGTTTCGGCCGTCTCGCCGCCAGTGACGCGCGACCGCCGCCGACATCCCGACGCGATCGCGCCGACAAAGGCAGTCATCAGAAAAGGTGCGCGAGCGTGCGAGAGCGTGCCGGGGGATGTCACGGGTGGGATATACCTCTCTTTGCCGGTCCACCACCTGAGACAATTACCTGTAGTGCCTTCATCCGTGAAGGCATCTCCTCCGGAACAATCCATGCGCGATTAACCACTCCTTCAGGGATGAAGGCACTACGCGGAATGCACTACGGGCCGCGTCTCAGGGTCCTTATTTACTCGCCGTAGAATCTCGCGTGTAAGCGGAGCGCTCTCGCCCTTGCCAAACAAGAGGAAGGTGAAGATCTTGAAGATGGGATTCCCTTCTGTCCAGTTGAAATAAGCATGCGGTCGCTTCCCCGTCTCCCGGCTCACCCACAGCAGAAACGCCGCGATGGCGTTCGGAATAGCCACCGACCGTGCCCGTAAAACCTTGTACTTCCCGTACCGGTGCCCAGTCACCTTCAAGACGTCCGAGAAGTCGGAGGGGTCGGTGACGTACACCTCGAAGAACAGGATCTGCTCGTCGTCAGGAATCTGGTGGTCTTCACGAGCTTCCCGCTCCTCCCGCTCGTACTCCACTTCGTTCCGCTCCTCGGGGCGATTCGGAATAATCCGTACGACGCTGTCCCCATCCGCCGCCTCGCGGACGAGGGTCCAGGCGATGTTGTCCACCTCCACTCCCTCCACCCGGAGCTCCAAAACCCTCCAGATGCGCGACACCAGCGAAAGCCCCACGATGCTGAGGGTGAAGAGGAAAGCGATCCAAAGTCCCTCGGGCTGCGCGAAGATATTCACGCCGGTTGTGTAGATGAAAATCGCCGCAACTAGTGCAAATCCATAGGTCGCCGCCTTCCGGCCCTCCCTCTTCGCCGCCAGCGTGACGGCGATTGTCGCCGACGTCATGAGGCCCAAAACGCCTGTCGCATAGGCTGCTGCCTGCTCCTCAACGCCGGCATTAAACATCCATGTGACGAAGAAGCAGATAGCAGTGAAGATCAAAACAAGCGGCCGCACGGCGCGGGTCCACTCCGGTGCCATTCCGTACCGCGGCAAATACCGAGGCACGATGTTCAGTAGCCCCGCCATGGCGGATGCACCGGCGAACCAGAGAATCAGGATGGTGCTGACATCGTAAACGGTGCCGAACGTGTTCCCAAACAGGTGGTGCGCCAGGTACGCCAATGCACGCCCACTCGCCTCCCCTGCAGGATGGTTCGAGGCGGCTGGCTGAAACGCAGCAGCCGGGATGAGCATCGTGGTCACCACACTGCTGCACATCAGCAAAACGCTCATCAAGATTGCCGCTGCCGTCAATAGCTTCTTAGCATTGGCGATCCGCCCCACGGGGTTCTCGGGCGTGTCCGATGGGTCGCCCTTGATGAGTGGCATGACCACAACCCCCGTCTCAAAGCCCGACAAACCTAGGGCAAGCTTCGGAAACACCATCAATGCGGCGGTGAGCATTAGGAATGGATTAGCGTGTTGCTGGAACAGCCCAACCTTCCAGTTCGAAAGCAGCTCGGGATGGGTGGCAACGTCGAAGAGTCCTCGGCCCAGCACCACGAGGTTCAGCCCGATGTAAATGCCCACCAATCCAACCGCGATGCCGACCGCTTCCTTGAAGCCCTTCAAGAAGACCCCCGCGAGCACGCTGATCAACGCCAGTGTAACGATCACCTCGCGCCCATGCAGCGGTCCCTTGAAGAACGGATTCTCGATCAAGTGAGCGGAAGCGTCCGCCGCCGACAGCGTGATCGTGATGATAAACCCGGTGGCGGCGAACCCGATGAGCGCCAAAACGAACAGCTTGCCCCACCAGTAAGGCAGCAGCTTTTCCAGCATCGAAATCGAGCCATCACCATGAGGACTCCGCTCCGCCACCCGCTTGTACATCGGCAACGCGCCGAAGAGTGTTAGCAGAACCAGAAGCAAAGTCGCAACCGGCGACAACAGACCCGCCGCTAAGAACGCGATGCCCGGTTGATAGCCAAGGGTTGAGAAGTAGTCGACACCTGTGAGGCACATGACCTGCCACCAAGAGTGCGTGTGCGCGTGCTTCTCCGAAGAGTGCGGCCCTTCCGGCTCCTGAACATGCCCCTGCAAAAGCCATTGCTTCAAAGGACTAGAAGGCCGCACCTCCCCACCCTTCAGTGTGGAAAGAGAAGCGACCTTCTTCTTACTTGTCGGCGCAGCCTTCTTTTGTGGCATTCAGCCTTTTCTTAGAGGCCCTTGTCTTCCAGGAAGTTGCAAAGATCAGCAATCCTGCAGCTATAGCCCCACTCGTTGTCATACCAACTGACGACCTTCACAAAGTTGCCAATCCCCACCGTGTCGCGGGCGGAGAAGATCGAGCTATGCGGATTGCCCTTGAGGTCCGTAGAAACCAGTTCCTCGTCTGTATAGGCAAGAATCCCCTTCATCGATCCGTCGACGTATTCCTTCAC
>JBGGMI010000083.1:0-5413 GCA_041288075.1 Fimbriimonas sp.
CTGCGATCCCCACAATTCCGAAAAGCCGTGGGATAAGAAGCTGGCGGATTACTGGATGCCGGTGGACTGCTATGTGGGCGGCGCAGAGCACGCGGTCATGCACCTGCTCTATGCCCGCTTCTGGACGAAGGTGCTTTACGACGAGGGGCTGGTGAGTGTCACCGAGCCATTCGCGCAGCTTCGAAACCAGGGCCAGGTGCTCGCCCAGACCCCCTATCGCTACCCTCGCGAGGGAGAGCAGCTTGGGGTTGGCGAGGACGGGGTGCTGATCTCGTTCGAGGAAGCCAAGGAGCTACCCGAAAACGACGTGTTCTTCCGCTGGGCGCGGATGTCGAAGTCCAAAGGCAACGTCGTCACGCCCGAAGAAGCGGTTGAGGAATATGGGGCAGACGCGTTGCGCATGTTCCTGCTCTTCGTCGCGCCGTTCGATGCGGACGTGAACTGGAAGAACGAGGGGATGGGCGGTATGGTGCGGTTCTTGAGCCGCATCTTCAAGTTCATAGAAGACGGAAAGGCCACCTACGTGTCGGATTGGCGCGACTACATGCCTTTCGAGGAGCTAGACGATAAGGCGAGGGACATCCGTCGCGCGACTCACCAAACCATCCGCAACTGCACCGCGGATATCGAGCGGTTCAGTTTTAACACGTATGTCTCGTGGCTGCAAAAGTATGTGAACCGGCTCCATGAGCTGCAGGGTGAGCTTTCGCGGCCAGCTGCTCTGGCGATGTCCGAGGCGATCGAGACGCTGATCTTGCTGATCGGACCTGGAGCGCCGCATAGCTCGGACGAGCTGTGGACTTCGATTGGGAAGGAAGGGTTTACGCTGGAGCGGGAGTGGCCGAAGCATGACGATGCGTTGGCGGCGGAGGACCTGCTGACGATCGCGGTTCAGGTCAATGGAAAGCTCCGCGATACGTTCCAAGTCGCGGCGGAGACGGCGAAGGATGAATATGAGCGGCTGGCTTTGCTAAGCTCGAAGGTGCAGGGACATCTGGAAGGCAAGACTGTGAGGAAGGTTATCGTGGTGCCGGGAAGGCTGGTGAATGTCGTTGCAAGCTAAACAGTGGATTACGCCGGTAGCGATAGCCGCGGGCCTCGTGCTCGTTCTCGTTCTTTCGAATCGTGACGTCAAGTCGCCTGAAGAACTAGAGCTGATCGATTCTCAGGACAAATACTCTCAGGCGCTGATGACGGCTCACGAGATGACGAAGCCGATCTTCGATAAGACGGATGAAGGCGATGAGCCCACGGAACAGGAGAAGGACACGCTCTACAAGTCCGCGAAGATTATCGATAACGCGAACAGGCTTCTGCCGGATCGGACTATTCCGTTCCTCGGAGCAGGAAAGGCGTACATGCTTGCCGGCGACCTCGAGACTGCCGAGCTTCGGTTCCGGCAGGCGATACACAACGCAGCGTTTGACAAGACACCGGGTTCGCGGGAGACCGCGTTCGAGGCGCACTACCGGCTTTCGCAGGTTCGCTTTAAGCTACGCGATTACGAGGGTGCGTTTGAGGAAGCCGATAAGGCGGTGAAGGGTGAGCCAAATGGGCCTGAATACTTGCTCGCACGTGCATCGGCGCTGATCCAGCTCAAGAAGTATGACGAGGCGGACCGGGATATTCATGCTGCCGTGAAGCTGGAGCCCTCGAACCAGGAAGCGATCGGTCTCCATGCTCTTCTCGCCCTGGAAGACCCGAAGAAGTTTGGCAAGGGCGCGAAGCATTGAGTCTCCCCGCCGATTATGCCGAGCGTGTTTACGCGGGTGTCCTCGGCAAGATCATCGGCGTCTACCTGGGTCGCCCCTTTGAAGGCTGGGAGCACGAGCGGATCGAGCGGGAGCTGGGCGAGGTTTGGGACTATGTACACGAACGGCTGGGGCAGCCGCTTATCGTTACCGACGACGACATCTCGGGCACATTTACGTTTTTGCGGGCCTTAGAGGATTACGCAGACCCCACGGCTGCGGAGATTGGCGAGACTTGGCTCAACTATCTCGTCGAGGAGCGGGCCGTGCTGTGGTGGGGCGGTATGGGGATGTCGACGGAGCACACGGCCTATCTGCGGCTGAAGAACGGAATCCCTGCTCCCCTAAGCGGGAGCATCAAATTCAACGGCCAGGTTGTTGCTGAGCAGATCGGTGCCCAGATCTTCATCGATGGTTGGGGTCTGATTTGGCCCGGCGACTCGGTTCGAGCCGCCGAGTATGCCCGTCGGGCGGCGAGCGTCAGCCATGATGGCGAGGCGATTTACGGGGCCCAAATGGTGGCGGCAATGGTCGCGTTGGCATTTGTCGAGACGGACGTCGCGAAGCTGATCGAAGGCGCTCTGGCAGTCATTCCTTCGGAATCGCTAACCGCGAAGCTTATTTCTGATGTGCGAGAGTGGCACGCCGATGGGTTGTCTTGGCGCGAGGGTTTTCGGCGGATTAAGGAGCGCTACGGCTACGACAAGTACGGGGGCAACTGCCACATCATCCCGAACCACGCCCTGATCATCCACGCCTTGCTCCACGGTGGCGGCGACTTCGGCAAGTCCCTGATAATCGTGAACACGTGCGGGTGGGACACGGACTGCAACTCCGGCAACGTCGGCTGCATCATGGGCGTTCTTGGCGGTCTCGCCAGGATTCCGGCGCATCTGCGCGATCCGGTTCGAGATCGCATGTACTTGCCCACCGCAGATGGTGGACGCTGTATCACTGACGCCTTAGGCGAGGCTTATCGGATCGTCGGATATGCGCAGAGACTTCACGGCCTTCCGGCCGAAATTCCGACTGGTCGTTTTCACTTTTCCCTTAGGGGTTCTGTCCAGGGTTTTTCCCAGGGCGCGAACCTGGACGGAAAGCTCGTCTTCGAGGACCGCACGAGCACTCCGACTTTCATTCCGCCTGATGCACGAAAGATGCCTGGATACGGCATGCTCGCGTCGCCGACGCTCTATCCCGGCCAGACCGTTCGGGCTTCCGTGTCAGGCTCGGGCAACGCGGCGCTGTTCATCGGTTATTACGATGCTGAGGACCAGATTTCCTACTCCGAGAGCGAACCGGTTGACTTGGGCGATTCTGCGAGGGAGTTGACGTGGCTTGTGCCAGAGACGGGCGGGTTCCCGATTTGCGAGGTTGGGGTGAAGCGCTCCGGACCCTCTCCCCTAAACCCTCCCCCTCCTAAGGGCGAGGGGGACCGGATGCTGCTCGAGTGGCTCACATGGGATGGAGAGCCCGGTGTGCGATTCCGCCGCGCCGAAGGCAAGGCTTGGCGCGAAGCGTGGGTCAATGGAGTTAGCGAATGGCCCAACTGGGGAAGCGCATTTCGCGTGATTCAGAACGACGGAACCGGCCTCCTCATCACCGGCACCCGGGAGTGGAGCGACTATCGAGTCTCGGCTACCGTGCGTCCGCACTTGGCTCAAAGAGCCGGAATCGCCGCCCGCGTCCAGGGCATGAAGCGCTGGTACGCACTCTTGCTGAACCGAAACGGCGCAATCGAGCTCGTCAAGAACGACGCCCTCATTCTCGACGAGAAGCCGTTCCCTTGGTCCTTCGGTGAGGAGCATCTTCTAGAAATCGAAGTCGTCGGCCCTAACATCTCCTGCTTCGCCAACGGCGACCTGCTCTTCACCCACACCGACAATGATCCTATGTTAGGAGGAGGAGTCGCATTCGTGATCGAAGATGGAAGGATGGATTCAGAAGAGATGGTCGTCAGGAACGCGTAGCCACGCTGCGCTCCCATTGCCCCTACGGGCTAACCGTCTTAACCAACTCCTCCTTCCCCTCGTGTACCCGCAGCACGAAGATCGACTTCTTCGGCTTCCGCTTCCCCGGCGCATACGTGATCGTTCCGGTGACCCCCGGGAACTCCTTCGTCGTCGCCAACGCATACCGAATCTTCCCAGGCTCCACCGACCCCGCACGGTCGATGGCATCCGCGATGAGATTCATAGTGTCGTAAGCCAAAGCCGAAGCCGCGCTATCGGGCCAAGTGCCAAACAGGTCGTGGTAGGTCCGCTTGAACCCCAAGGTTCGGGCGTCCTTTGCGTTCGGCGCGTAGTGCGTGGTGTAGAACACGTTGTTCGCCGCCTTGCCCGCATCCTTCACCAGGTCGGGGGTGTCGAACCCGTCGCCGGAAATGATCGGCTGCTTGTAGCCTGCCGCGCGAAGCGCCTTCGTAAAAGGCCCCGCATCTTCAGGAAGCACGGACACATAAAACGCCTCCGGCTTGACCCTGATCTTCCTGATAACGCTCTGCACCGACTCTTCCGAATTGAAGTCGATGATCTGGCTGAGCTTGCCGCCCAGTCCGCTGTAAGCCAGCGCAAAGTAATTGCCCAGGTTCTTCGTGTAAGTTGCATCGACATCCTTCAGAAGCACTGTCGTCTTCGCATCGAGACCCTTCAGCGTGAACCAGGCGCCAGCCCTTGCCTGATCGTCATCGCCGTAGCAGGCCATAAAGAAGTATTGGCCGATGGTCGTCGGCAGCGTCGGCAACGTGGCCCCGGACGTAACCATGGGAATCCTCATCTTCTCGGCGACCTTTCCCGCCGGCAGCGCATAGTCCGTGTCGTAGAAGCCGCCCATCGCCACCACTCCTTGTGAGATGAGCCGCTTCGTTATCTCGCCCGCTTTGGAGGGGTCGCTTTGAAAGTCCGGGGCAACGACTTCGATCTGCCGGCCCAGCACCCCGCCCCGAGCATTGATCTTCACAGCGGCAAGCTTAAATCCTTCCAGACCCGGAACATCGACCGAGGCGAAGCTGCCCGTGGTGCTGAAAAGGGCGCCTATCTTGATTGGCTCAGCTTGAGTGGAGGCGAGGAGAGCTGCGGCTAGAGCGAGCATCTTTCGTGTTTACCCGCGAGCGTCGGTCCGGACAAATGGAGAAGGCTCCAGTTGGACCTGGAGCCTTATGTTATTTCCGAACGGGACGCTAATTGCACTGTAAATGTTGGATGCCTGATAAGAGTGCGTTATCACCCGAGTGGGTGAAAGTTTTGGGAGGAGTCGAGGAGTCGGGGGAGTCGGGGAATCAAGGAATCAAGAGTCTAGGATTGAAGGACAGTCGCAGGTTTCGGCCCGTTGCACTCGCCGACCCAGACTCCTAGACTCCCCGACTCCTAGACTCCTTTTCATTTCTTGCGCTCAGGACCGCAATTTCTACGTCGCCCGAGCAGGACGAGAGCCCCGTCTTACAATCATCAGGTTTCGAGCGGTTTGCTCTCCCAAGTAACCATCCGCAAACTTGTTCTCCAATTAAGGAGGCTCCGACGGCAACCGGAGCCTCTTTTGCTTTCCGAGCCAGCATGTCCTTCTATTAAGGAACGCATATCTGCCCTTGTCGCTAATTGTCCCCGCTGCCCTGATGGTGAAGGGCGGTGCGGGGACGGCTCTCTCTGTATGAAGTCTTGCGCTCA
>JBGGMI010000084.1:0-12387 GCA_041288075.1 Fimbriimonas sp.
CGAGAACAGTTCAGAGTAGCTTTGCAGCCGGCCGCCTAGCCCGTAGTGCCTTCATCCCTGAAGGCATCTCCTCCGGAAAGCCGATGGGCATAAAGACCCAAGCAAGAACATTGAGAGAACTAAACCGATGCTCCTGCCCTACTCTACAGTCGAGGTTCTTGCCGCCTGTTGCTCATGATGCGTTACTTTGTTGCCCTTCTAGCCCTGACCGTGCTTGTCTCTTCCGGCACCGCTCAACTCACGCGTGAATGGACCAAGCGCGTATCGGTCCCCAATTCCGCGAACAACATAATCATAAAGACGGAGCTGTTCAAGCCCACAAAGGAGGGACAGTCTGAAGCGATTTACTCGCTTTCCTCGGTGACCATGCTCGACGGACGCGTCGTGTTCCACCTCGTAAAGCGAGGGAGCGATGGCAGCGTCGTGTGGTCGAGAGTGCAGAGCCTCACTACGGCAAATCAGAAGGTCTGGGCAAAGGACTTTTCGCTCGATGCCGACGGAAACGTTGCGGTGCTTGCCGAGATCAAGCCTCGCGCCGATTTCGATTTGATGGTGTACCGCTTCAACGCGGACGGAGTCGCCGGCAGCAAAACGCTATTGCGCAACAAATATGCCGACGAGAACTGGAACATGCACGACTCGGATGATCGCGCCATCGCCATTCGCCTAACACCGGACACAGAGAACCCTGACTCCGGGGATGCATTCGTGTTGTCGCGAGAGATGGGAGAGATCGCCATGGGGCCGTACGCTCGCATGGCGAGAATCAACTTGGACGGCTCCGTGGAATGGGCGAACAAGTACCAGCAGCCCAGAAGCAAGGATTGGAGTGGCGAGTTGATCAATGATCCCAAGGGGTTCGTCTTGGATTCCAGCGGACTATCCGGCTTTATGCTCATGCACACCTTAGCCGACATCGATGAGTCTGACCAGATGGACCTCGTCCAATTCAGCCGTGATGGGATTTTCACACTGAGGTGGACCATCAGCTTCGGATCATCTTCCGGAGGGCAGTGGGTGCCCGCGAGTGACATCCCGATCGCAATCACGAGCGATGCTTTCGGAATCTACGTAATTGGCAATACGATCCGAACCGACTTTACGAAAAACGGGGAGCCCTATCCTGTAAGAATGGAGACGCTCATCATCTTCAGTCCGGCCGGTGAGATCGAGGATGGCCAGACCCTGCTGTACACGGATTCGCAAGGGCGCCCGGGTCAATACAATCCCAAGTGCGTTGCAGGGCTGGGCAATGGTGAATTCGTGATCGGCGGCAGCGTAGAGCCCTATGGCGAGCGGCCGAAGAGTTATGTCCATCGGTTCAACTTTAGCCATCAGCTCCTCATGAAGCACGAGGGTCCGACCGGAGTGATCTACGATGTCAATGCCGATCCCGATGGCAATATCTATGCAACGGGCGCGGAGTACATCAAGACAGGCACGGGCTACGAAAACAAGGCCCTTCTGCTGGGCTTGACCCCCACCGGCGGTGTTCGCTTCAAGACGAATCTTGCCCTGAACACCAAGAATCCCGGCACGCAAGGCGTTTCCGTGCACGTCAACGAAGCCAGGGATCTTTACGTTGGCACTCGCGAATACGCGTTGCAATCGGATGGGACCACGGCCTACGCAACCACCACGGTTTCCAAGTTCACGCAAGACCCGATGGTCAACCTGCTCGAAGTCACCCCCATAGGAGTTCCCGGTGGCGAGCCCTTTCAGATTCACATCGAGCTGAACAAGAAAGCTGGTCCGGCCGGTTTCAAGTTCACATTAGCCACCGACAAGCCGGGTGTTGCCGTGCCAGATAACCTCATCGTGCCCGCCGGTGAAGATGAATGGGACTTCACGATTGGCACCGTTGCCGTCGCAACCACCCGCACGGTGAACCTCGTCGCAAATCCGGGCGGAGCTACCGCGAGCATCAACATCTTCTCGGGCTGGGTGAAGTCACTGACCCTGACAAAAACGGAGCTGCTAGGTGGTGAGTCTCTCCAGGGAACGGTACGCCTGAACGCTCCCGCCCCAGCGGGAGGGGCCGTTGTTTCGCTGAGCACCACCTCGGATCGAATCAAGCTGCCCAAAGACGACTTCGTATTCATCCCCGAAGGATCGAGTCAGCGAACGCTTAATATCGGAACCCTTGCCGTAGAAGCGGTTACCGAGGCTTTCGTCGGTGCGACCTATAATTCGACCGCGAGAGTCCAGGTGTTTCTTCATCCCGCCCAAGTGACATCTTTCACCGCCCCGAGCTCCCTTGCTGGAGGAACATTCGGAAATGCGACGGTGACGCTCAGCGGACCTGCCCCAGAGGGTGGAATGCCAGTTACGATCAAGTCTGACTCGGACGCTCTCGCCGGAATGACCGTGCTCGTACCAAAAGATGCCAGCTCGTTAACCTTCCGCCTCAACACGATGCCTGTCAGTTCAGACACCGTCGTGCACCTGTCCGCAAAAACGACGCTCACCAGCATGACGGCGGATGTGACGGTCAAAGCCGCCGTGCTGAAAGCCGTCTGGATGGATCCGGCAACCATCGTCGGTGGTGGTACCGCTTATGTCGTCGTGGATTTAACTGCCCTTACGCCCTCCGGAGGTGAGCCCATAACGCTCCAATCCAACAGCAGCTCAGCGACGGTACAGGCAAATGCGACGGTCGCGGCTGGCAAGAGCCGCGTCAAAATCCCCGTCAAGACTTCGGCCGTTAGCGGAACCACGTCCGCCGAAATATCCGTGACTCACAAAGGCATAACAATGAAAGCAACCCTCACCATCACGGCCGGTTAGTGGCTGAGTGGGATCCCCTCTTTCCACGCCAGTCGGCCCGCAACTCAAAGTTGTATCGCACTACATCTTCAGAGTGGGTCATCGTTTTGAAGCACAAACGTCACTTCTAGGGCACACAGCAGTAATTCGCGGTTATCATTGAGCTATGCGCACGCGTCACGGCTGGATGCCCCTGAGCCGAAGAGACAATAGACGAAGCTTCTCACAATGAAGAACAGACGCGGCATCACTTTGACAGAGACCCTGATGGCTATAGCCATCATAATGCTCCTCGCGGGCATCAGTTGGATCGCATATGCACCGAAGGCACGATCCTCGGCCGAGTTGACCGAAGCAAGGTCGCGCTTGAGACAAATCGCCGGGCTTATTGCTCAATATGCTGGCGAGTACGACGGAGCGCTTCCGTTATCGCTGGAGCCGTTTAGCACCACGATTTCTATCCGAGATCCACGCAATGGAGGGTCTTTGATGTACGCGTCAGGGTCGTGCCCCGTGCACGGAGAAGGTTCCCATGCACTGGAGGACTTTGGCTTCAACATCGTCTCAGATGCGATCGTCCGCTTCCCCGGAGTCAACAACCATGCGGGCGCCACGGAGATGATGATGGTTCCCGATGGAGGTGGTGGCCAGAAGCCGTTCCTGGTGCCCCTCTTAGAACCTGGCCAGAAGGTTCAGCTTCTAGGAGCGAGACTCGATGGTTCTATAGCGTGGTTCGAGAGCCCCGCCGCATGGGAAGAGAACAAGCATGAGCACTTGCTCCAATTAGGAGGGCGCCAACCGTAGCGAAAAGCGAAAGTCAAGGAAGACGCTCCGGTTAACACTCATGATTTCGTTCAGAGCCATACTCATCTGTCTGTCCGCTGCTCAAGCAGCGGCCAGCGCAGCTTGGCTGCAAATTGCACCCGACGCAGGCTCTGAACGCCTCCTCAAGCAAGTCGCCGATGCGGTACGCAAGTATAAAGCAAAGCACCGTCGATGGCCCGTTGCACTTGGGACCGCAGGGATACGTCGCGACCAATTGATTTCTCGTGCAAACCACGTCATCCGCACTGAGGTGATCTACACGATCGAACCCGCTCTAGCGCGGAATCTTGATCCTAAGGATCTCGGATTCGATCCGAAGCGAGACCCCATCGCCAGAATGCCTTATGTGAAGTTACCCACGCCGAGCAGAACCATCGACCGCCGAATACCGGACGGGAAGGGAGGCTGGCGTACATACAAGGTCCGCAGCGTCGGACTCGACGCTAAAGTCAAGGTCCTGGGAGTGCTCCTCGACGGCACCGTGAAGTGGGTGGACATGATCGACCCGTGGGAGAAAAAGCTCCCAGCCCTCCCGGCTCCTCCCGCGGTGCCCTCCAAGCGGGGCATCTAACCTCCAAATCGAAAGTAGAGTTGATCGGGATGAATTGCATCCTGGGCCAAGAACCTCGAACCTCGAACCTCGAACCCCGTACCTCGAACCTCAAACCCTCGACCCTCAAAAGTGGAGATAATGGGACTCGAACCCACGACCTCTGCAGTGCGATTGCAGCGCTCTCCCAACTGAGCTACATCCCCGGGAAGGCCGGATTATACCGGCAACCTAGCCAGACCACTTCGTCAGAAACGCCAGGACCTTGTCGTGGTCGTGGTGATCTCCCGTCTCGAGCAGCCCCGTGTCCTGCGAGTGCAGCAGCTTCCCATTCTTGTCCAAAACGAACAGGTGGGGATAGCCCTTAATCTCCGGATACTTCGAAAGCACCGTCTTGTTCTCGTTCTCTTGGCTGTAGTTCACCTTCACCACGATGAACTTCTTCTTCAAGATCTCCGCCGACTCCATGTCCGTCTCAAAGAACTTGTCGAGCTTCTTGCACCACCCGCACCACTCGCCGCCAACGTCGAGAATGATCCGCTTATTCTGCTTCTTCGCCAGCACCACCGCATCCGCAATGTCCTTGGCCGCATCCCGCTTGGGATCGAACTTCGCATGAGCCTTCTCACTAGCCTCCGCAGAAACCTGAGCCCGAGCAACGAGCGCCGACCCGAAGAGGCAGAGCGCGATAAGAGCAGTAAAGCAAGCTTTCATGCTCTTATCGTAGCGCAATCCGCAGCTTAATACCGAATGCCGAGCTTCGTCTTGTCCGCGTAAGGCGGCCGCTTCAGCTCGATCTTCTTATAAGTCGCCAATCGCTTGTTCATCTCCGAGATCGCCGCCTCGAGTTGAGCGTCCTTACCCTGCCGCCAGAGATAGGGATCAAACTCGACTTCGATGTCCGGATCGACGCCATGCCCCTCGATCTCCCACTTGCTGGTGTGAGGATTGTAGAAGGCGATATTCGGCGAGTTGATGCGTCCGCCATCCACCAGCGAGAACCCGAACGAAGCCACCAGGCCACCCCATGTTCGCTTGCCAACCACCGGCCCAAGCTTCTTATGCTTGAACAGCCACGGGAACATGTCGCCGCCCGAACCGGCGAACTGGTTCGCGATCATCACCTTCGGACCGTAGATCGTCGATCCCGGCGTCGGCCAATCCTTGCCCGTGCGAGGAGTGAACACCGCGTCCAGCGTCTTGTTCATCTCATACACGATGTAGTCGGTGATCAAGCCGCCATTATTGAACCGCTCGTCGACGATAATCCCGTCCTTATTCGACTGAGCATAGTAGTAGCGAATGAACGAAGTCCAACCGCCGCCGCCCGTGTCCGGCACGTGCACATACCCAGCCCGGCCGCCCGTCTTGGTTTCGACATAGCGCCGATTGTCCTCCGCCCAAGCACGATTGCGTAGGTTGCCCTCGCTCGGAACCGGCACCACCACAACCTCACGCGCAGTCGCTTCAGCGACGCCGATCTTGACCTTGACCTGCTTGCCCGCCTTGCCCTCGAGCATCTCGTAGATGTCGTTCGAGTCCTTCAAGTCCTTCCCGTCGATCGACCACAGGTACTCGCCCGCCTTCGCATTCACGCCTGGCTGCGCCAGAGGCGCATACAGCCCAGGATTCCAGCGCTCGCCGTCATAAACGCGCGTCAGCTTATAGCGTCCATTCTCAAAGGAGAAGTCAACCCCCAGCAGTCCACCGGGAACGTTGCCCACACCCTCGGGGATATCTCCGCCCTGAGCCCACATGTGCCCAATCACCATCTCGCCGAGCATGTCGGTGAAGAGGTAGTTCAGGTCGCTTCGCGAAGCCACATTCGCCACAAACGGCTCATACCGCCGCCGCATCTCCTCCGGATCGATCCCATGCATATTCGCCGCATAGAACAGCATCGGCTCGTTCCGCCAGATCTCGTGGAACATCGACTTCCACTCGGCGCGCGGATCGATCTTCACCTTCAGACCCGAGATATCGATCGGCGTACCACCCGGCGCGGGAGGAGCCATCGTGCTGACAATCGACATAGCCCCACCTGAAGCCAGCAACGCCTTCGTGCCGTCCGCCGAAGTGATAATGTTCGAGCCAGGACCCCACGGCGTATTCTTCCGATCGCCCATCGTCCACTTGCTGATGCTCGTAGGAGCGCCACCCAGCGGATTGGTGCGGGGCCCGGCCATCACCGCGAAAAAGCTGCCCGGAGGGCCCGCCTGCAACGTCTGATAGTCACCCGCCGGCAACGGCAGCGTGATAATCCGGTACTCGATATCCTCCAGATCGATGCCGAACTTCGGAGGCTCCGGCTTTTTCGTCGGGTCCGCGGGAGGCACTGGGGGAGCCGCAGCCACCTTCTCCTCATCGCTTTCCGGCTGCAGCGGATTCGGAAGGTCCTTCCGAAGCACCACGGCATACACGTTGCTCAGCACAACCGGGTTCGTCATGCTCGACATGTCCAGCCAGCTCAAAGACGGACCGGCGTTCGTGCTCGCGAAAAAGTAAAGGTGCTTCCCGTCACGGTCGAATACCGGGCTCTGTGCATGCGAGAGCCCGTCCGTGATCTGCGCCTTCTTAGCTGTGTCCAGGTTGTAAACAAACACCGCCTGCATATGGCTGTCCAGGTCCCGAGCCCACGTGATCCACTTCGAATCAGGCGACCAGCGAGCATCGACACTCACATTCGGATCGGTGTAAATCGTCTGATCCACCAGCGTGTTCTTCCCGCTCGCCACATCAAGAATCCAGAGCTGGTTCTTGTTGTCCGTATAAGCGATCTTCGAAGAATCCGGCGACCAGTAGCTCGACCCCGACCCATAATAATAGGCCGGCGTGTCGCCCAGGTCCGTCAGCTTCTCTTTGCCCGTCGACACATCGCAGAGCGCCACCTGCTGCTTCCCACCCTGGTCCGTAAAGTAGGAAATCGTCTTCCCATCAGGAGACCAAGCCGGATTCCGCCGATGCACCCCCTGCTGCTCCGCAATCTGCCGAGCGTCT
The DNA here is from genome assembly GCA_041288075.1 of Fimbriimonas sp. GTDB lineage: Bacteria > Armatimonadota > Fimbriimonadia > Fimbriimonadales > Fimbriimonadaceae > Fimbriimonas. The sequence continues at coordinate 7,139 of JBGGMI010000084.1, forward strand.
CCCTTCGCCGCCGGTACCGTGAAGATCCAGCCCCGAGCCGCAACCACCGCGCGCTGACCCGTCGGCGAAATATTCGCCGCCGTGACGTTGCTCCGAACATCCTTAAACGCCGGCCGAACCTCAGGAAAATCGCCCCGAACATTGATCGGCACCCGCACCGACTGCTTCGTCTCGATGTCGTAAAGATGGATCGACCCGAGCTTCTCGTAAACGATCGCCCCCGCCCCTGCATCCGCCGACTTGATATCGAAGCCCGTGCCTTTGATCACCTCGAACACCTTCTTCGTGTTCGTGTCAAAAGCGCTCAGCCCCACAATCCCGTTCGGGTCCGACAGGTAATAAACTTTGTCCCCAACCCACATCGGCTGCTCGTCGTTCCAATCCTTCCGAGGAATCTCCGTCACCCGCGAGTCCGACATGTTGCCGACCCAAATCGCATAAGCCTGCCCGCCCCGATACCGCTTCCAAGCCTGCTGCCACTTATAGCCAGGCACATACGCAAGCTGCTGCCCATCCGGCGACATCGACGCCATCGTCCCCGTAGGGAACGGCAACGGCTTTGGAACCCCGCCATTCACCCCAACCGTAAAGAGCCGCGGCGCCTGAGTGTTCGAAAGCATCCCCGACGAGAAAATCACCGACTTCCCATCGGGCGTCCAACCCACTGCAGCATCACCAGAAGGGTGGTAGGTTAGCCGCTTCGGAACCCCACCCATGGCAGGTACCGTGTAGATGTCGGTATTCCCATCGTACTGACCCGTAAACGCCACCATGCTCCCATCCGGCGAAAAGAACGGAGCCGCCTCAGTCCCCGGCGAGCTCGTCAGCCGAGTAGCGTCCCCACCCGAACGAGGAACCCGCCACAAATCCCCGGCAAACTGAAAAACGATCTGAGTCTGGTTAACCGTCGGATGACGCATCAACAACGGGTTCGGACCCGGGTCGAAGGCACCAGCCTGTGGAGCAAGGGCAATGAGCGAGAGAAGCAGCATCGCCCCTAGCTTAGGCCCGTTCGCACCATCCGCGCAAGGGGCACGCCCAAATGCTGCACTTAACGGTCGATTTCGCCCAAAACGATATCGATCGAGCCGATAATCGCAATCACATCCGCAATCAGCCGCCCGATCGCCAAAATCTCCAGCGCCTTCAAATTCATAAAGCTCGACGGCCGCTCATGCCACCGATAAGGCCGGTTGCTCCCATCGCTCACGATGTAAAAGCCTAGCTCCCCCTTCGGACCCTCGACCCCCGCATAAGCCTCCCCCACCGGCGGGTGATACCCCTCCGTAAACAGCTTGAAGTGGTGGATCAGCGACTCCATCGAAGTGTCCAGCTCCTCCCGCGGAGGCGGCACGATCTTCCGGTCGCTCGTCGACCAGGCCCCGCCCGGCAATCCGTCGATCGCCTGCTGCAAAATCTTGCAGCTCTCCCGCATCTCCGCCGTCCGAACCAGGAACCGGTCGTAAACGTCCCCCTTCGACCCCACCGGAATCCCAAACGAAAAGTCCTCGTAGCTGCTATAAGGATTGCTCTTCCGCAAGTCCCAAGAAACCCCGCTCGCTCGAGCGATCGGCCCCGAAGCCCCCAGCGACAGCGCCTGGTCCGCCGACAGCACCCCCACATCCACCGTCCGCTCCTTCCAAATCGGATTCTCGACCAGCAGCCCCTCCACCACGTCCAGCTCCTTCGGGAAGGTCGCCAAAAACGTCCGCAGCTTCTCCTCGAACCCCGCCGGCATATCCCCCCGCAAGCCGCCCGGAACGATCCACGAGGGCATCATCCGCACCCCCGAGAACAGCTCGAACATGTCCAGGATCATCTCCCGCTGCTGCATCACGTAGAAATAAGGCGTCATCGCCCCCAAATCCAATCCGTGAGTGCCAAGCCAAACCAGATGCGAAGCGATCCGGCTCAGCTCTGCCAAAATCACTCGCAGGTACTGCCCCCGCTTCGGAATCTCGCACCCCAGCAGCTTCTCCACCGCCAGCGCATGCGCCAGGTTGTTCCCGTTCGCATTCAGATAGTCCATGCGGTCGGTCATCACCACGCACTTCTGGTACTGCTGGTACTCGGCTTCCTTCTCCATCCCCGTGTGCAGATAGCCGATCACGCACTTGCACTTAACAATCGTCTCCCCATCCAGCTCGCAAATCACGCGCAGCACGCCATGGGTAGAAGGATGCTGTGGCCCCATATTGACCACCATCGTGTTGTCGCCCTGCTTTTCAAACAGAGCCTCCGTCGACGGCATAAAGATGCTTGAGTTCATGTGAGGGTTCAAGGAGAGTACCCGTGGGAAGAAGGAGTCTAGGAGTCTAGGAGTCCAGGAGTCGAGGAGTCGAGGAGAATCCGGCCGCCACGAACGCAATGTAGTCGCGGGATGGCTTGTGCCCGCGTTCGCTCGCAACCCGAAACTCCGTGCCTCTGTGGTCATCCCCGACTCCTTCCGAAAGACTCCTAGACTCCTAGACTCCCAGACTCCCAGACTCCTCACTAGGCCTTTAGCCCTCCCCCCGAACCCCGAACCCCCTCGGCCACGACTCCCTCCCGAAGGACTCCTAGACTCCTAGAATCCTGGACTCCTTCCGAGGCATCTATGAAATTATTTCGACCCTTCACCCTAGCCACACTCCTTCTCGTGGCACTCGCCGTCCTCCACGGATGCGCGGGCGAAGCCGCCATCACCCCCGGCGAGAATCTGATCAACGCCGCAATCGGCGGAAAGGTAATCGTCGGCACCGCCACGCTCACCATTCCCCCCGGGTCACTGTCCCAAGACACCGGCATCACCGCCGCCGCCGCCACGGGCCTCCCCGCCCCACCCGCCGGCAAAGCGGTCCTCCCCGGCTCTGCCTACACCTTCGGACCCGATGGCACCGCCTTCGATCCCCCCGCCACCCTCAGCATCGCCTACGGCGAAGCCCGAGGAGCCATGGCCACCCCGCCCGCCATCTATCAAGTCCAGGGCAATCAGTGGGTAGCCGTGCAGGGCAGCCAATTCGACGGAGTAGCCAACAAAGTCACCGCCCCCCTCGCCCACCTCAGCACCTACGCGATCCTCACATCCATCAGTACCGAGCAATCCTACGAGCTCATCGACCTCGGAATGCTCCCCGGCGACAACTTCGCCAGCGCGGTCTCCATCAACGAAAGCGGCCAGGTGCTCGTGTATAGCGCCCTTAGCGGCCCTTCCGAACACGTCCGAGCGGCTATTTGGGATGGCGCCTACACCGAGCTCGGCACCCTTGGCAATCGAAGGCGCACGGTTGGCGTAGCCATCAACGACCAGGGAACCGTCGTGGGCCAATGCGATAACGGATCGAACGTAGACTCCGTAGCGTTTGTCTACAAGAACGGCCAAATCCAAGAGCTGCTTCCCGGTACCGGCCCCGTGGTAGCCCGAGACATCAATGCAAGCGGCCAGATCCTCGGCCACACGAACTTCGACGGCTTTATCCTCAACACCGATGGCCAGCGCACGGTTCTAGACATTAAGAGCCCAAGAGGCCTCAATGCTTCCGCCCACACGGTCGGACGTAAAGGGACAGACGGGATTGGCCTCTATCGTAACGGAGCATCGGAATTGCTGACCTTCCCGTCGGATTGGCAAACAATTTCGACCTTCGGTCTAAACGATAACGATCAGGTGATCGGCCAGTTTAGATTGGGCGGCAACGACCTGTTCGGCTTCGTCTGGACTAACGGGGTTGCAACGTCCTTTTCCGGGCCTGCCAACGTGACCCAGATAACGCCTCTGGCGATCAACAATGCCGGCACCGTAGTTGGCACGATGGTGACTCAATTGGAAACCAGCGCCCACAGCGATGCCTTCCTGTGGGATGGCACCAGCATGATCAACCTAACCACAAAGATCCCCGCCGGCTCCCCCTTCAGCTATCTCGATAGCGCTCGAGCCATCAACGAAAGCGGCTGGATAGTCGGCATGGGCCTCGTCGAGGGCCAAGCCCACGCCTACCTCCTGAAACCGATCCTCGGCGGATAGAGCGAAGGAGTCGAGGAGTCGAGGAGTCTTAAAAACCCTCGACCCCTCGACCCTCGAACCTCCTAAGGCGCCGCTACATTCCGCCCAATGCTCTGCACCGCCGCAACCCCAGGCATCTATTCCCCAGGGTAGCTCCCGGAGTCGCTAACCCTGGGCTTTTGCTTCCGACCCCCTCGGGGTACGTGTTTTTGGCCACGGCATAAAGCCCAGTTCAGGGGAGCAGTATGATTGGAGCGTTCAATCCATCTACCCCGAAGGGGTTGAGAAACAGTAGCCCAGGGTCGCGACTCCCGGAGCCACCCTGGGAAACGGCCAGCCAGCAAACCCTACCCCGAAGGGGTTGAGAAACCCTCGACCCGGCTCCATCAGTCCCAAACATAACGCGCATCCCATTCGATGTCATGTTCACGAAGGAGCCTCAAAAACTCGTCTTTGAACGTGGTGGATTGGTGATGACGCTCCTGCTCCTCGATATACTTTCGAACCATCGGGAGCTCTCCTAGTGACACGGAAAACGCACCGTATCCTCCCTGCCACGCGAACTGGGGAACATCGGACTTGATGCGCATCGACGAGACCCGCTTCAGCTCCTTGATCCAGTCGGCGACCGAAATCGATCGATCGAGAGCAGCCAGGATATGTACATGGTCCTCGACGCCGCCCACCAGAGCTGATCCACATTTCAGGTTCCTCGAAATCTCAGCCAGATAGCCGTGGAAGTTCAAACGCAAATCGCGATCGTTCAGGTATGGGATGCGGTCCTTGGTCGAGAAGACCGCATGGATGTGCACGGAGGAGAGTGATTGCGGCAAAGTGGCAACATTTTACGCCGCAAGTTCGTGCCGCACCAAAAACCCCGAAGGGGTTGCGTAACGGCATTCGAAGGTTTCCGTGTTCGTTTCACAACCCCTTCGGGGTAGGGTTCGGCGTTGCGTCCCATTCCCAGGGTAGCTCCGGGAGTCGCTAACCCTGGGCTGTTGTTTCTGAACCCCTTCGGGGTAAGTGTTTTGGCACCGGCACCATTCGACAGCGGCCCGCCAGGATCCGAAAGCGCCCGCAAAAAGAACCCTACCCCGAAGGGGTTGAGAAACAGTGGCCCCAAGGTCGCGGCTCCCGGAGCCACCCTGCGAAAAGCCGCAGGCCACAAACCCTACCCCGAAGGAGTTAAGAAACCATAGCCCAAGGTTGCGAGTCCGCGAGCTACCTTGGGTAAACGGCCGGTCACCAACCTACCCCGAAGGGGTTG
>JBGGMI010000085.1:0-10457 GCA_041288075.1 Fimbriimonas sp.
GTCTGGTTGTAGCACCCGAACTCGCCCATATGCACGCTAGCCCCAAGGTCTTCCACCGCGCGCCACGGTTGGTAGAACTCGCGAAGCGTTTCGCGATCCCACGATTTGTCCTGCCAATTCCCCCCAGGATAAACCGGCTCATAACCTTTCCAGCCTTCCCACCAGGAGGCACCGTAATGGCTAACCTGCATCGGCTGATACCCTCGGCCCGAGTGAATGACGTCCAGATCGGCAAGCTCTGGCATAGCCGTGTGCCCACCCTCCAGTCCGTCGATCACGATCGGACGCTCCGCGTCGATCGCTCGGATAGCGGCCACGACTCGACGGATGAGCGATTCGTGAACGTCTCGCGTCATCCCGTATTGGCCAATATCCGGCGGCTCGTTAATCAAATCGAAGCTGAGATCATTAGGCGGAGTGCCTTTGTAGCGCCTGGCGAACGTTTCCCACTGAAAAACGAGCCCGTCCTGCGCCTCCTTGTCCACCCACAGGTTGTGCTTTTCAATGTCAGGCCGGTTGATGCAATAGCCGGGCATACGGTGCATGTTCAGGCTGAAGTGGATGTTCCGGTCCTGGCACGCGGCTAAGTAGGAGTCGATGCTGGCAAACACGCGCTCGTCCGGGTGGAGGTAGTCGAAGTCCTTGGTCCAGAAGCGGTAATCGGTAGCGAGTCGCGCGAAGTTGAAGCCGTGGCTCTGGAGAAAGTCGAGCGCCTTGTAGTCGGTGGGCTGAGGAGCGGCGCCCGGCTGCCACGAGAACATCCACTGAAAGTTGAAGCCGATCCAGGGCATGGAGGATTATGGGCCGGGCAGATGGCAGAGCGGGCTCTTAGCTCACAAACGCTCTGAACGCGATTTTTTTCGAAAACTGGTTGACAAAACCCTCGGTAGAAACCTACTTAACGTGAACGCCTTCTCTACAACCTGAGCGAAGAGCAGCGTGACCCTCGGCTCAGGAGCTCAAACGGACAGTCTCACAGGAACAAACAGGTTCGCAAAGCCCAAAAACGCTCCCTGAGCCAAGGGATTAGCCGACCCCGGGAACGCACGGCTAGGCTAGGTTAGGTGCTAAGCCCGAAGATCCTCACGAAGCTCATCCTCCGCCTGCCGAAGCTGCCTCAGCTCCGAAAGCGTCGCCTCCAGAGCAGCGCCAGGTCGCCCCTGCGCACCCAGGTTCGGATCGCTGACAAGCTGGCGAGAAATCGTCTCGGCCTCCCGAGCAAGCTCCTTGAGCTGTTCGACGAGCCCGACCGCTTGATCGAAGAAGGGAGAGAGGTGGCGCTGATTGACGCCAGAAAAAACGTTCTTGCCAATCACCTCATCCGCAACCTCAGCCAGGTTCCAGCTCCCAGGCTGCTCCGGAACCGCAGTAGCGAAGAGGATCATAAGCTCCGACATCGTGCGCTCAGCAGCCAGCATCGACTGATCGCGCACCTGCTGCATGTGGAGCGAAAGCTCTGGGCGGTTCCAGTAGGGGGACATCAAAGCGGTGCGAGCTCGGCACCATTGAGACGCGGCTTCCTCGAGGACGGCGGAAACGTCCGAACTCAAGTCCCGGTGCAGCCGCCGCTTGTTCATCAGCGCCTGCATCCGCAGAACCACCTCACGCGCCTGCTGCTCGATCAGGAGCTGCTCGTCGGTAGGACGTTTCGCAGCCAGCTTGCCCCCGTTCCTGGCTCCGATGTAGTAGCTCCCAAGCGACGCTGCCCCTGCCGCCATGATGGCCGGCAGTGCATCGGCCCCAGCAATCGCGCAAAGAGCCGCACCAAACGCTCCCGCCAGCAATGCCACGAAACCCACCTGAAAGTTGCCCGCATCGATAGCCGGACGGCGTGCGGCGGCGACGTTCAGATAGTCGCTGAGGTAGGGCAGTTGTTTGGGGCGGTCGGAGAACAACATTCGGCCATTCGTATTCTACGTCTTCCCGCTCCGGGTACATCTATCCGATGCACCCCGACTTCCTCCCCACCGGCGCGCCCGTAGTGGGCCGCCGCCGCTCATACCGGGAGCTACCGCCGGAGAAACGTTTCGGAGTCGGCGTGCTGGGCCTGCACGAGGGGCACACGATGCTGGTGGCGCTTCGCGCGAGCCTGCTTTGTCGGGCTTTAGCGGGTTGTGATGTAAGCGAGGCAAAACGGCTGAGCGCTCTGGAAGCGTGTCCTGGGCTGCGGGTGACGGACGACTATGATGCGATGCTGGCAGACAAGGACGTGCAGATCGTCGCTATCTACACGCCTGACTCAATGCACGCCGAGCATATCGAGAGGGCATTCAGAGCGGGCAAGCATGTGATCTGCACAAAGCCGCTCATCAACAACCTGGCCGATGCTGAGCGGATTCGGCAAGCCGCCAAGGAAACCAGAATGCGGCTGCAGGTCGGGCAGAGCACAAGGTTTGGAGAGCCGTTCCAGCGTCAGCGTGAGGACTTCGAACAAGGGCAAATTGGGGAAGTCGAGGTGGTGGACGCGCATTACAACCACCGCATGGATTGGCTGTACGAGAAGTCGCCGTGGACCATCACCGACACCCACTGGGCCTACCTCGGCCTCTCTCACCCGATCGATCTGGTCCGCTGGTATCTCGGTGAGATAGAGGAAGTCCACGCCTTCGGAACCCTCACAAGTCTCGCGAAGCAATACGGGATGACCACACCTGACGCAATCACGGTGAACTTAAAAGGCAAGAACGGGAGGATCGGCCGCGTGCTCGGAAACTACGGCCTGCACGAGCTTCCGAGGGCGAGGGCGCACATAGAGTGCCACTTAATGGGCTCGAAAGGCAGCTCCCTGGCACGCTATCCGGACCTTCGCTACACGTACACGCGTGAGGATGGAACGGAGGTGGACGAAGACTACGAGCACTCGATGGCGGGCTACTACTACCGGCACGAGCTCAAGGGGATGCACTACGGCGAGTTCTGCAACTATGCCGACTACTTCGCTTCGAAGCTGCTGACCGGAGAACCAAACTCACCTGATCTTGAGGAGGGGCTGGAAACGGTGAAGGTTATGCGGGCAATTGTTGAATCCCTGGAGGCGAATTCCAGTATTCAGCTATTGCCTTAAACTTAAGCCGATGCCCTCTCGCTGGTCTCTTACCGCTATCCTTCTAACCGCGCTAACCCTCACCACCCATGCCGGCACTCTGGAGGCTCCGAAGTTGCAAGCGGGACGCTTCGTCTATACGATTCCTGCGGGCTTTATTCCGGAGCGATTGAGCGTCAAGGGGCTGGAGGAGATTCAGGGCACGGCCAAGGGGCTGCATTATCCGTTCTATGTCGTATTCGTGAAGGACCTGCCAACACGGACGGGAAGCTCGACGGATGAGGATGCGGAGCGGGCGATCGTTGGGTTAGCGGACGACTGGGCTCGCGATCCGGTGTTCAACCGCAACCGGTCGACGCTCTTTCTAGTGAGCTATGGCCCTGGAGATCGAAAGTATCGGATGCTGCCTGCGCCCCTCTGGAGAGTCGAGCTGGGGCTGGAAAACGACGCGCTCGTGCCTTACACAAGCATTTTTAGGCAGTATGCCCGCCAAGACCCGCAAACCGCAGTCACCCGCATGCTGACGGCGTTCGACACGCACGTTTTCGACAATTACGATCCAAAGCGGAAGGCGGAGCGAGCGGAGCAGATGCGGCTGCGCGCGGCCCAACAACGGATCGACACCGCGCGCGCAAGAGTCAGCACCGAGGCGTTCCGCTTGAAGGCGCTGTTGGATTCGGAACCCGACAAGCTGCCAAAGGACGTGGCAAGCTATCGCACGCTCCTGGAAACGGCACAGTCGGTGGAGAACACCAAGGATCCGGTGGCACTGGAGGTGATGGCGTCCGACCTGAGCCAGAATGCGGGCGAGCTGCAGGAGTATGTGGCGCTCCGCAATGCGGAGGAATCGACTCGCCGATTCAAGCTGTTCCTCATCCTCATGGCCGTGGGCATCGCCGCCGCCGGCTCCATTGTGTTTGCTGCCAAGCGCCTGCGGTTCCTGGAGGCACAACGGACAGAACTAGGCGAGCTGCTCCAGACCTGGCGCGGCTGGATTCAGCAAGCGAGGCAGCGGTATTACCTCTTCGACGAGAACCGGGACCGGGCACCTCATCTGAAGCAGTTCCAGGGCAAGACGAAGGAGATTTATGAGAGCACCTCGAAGGAGATCGACTCGATCATCATCGGGGTAGAGGCGATTGCCGCGCATCTGGATACGATCGAGGCGAAAGCGAAAAAGGCGTCGTTCCTCAATGTCGCCCCCGCCAATGAAGCGCTAGCGACCGCCGACCAGCCTTTCTCGTTCGACACTGAGAAAATCAGCGACAAGCTCTTCGAACCGGAAACGCAGTGGATTAAAGTGAAGCCGAGCACGTTCTTTGGGGACTTGTCTTCGCGCTACGACGCGGCCATTCGGAACTGGCAGGAGCTGAACGAATCGGTAACCGAGTCGCTGCAACTGCCGGACGCGCTCTTTCCGCACGCAAAGCTGGACGAACTTCTAGCAACCTGCCATGAGAAGCAGATTCCGGAGCGCTGGCTGAACAAGCATCCGCTCATCGGAGACGCCTCGTCGGACCAAACGCTGTATGGGAAGGTGAACGAGTGCCGCATCACCGATCCTTACGCTTACGCATTGCAGATACGAGAGTTGAAAGGAAAGGAGGAAGAGACGACGTCGGACCTGACCAGGCTGCAAGCGGCACTCGAGCTCGCAGACTCGCACCGCAGGGAGGCTGTCACCGGGCTGGCCGAAACGTTTCTCTCGCCAGAAGATAACCCGCAGATCACGTTGGACGAGGCGAATCAACAACGAAGCCGACTCCTTTCGATGCTCTCGACCGCCGAGACCGTGGAAGCGATGGAGGACCAGGCGGTGAAGGTCGACGATCTATACATGAAGGCAAGCCAGCAGTTGGAGGCGGCAAAGCTCGCGATCGAGAAGGCAGCCGACGTAGGAGTGCAGGCACGTTCAGAGCTTGCCTCTGCGAAAGAGTTCGTCGCCCGCGTGTCGCAAAGACTCGCGGAAGTAGCCCGAGAGCATCGGGATGTCTCGGCAGTGGAGAACGCGAGCTCGGCGGCAGCACAATTCGTCGAGTCGGCAGCACGCGATCTGGCGCGCGCTGAATCCAAGCTGCAGGAGAAGCGGCATCTTGGAGCCTATCGCGATGCGCAAACGGCTCAAAACCAGTTAGCGCAGGCGACTGAGAAGCTCAATGCTGCCTTGGACATATGCGTCGATTTGGACGCCGTTAAGGCTCGTTACGAGGAGCAGGTGGAGGCCATGCAGAAGGCAGAGGAGGATGCTCGCAGGCGAGTAAGGCGGTTCGACGGCTCAGCCGACTTGATCCGGAGCTTTCATCGGCCGCAGGTTGGGATGGGGCTGGGGCCGATGGATTACGCCTACCTCTACGGGATGCTTCAGCAGCAGCAGCAGGAGTGGAACAGGATCGCGCGTCAGACCGAGATGGCTTATGAGGAGGAACAGCGGCGGCAGAGGGAGGCGGCGGAAGCAGAGAGGCGCCGGCACCAGGCGTCGCTTTACAACTCGTCCTCGTCCAGTTCAAGCTCGTGGGGTGGTGGTGGGTCTTCGAGTTCAGGCTCATCCGGAGGGAGCTTCAGCAGTGGGGGAAGCGGCTCGTCGGGTGGCTCGTGGTAATCGTTCTTGCCGTTTGAAAGATTCTCGCTCCTTTCGGGCAGGCCCGGCAGTATAATCTTCAAAACCCCCGAAGTGCATTTCACAGGGCCGTGCTGTGTCTTGGAGGTTTGAGATTTCCTCAGGAGCATCCATGGCAAAATACATCTTCGTAACTGGCGGCGTCGTAAGCTCGATCGGAAAAGGGATCACCACCGCCAGCCTCGGAAGGCTCCTCAGAAATCGCGGCTTCACCGTCGCTCCTCTTAAGCTCGACCCCTATATCAACGTCGACGCCGGCACCATGAACCCGTATCAGCACGGCGAGGTGTTTGTTACCGAAGATGGTGCGGAGACCGACCTCGACCTGGGGCATTACGAGCGGTTTATGGATGTCGCTTGCTCTGCATCTAGTTCAGTCACCACGGGAAAAGTTTATAGCCGGGTTATCAGCGCGGAGCGGAAAGGGGATTATCTTGGGGCGACGGTGCAGGTGATTCCGCACGTTACCAACGAGATCAAGCGGGGCATTCGGGAGCTTGCGGTGGAGCAGGAAGCCGATGTGGTGATCGCAGAGATCGGCGGGACGGTTGGCGACATCGAGTCCCTTCCCTTCCTCGAGGCGATTCGGCAGATGCGGACGGATGTGGGGCCGGAGAACGTGCTTTACGTGCATGTGACGCTCATTCCGACGGTCGGACCTTGGCAGGAAGTGAAGACCAAGCCGACGCAGCACAGCGTTATGCAGCTCCGACAGATCGGTATTGCGCCGGACGTTTTGGTGTGCCGGTCGGATGTTCCGCTGTCCCACGACGTGCGGGAGAAGATTTCGTTGTTCTGCGGTGTGGAGCCGAAGGCGGTTATCGAGTCGAAGACGCTCGACACGATTTACGAAGTGCCGCTGGAATATGAGCGCGCCGGGCTGGGCGAATATGTGGTCGCTCGGCTGGGGCTGGAGAAGCGGGAAGTTCAGCTTCAAGAGTGGCAAGGCCTCGTCGATGTCCTGAAGAATCCCTCCAACAAGACCCGAATTGCGGTGGTGGGCAAGTACACGTCCAACGGGGACGCTTACAAGTCCATCGCCGAAGCCCTCATCCACGCAGGCATACCGAACGACAGCGAAGTCGAGATCAAGTGGATCGAAAGTGACAGCCTGGAGAACGGGAAAGCTCCTTCGGAGTTTCTGTCGGATGTCGATGCCCTGGTTGTTGCTCCGGGTTTTGGTGCACGGGGTATCGAGGGCAAGGTCGAGGCGATCCAGTTTGCTCGCGAGACGGGGTTGCCGTTCCTTGGGATTTGTCTAGGTTTACAGATGGCAGTTATCGAATACGCGCGAAACGTGTGTGATCTTGCAGGAGCGAATTCGGAGGAGATGCAGGAGAATCCGCCCTATCCGGTGATCCACTTGCTGCCGGAGCAGAAGCACGTCTTGGACAAGGGCGCTTCGATGCGGCTTGGGAGTTGGGACTGCAATCTCGTGAACGGGACCTTGGCGCACCGGCTCTATGAGAACAACCGGATTTCGGAGCGGCACCGGCATCGGTATGAGGTAAATAACGACTATCGCGAGCTGCTGCAGGCGAAGGGGATGCTGATCTCTGGGGTGTCGCCGGATTACCGGCTGGTGGAGATGATCGAGGTGCCGAGCCATCCGTTCTTTATCGCAACTCAGGCGCATCCGGAGTTCAAGTCGCGGCCGAACCGGCCTCATCCGCTGTTTGTTGGGCTTGTGAGGGCGGCTGTCAAGCACCGAGCCGCAGTGGTTGCTTAAGCGTTTCTATAATGGATTGAAGGTCGAGGGTGGAAGGACGGCCTGCAAATCGGCACTTTCTTCTTGCATCGGGGCACGATAGAGGATGACCGGTAAATGAGACGCGCCCTCCTCGCACCAGAAGGGCGACGTCCTCGGATGATGCTTGCCTATAGATCTCTTCCATAGGAGCCCGGCAATCTTGACAGGGAATAGTGTCATCACTTCTACTGACAGCACGTCCCTGTCATAGAATTGCCTTAGTGCACTCGAAGGTTCTCCGCAGATTCGTTGCCATGGCCCTGACTATGTGGCTCGGCCTGTTGATCGGGGTGTGCCTGGTTTGCGGTCTGGTTTTTGCCTGGGGTGGACGAGCCTTTGTCACCGGGTTGGAGGTTGCATTCCCCTCGGTTGGGCTGTGGACATTTGTGGCTGGAGTTCTGTTCGCGGCAACGATGACGCTGTATGAGTCGCTCGTAAGGTGCTATCCGAAATCGAAAGCGGTGGAGGCTGTCTTCGTTGCGGTAGCGCTTCTCGCATACGTTGTTCTGCAACTTCGCAAATAGCAAGAAAAAAGGAGCCATCCCAATTGTGGGATGGCTCTCATTGGTCAGGAAGCCCTGAAGCCGCTACTGGCCGGCTGGCTTGTTTGTGACCGGATCGGGATCACTTATTTCGCCTAGACTTGGCAGATTTGGAAGCTCCTGGGCGAGATCTTTTGGGGACGACTTTGTCCTGATCATTCGTCGGGCGGTTACGAACCGGTTGTTGTAGTAGCCGTCGCTGAGACTGCTCTCCATCACTCGTCCGCCGCCGCTGCTGGCGTGGATGAACTTGCCGTTGCCGATGTAGATGCCCACATGCGACACCCGGGCGCTTCGGGTGGTCTTGAAGAACACCAGGTCGCCTTTCTGCAGGTCCTTTCTCGAGACCGGCTTGCCGACCTTCGATTGAGCGCCGCTCGTTCGAGGGAGGCTGATGCCGTTGCTCTTGAAGACCTGCGTGGTGAACCCGCTGCAGTCCGTTCCCGATCGTGAGGCGCCGCCCCAGCGATACCGGACCCCGCGCAGCGACTGCGCCTTGGACATGATCTTCTCGACCGTCTGGCCCTTCTTCTGTTGAGGGGCGACGACGGGCTGCTGGATGTAGCCGCTGTCCGTCTCGTCTCTCTGAACCACCGCAAGCTTCGTCTGCTTGTGGGGCTTGGAAATCTTGGCTGGCTTCTTGACCTTCGCCACTCTAACGGGAGCGCTGGTGGCCTTCAGGAAGTCGCCTCGCACCCAACCGGCGGTGCCGTGGGGGAAGCGGAGCTTGTACCAATTGTTCTCTCGGTAGAGCACGGTCACTCGCGTGCCGGCCTGCACCTTGGTCTTGGCATCGGACGCAGAGGTCGGCTTTTCGCGGACCATCACGTCGTTGCCCGTGACCACGGCGTAGCGGCTCTTAAGCTGGGGTGCCGAGCTCTTCTTGGCTGCAACCGCGGTAGCGCCAGGGACTCGGATGCTCGTGCCGATCTGGAGCCGATCCCAACGCACGTCGGGGTTGAGCTGCCGGATCACTTTCGGAGTTGTCGAGAATCGTCTGGCAACCAGCCAGTCGTTGTCGCCCTCTCGGATCGCGTACTTTCCACTTGCCTTAGGAAGGGCCAGCTTGGGCGCGGACTTCACGACGGCAAACTTCGGTGCGCCTGGCACGTTCAGCTTGGAGCCGATCTGAAGCGATCGCCACTTCACGCTCGGGTTCATCGCGTGCAGCTTCTCGACAGAGATGCCGTGCTTTTTCGCGATGGTCCAATCGTGGTCGCCGTTCCGAACGGTATAGCCGCCGGAAACCTTCACACTCGCCTGTCGGTCAGACGTAGTAGAAGAAGACTTCGATGATGTAGGAATTGCGATGGTTCGGCCGATCTTGAGGATCGTCTCGCTCGAGAGCCCGTTGTAGCTCTTGAGAGATCGTTCCTTGACCCCGAACTTCTTAGCGATACGCTCAATGGTATCGCCAGACTTAATCGTATATTTCGTATCTGCAAGAGCAGAACCTGTTAACAACAGACTCAGCCCTAAGGTTAGCTTCATTTTGCTTGGCAAGCCGTATACACTCCTCCGCGCCGGATAGGTCGCGCTGCCGTCCCTCAATGGGTTCCCTTTGGAATCGTTAGAGACTCTACCGGTGTATCTTCCATGTCGTCAACCCTTACTAGTTGCACGTACACTATAGAAAGCTGACCGGTCTCAGTTCAAATACGCGCTTTTCTGCTAGGTTTGTGCCGGATTCCGCGATCAAGATTTCCGCAATATGACGGTCATGTAAACTGCCTTGACCGGAATGCTCAGCATCTTGATCGTGAATTGGAACACTCGAGAGCTGCTCCGCGCGTGCCTTACCTCCATGAGCAACCACCCGCCCTCTGAGGCTTTTGAGGTGATCGTCGTTGATAATGCATCGACGGACGGGAGTGCAGAAATGGTGCGAGAAGAGGAGGCGTTTGGCGTTTGGCGTTTGGCGTTTGGGGACCAGCCCAACGCACAACGCCCAACGCCCAACGCCCTCCGCCTGGTCGCCTCACCTACTAACACCGGCTATGCCGCTGGAAACAACCTCGCTTTTGCAGAAGCTTGCGGCGACTTTCTGCTGACACTGAATCCAGACACGGAATTCGTCGACGATTCGTTGGACCAAGCACTAGAGATTCTCCGCGCTCATCCAAGAGTTGGAGTTCTGGGCGTGCGACAGGTGAGCCCGGATGGAAGCACTCAGCACTCAGTGCGGGGGTTTCCGAGTTTGCGTGGGATTCTGGGGGATCTGTTCAAGATCAAGGCTTGGGACTCGTACCGGCTGTCCTCTTTCGACTACGACCAGGAGCAGGAGGCGCCTCAGCCGATGGGGACGTTTTTGCTTTTTCGACGTGAGGCGCTCGCAGACGTTGGAGACCCAAAGAAGCCTTTCGACGAGAGCTTTCCGATTTTCTTCAACGAGGTCGACCTGCTCTACCGGCTGAAAATGAAGGGCTGGGGTTGCCTCTACACGCCGAAGGCGAAGATCCTTCACCATGGCGGCGAGAGCACGAAGCTGGTGCGCAAGAGCATGAT
>JBGGMI010000086.1:0-16548 GCA_041288075.1 Fimbriimonas sp.
GGCGACGTGATCTCGGTCCGAGATCGTGAGTCAAGCCGAGGCATCGCAAGAGGCAACCACTACGAGGGAGCCGCCATCCCCGCTTACATGGAAGCCGACGTTCAAGGCTTCAGCGGCAAGATCATCGCTCTCCCCGAGCGAGAAGACTGCCCCAAGTTCTTCCAAGAGCAGCAAGTCGTCGAATTCTACGCCCGATAACCGTAGTGCCTCCATCCGTGGAGGCATCTCCTCCAATTTACGAAAGCCCGCCTTACCCAGGCGGGCTTTCTGCGTTTCAGCGGTCGTCCAGAGGAAATGCCTCCATGGATGGAGGCACTACTTGCCTACGGGAATGTTGCCGATGCCCTTCTCGCGCATAAGGGCCTCCACTTCGTCCACGCGCCGAGGCACGCCGGCTGACATATTGACTGGCCCGCTCTTGGTCACGAGGATGTCGTCCTCTATGCGGACGCCGATGTTCCACCACTTAGGGTCGCAAGGGCTGCCTGCTTTGATGTAAATCCCGGGCTCTACCGTGAGCGCGTAGTTCTCCTGCAGAGTGTTGTCTCCATGCGCATCGTGCACATCAAGCCCAATGTAGTGGCTGGTGCCATGCATGAAGTAGCGTCTGGACTCGTCGGCCGTCTTTGTGATTCCGAGCTTCAAAAGCCCATCCGCGACGATCTTCCTGGCTGCCGCATCGGCTGCCCCGAACGGCTTCCCGATAACACACTCGCGAATACCCGCCTCCTGCGCGGCGAGCACAAGCTCGTAAACGTCCCGTTGAGCCGGTGTGAACTTGCCCGAAACCGGAAATGATCGCGTTACATCGGCGGAATATCCGTGGTACTCGCCCGCCACGTCCATGCACAGGATGTCTCCAGCCTTCGCCTGTCGCCGGTTTGCTTCGTAGTGAAGGATGCAACTGTTGGGACCTGAGCCCACGATCGAGTTATAGCCAACGGCCTCGCAGCCCATGCGGGTGAACGCATACTCCACCACCGCTTGAATCTCAAACTCCCTCATCCCAGGCTCGAGCGATTTCATAGCCTCGCGATGTCCCGCTACTGTCGCATCCACTGCTTTTTGAAGCAGAACTACTTCTTCTGGCGACTTCTTCACCCGCATTTTGGAGAGCATGGTGCCGAGCCGTGCAGTGGCGGGCGACTTGCCCGTGCCGGCTACCCATTCGTTCCACTGCTTCAGCATCTGAGCGACCGGTCCGCTCGGATCGGCTGGGGCGCTCGCCAGCATGAGTGACGTGCTCGGCGCCAGGACGATCGACTTCAAGACCTCCTGAAACTTCGAGTTCGGCAGTGCCAATTCAACCTGCTGCAGCGTCATCGCATCCGCTGGCCCCATTCGGTAACCCAGCCACGTTTCAGACATGGCGTCGGACGTATTGACAAAGAGAATCTCCGTGACCTTCTTGCCCCGATATTCGACGCCGCTCGGGGCCAGTAGCAGCGCCGAATCAGGCTCCTCGAACCCTGTCAAATATCGAAAATTGGAGTCCGGGCGAAAACGATAATCTGTATCGTTGCTGCGGTTGCGTTCTGGATTCGTGAACAGAATCGCCAACGTGTTTGGGCCAAGCTGTTGCTTGATTGAATCGCGCCGTCGCGCATAGAGGCTGGCGGGCAAATTATCGGCCTCGAAGACGGGGTACTTGACTTGGCCCTGTTGGACAAAGGCAAATCCGGCGCTGCCAACGAGCAAACTGGCGAGGCAAAGGTGCTTGAGCATAGGTGTAATCAGACGTTACACCAAGCGCCCAGGCTACTGATACGGGGGCATCACGAGGCTGTCCTTGTTCTTGCTGTTTGAATAGAGCAGCTTGTAAGAAGAGAAGTCCCACTTCCCGTTCTTTTTCTCGAGATTGATGCTCATGATCGGCCGGTCCGTGCCTCCCCAGTTCGCCCTTTCTTCCCCAACCGCCAGCGCGCTCGCCGAACTGCCGGTGTACCACCGAATCTTGTAATACTGGAGCTTGCCATCGATAGGCCCTTCCATGTAAGCGCGCTTGATTGCCGCCTCCATGTCCTTCCCAAAGACCTTCGTCAATGCCTCAACGAATATAAAGGGGCCGATCGTGGTGAGTAGCAGGCAAATAGAAATCGTCCAGTAAGGAGCATGATCCCCGCGCTTCTTGGTGCTCCGGAAGGTCAGCCAAAAAAAGCTCAGAATAAAGCCTGCGAAAACGCTGATGACCAGATAGATGAGCTTGCCTAGCATGGTTGAACGAGCCGAACTCTATTGTAGCGGCCTTGCTCTTTATATTCCCGATTTCAAGGGATCGTACGGATCGACGTGAATGACCGCATGCGCGGGGGCGAGCTCGGCTTGAATGCGCTTCTCGACGCTGTCTGCCAGATCGTGCGCCTGGACTACCGACCAATCGTTCGGGACAACAATATGAACGTCAATGTAATGTACATGCCCGGAGTGCCTCGTGCGCAGCTTATGCCAGCTCAGGCACCCCTGTGTTTCGTTGAGGATCCGCTCGATCGCCGCCATCTCATCCGGCGGGATCTTCCGGTCGATGAGCTGGTCGATCGCTTCACGGCTCATCAGGACAGCGCCAAAGGCAATCCAGCAGGCCAGCAGTATGGCCACGATTGCGTCCGCCTGCCTCCAGCCTGTCAGTTGCGTCAGCAGAAGGGCGAAGAGCACTCCCACGCTCGTCCAGAAGTCCACCATCAGGTGCTGGCCGTTCGACTTTAGGGCGACGCTTTGCGTCTCAAGACCCACCCGCCGAACATAAATGCCCACCGCGAGGCTGCTAATCGAGCTGATCCCCATCACCCATAACCCGATTCCCAGGTTCTGAACACTGGCACCGAGAATGAGCCTCTGAATGGCTTCAAACACGATGTACACCACGATCATCAAGAGCAGCACCGACTCGCCCAATCCTGCCAAGCTCTCGATCTTGCCGTGGCCGTAAGGATGTTCGTCGTCCGGAGGCACGCTCGCCGCCCGGATGCTCAGGAACGCAATGAACGAGGCGACGACGTCGGTTGCGGAATGAACCCCCTCCGACAGAAGGCTGACGGAGCCGGTAAGAACAGCCGCCACGAGCTTCAGGATCGTCAGAACCAGGTTGTAAAGCAGCGAGACGGCGGCCGCGCGCTTCTTCTGAATCTCTAATCCCTTAGCGGCCAGCGAGGACATTTGACTCGTACCGTTCCACTTCGTCGATCCATGCGGCACCCACCGGCACGTCCGCACGTCGGCACAATTCATCCCAAACGTCCCCGAACGGCAGCGTCTTGGCCTCTTCCATCAGCGCCAACTTCCTTCCCAGTCGCCCTCTAGACTCTGACTCCTTAAGCTTCGACTGTGGGTCGAGTAGCGCATAGAGCATCGCCTTGCGCGTGGCGCGGATGCCGATTACATAGGCCGCGATTCGGTTGATCGAAGCATCGAAGAAATCGAGTGCGACGATTGCCCGATCCATTGCCCCGCCCCGGGCGAGTTCTACGAAGACCGCCCGCAAATCGTCGTTAAACAGCACCACATGATCGCTATCCCACCGAACGGGTCGGCTCACGTGCAACAAGATCCGTTCGTGGAACTGCATTAGCGCGCTGAGTTTGTCTGCAATCGTTTCGGTCGGATGGAAGTGCCCCATGTCCAGGCAGAACAGCCTGCCGCGCCTCAGCGCATAGCTCGCATAAAACTCAAACGAGCCCACTACGTAGTCTTCCGAACCAAGCCCAAACAGCTTGCTCTCCACAGCGTCAATGCATCCCGGAGCTTCCTCTAGAAGCACCTGATCCAATGATTCGACCAATCGCGCGCGGGGCGACCAGCGGTCAGCCGGCGAGTCCTTGGCGCCATCCGGGATCCAGTGGTTGTTCACGCACGGCATCTTCAGCCGACGGCTCATTTCTGAGGCAATCCGCCGACATACGACTCCGTGCCGTATCCAGAACTGCCGAATTTCACGCTCCTGATGCGACAAGGTAAAGCCGTCCCCCGCCTTTGGGTGCGCGAAATACGTTGGGTTGAAATCGATGGCGATCCCAGATTGCAGCGCCCAATCGATCCAGCCCTCGAAGTGCTCGACCGCAAGCTCATCACGCGGAACCGCCTTCCCTCCCGTCTCCGCGTAGATCGCATGCAGGTTCGCCCGGTGAACGCCTGGCACAAGCGCCAGCACCTGGTCATAGTCCTGCCGCACCTCGGGGGCCGTTCGAGCCTTGCCGGGGTAGTTCCCGGTCGCCATGATCCCGCCCGAATCGACTGCGCCCTCATGAACCTCAAACCCGCCCACATCGTCGGCTTGCCAACAATGGATCGAGATCGGGATCCGCAATGCGTGTTCAATCGCAGACTCTGTGTCGACGTCCCACTCCCCATAAATCGAGCGGGCGCGATCATAAGCGGACATGCGTTGGGTTTACCTAATCAGGTTCGATTCTCACCCGAGGAACCTGCCTAGATAGTTCACGAGCACCGCTCCGATGTAGGCTAGAGTCGTCATGTAAACGAACATGAAGAGCGGCCACTTCCAGGAGTTCGTCTCCCGCTTCACCGCCGCGAGCGTAGCCATGCACTGGGCGCACAGTGCGAAAAACACCATCAGCCCGATGCTGGTCCAGAGCGTGAAGAGCGGACGCCCATCCGGCCATGTGGCATCGCCCAGCGCCTTCCGAAGCTCGCCCGAGGTTTCTTCGACGCCTTCACCAAGCGAGAAGATGATAGCCAGCGACGGAACCACCGTCTCTCGCGCGGGGAAAGCCGACAGGATGCTCGTCGTGATGCGCCAGTCGAACCCAGCCGGAACGAACACCGGCTCGATCGTCTTGCCGAACCTGCCCAAGAACGAATTGGCGAGCTGCTCCTCCGCCAATCGCTTGTCGATCGCATTCTCGTCCGCAGTGGGATGCTGCGCGACATACTGCTGCTTCACGCCAGCCTCCTGAGCCGGTCCTAGTCTCGGGAAGTAAGACAACGCCCAAATAACGATCGACATCAGCACGATGATCGTTCCCGCCGTCTGCACGAACACCTTTCCACGGAAGTACATCGCGATCCAGACGTCTCGCCACTTGGGCCACTGATACGGCGGCAGTTCCAGCAAGAACGGCAGGCGCTTGCCCTTAAGCATCTTCCGGTTTAAAGTCCAAACGATGGGAATCGCCACCACCAGGCCCAGGAAGTGCATCGCGAAGAGAGTAAATCCAGCCCAAATCGGCCCGTAGTTCGGCTCGATGAACGCCCCGATCAGCAGGACATAGACCGGCAATCTCGCACTGCACGACATCAGTGGCGCAACCAGAATGGTCGCAAGCCGGCTGTTCCGATCCGGCATCACTCGTGCAGCCATAATCCCGGGGATCGCACAGGCGAAGCTGGAGAGCAACGGAATGAAAGCCCGGCCATTGAGCCCGCACCATCCCAGCAGGCGATCCATCAAGAACGCCGCGCGGGCAAGATATCCGCTTCCTTCCAGCATTGAAATGAAGAAGAATAGAATGAGGATCTGCGGCAGGAACACCAGCATCCCGCCCACGCCCCCTATCAGTCCATCCACCACCAACGACTGAAGCCACGGAACCGAAGCCAGTGTCGGGGACACGACGTTCGCGAGCCATCCGAAGCCGGCTTCGATTCCCTTCATCAGCGGATCGGCGAAGGAATAGATCGAGAGAAACACGATCATCATCGTCGCGACGAATATCGCTAATCCAAACACCTTGTGCGTGAGCACCCGGTCGATGCTGTCGGTCAGGTGGGTCCGGTTCTTGCGAGGCTGAGAAACGACCGCTTGCTCGACTCCGGACGACCACAGATATCGTGAGGTTACCTCTGGAGGCTGCTCATAACCCTGAAGCTTCGTCCTCGCCTCGGCAAAGGCTTCCTGAATCTCCGGCCAACCCTCGAACGGAAGCAGGAACTCGCTATTCTGCTCCAGCAAGGCTCGTCGCAATTCGGCGCGACTCACATCCATTCCAATCCGAGCGAGACGCTCCTTCAGCGCCGCGACCCCCTCCGACAGCAGATCGGCAGACGGGTCACCCGGATCGGGGGCGATGCTTTCTTCCAAAGCCCGCTCGATGGCCGCCTTAAGCTCGCTGACTCCCTTATCCTTGTGCCCAATCATCGGAACGACATCGGCACCGAGGAGGTCCCTCAATGCCGCCAAGTCGATATCTTTTCCGCTCTTCTGCAAACGGTCCGACATCGTCAGCGCGACAATAATCGGAACTCCAAGCTCGGCGAGCTGGGAATACAGATAGAGATTCCTTTCGAGATTCGTCGCGTCTATCACGCAGACAAGCAGGTCCGGCTTCGCAACCCCAGGGAACGTGCCTTGCACGACCTGCAGCGCCACGTGCTCGTCTTCCGAAACCGCCTTCAGCGAATACAGCCCCGGAACGTCGATGCACTCGATGGGACCGCTCGGCAACTGAAGAATGGCCGAAACCTTCTCCACCGTAACGCCCGCATAGTTGCCGACCTTCTGAAAAGAGCCGGTCAGGGAGTTGAAAAGCGTGGTTTTGCCCGCATTTGGGTTGCCGACGAGGGCAACGAGGGGCATCTTTGTGGCGACGGCAACCGAGCCGTCCGGGCTATGACAGGACTTCGACTTCAAAACCACTCGTCTCGCGCTTTCGCAAACAGAGCCGGTAGCCGCGAAGCTCGATTTCGATGGGGTCGCCGAAAGGAGCTACTTTCACAACGCGGAACGTCGTTCCAAGCGTGAGCCCCATTTCCTCGAGACGAGTCGTCTCGGGAGTGGGAGCGGGAACTCGCACAACCTTGCCGGTCATGCCCTTCTGAAGGTGCGCGAAATCCATTATCTGTGCCCCAACTGCCGCCATGAAATCAATCTACCCAAAAAAGTCTTGATTGCTATTCCTCTTGACGTCCGTTCCTCAAAAACTGCTCGAAATCATTAATTAATGACGCGGAAAAGAGCAGGATTGACCTGAGCATTTACCTTTAAGTCGGAATCCCACACCGTCAGCACCTCGATGGGCTTGTCAGACTGGGGCAGCCGCAGCATATATTTGGTCACATACCGCACCAGCTCGTAATCCTTCGTGACATACACCTCGAAAGATCCGGTGATCGCCGCCTCCGCGTTGTCCCGGTAATCCCCCACGATCGCCGTAGCTTCGATCTCACGGTCCTTCACCTTGGCAACGCTGTGCACCTTCATGCTCGCCCATTGAGCGAGCAGCTCCTTCAGGTCTTGGGTTCGCCCGATGGCAACGTCCACAAGTGGGCTGCGGTCGGCGAGTCGTCCCCGCTCCACCGTGTACATGTCTTGAATGGATTGGCTCGTGCCATGCTGCGTCACGAACTCGGTAAACCTTGAGCGGCCGAACGTGCCGTCTGGCTTGTCGTACGAGAAAACCTTGCCATCGCTAACCAAGAGCATCTCGCGTCGATCGCCCGCGCTCGCCCCCTGATATATTTGCTTGAGATAGATTTTTGACGGCTTCTCGAACTGAAGCTGCGTCTCACCACGCGCGGTTAGGCCACTGGCGGACTGCTTAAACGTGACCGTGCCAGAAATCGTCTTCGCTCCCGCGTATTTCGCTAGCACCTTTTCGATGATCTGAACCGCCGTTTCAGTTGGGGCAGCCTGAGGCACCTGCCCGCCTTGCGCCTGAGCGGCAACGACAACCGCGATGAGTGTGGTTAGCAATTCAAATCTCCTCTGACTTCTGCCATGCGATATCCAAGACGCCTTGGGAGGCGTTCGCCGTTCGCGCGGCGAGAAAGAGCCAATCTGACAGACGATTCAGGAATACCAGCAATTCCGCCCTTTGTGGTTCGGTTTCATGCAATTCCAGCACAGAACGCTCCGCTCGGCGGCAAATTGCCCGTGCCAAGTGCAAACGTGCGGCAAGCTCGCTTCCACCAGGAAGGATGAACTGCTTCAGCGGCGGCAAGTCATCCGACATGCGGTCCATCGATCCTTCTAGAAAACGTGCATGCCGCTCAGCTAGCGTCTTGGCCTGAATTCGCCCATCGGAGGGAGACGCCAGCTCTGCGCCCATATCGAACAACAGGTTCTGAATCGTGCAGAGTTCGTCTTTAAGTCGCCCTTCAAGCGCCGAACAAAGTGCCAGCCCGACAACAGCATTCAGCTCATCGACTTCACCGATTGCGACAATACGCGCCGAGCACTTCGGAACCCGAGTGCCGCCGAGGAGCCCAGTGGTGCCGTCGTCGCCGGTCCGGGTGTAAATCTTCAGTGCTTCTCTCCGAGGACCATGAACATGAACTTCGGAAGCAGCTTGGTCTTCGAAAACTTGCTCGGGTTCAGGAGCACGCGCCACAGCCACTCGAGCTTCAGGCGCTGAAAAAGGACTGGAGCGCGGCGAGTTTTCCCGCTGTAAACATCAAACGATCCGCCGACACCGATGCCCACTTTCGCGCGAATGATGTCCATCGTGCTGGCAATAAACTGCTCCTGCCGCGGGATGCCCATCGCGACAAACAAGAAGTCCGGATTAGACTTCGCCACCTCTTCCGCCACCACCTCGTCGCTATCCGGCGGAAAATAGCCATGGCGGGCGCCGACGATATTGCAGCCAGGATGCTTGAGCCTCAGCTTCTCGGCGGCTTGTTCGGCGATGCCAGGTTCTCCGCCTAGAAAGTAGATTCGATACCCTCGATCGGCACTCAGAGCACACACTCGGTCCACGATCTCGACCCCGCTGACCCGCTCACGAATACATCGCTGCCTGCGATTGATGGCCCACACGACGCCCGAGCTGTCGGCAGTGACAAGGGAAGCCATCTCGTAGAGGGCCGCTAATTCGCTATCGGTCTGCGCCTGCACAATTCCGCTTGAGTCCGCTGTGATCACCAGGTGCGGAGTACCCTCAGCGACATACCCTTCCATAGTTTGGAGTGCCTGTTCCATCGACACGCAGTCAACGGGTACGCCTAAAACGCGCACTCGTTGAGTGTGATCGCTGGTTGCTTTTGTGAGAGTCATGCGCTCCGAATAATCATCAGGCGAAAACGCGGCATTGAAGTGTTCCCGCATTTTTACGGTCTAGACGTTCTTTGAGAACTGTTCGACTCTGATGGTGCTCCGAGGGCGTCGCAAACGCCCCTGCAAGTGGATTGAACCATATCAGCTATTGAATCAACTGTAGGTTGCTTCTTGTTATCGCAATATCCGCAATCCTAGCCTTGCTCATGGGAGCGGGTTCTCCAACTCCTCTTGAATGAGCGTCTTTCCTGCCGGCATCGCGTGTACTTCCTCCGCTCTCCAACACGCCGCCCGGTGATCGGTGTCCACTGGAAGCAGGCCGGGCTCCTCCTCGCATTTCGAAAACCGCAGCGGGCATCGAGGCGAGAACGAGCAACCTTTCGGAAGATCGCTAAAGTCGGGCGGATAGCCACTTATCGCCTCCAGCCGAGTCTTGCCAGTTTGGGGCAGGGCATTCAGCAAAGCTCTCGTGTAGGGCATGGCCGCGTGCCGAAGCACCTGCTCCGCCGGCCCCATTTCCACGATCCGGCCAGCATAAAATACAGCAATCCGCTGCGAAATCGAAGCGATGGCCCCTATGTCGTGCGAAATGAGCATGACGGCCGTGCCCTCCTCCTCCTGCAGCTCATTAAGCAGGCGCAGGATCTGTGCCTGAAGCGTTACGTCTAGTGCCGTAGTCGGCTCGTCCGCGATCAAAACCTTCGGCCTGCACGCGAATGCCATCGCGATCACCACACGCTGTCGTTGGCCCCCGCTCATTTGATGGGGATACTTTCGAGCCGACGCTTCCGGAACCGGCACGCCAACTTTCTCCAGCATCTCCACCGACTTGGCCCACGCTTCCTTCTTCCGCAAGCCCTGATGGAGCTGGTAGCACTCCGCAATCTGGTCGCCGATCTTCATCATCGGATTGAGGCTGGTGAACGGGTCCTGCATCACAAGGCCGATCTGGTCCCCACGGATATCGCGCCACTCCCTCTCCTTCAGCCCCACCAACTCCCGGCCATCGAGCTTGATCGATCCAGTCAAGACGCCACCCGGCGGGAGCATGCCCATAACCGCGAAACCGGTCATCGATTTGCCACAACCCGACTCGCCGACGACGCCCAGCGTCCTTCCAACTTCCAGATCGAAGGAGACGCCTCGAAGAATCTGAATGTCTCCAAACGAGACGCCAAGATCGCGGACTTCGAGGACGGCCATTACTCTGAGCGTACCGAATCGAGAATCCCGATCAACCGGTCGAATCCGGGCTCCAACCCCTTGTAGCGTCTCGCCTCTGGCGACATTGAAAGAAGACCCGCTCGAAGCGACTCCCGCAGTTCCGACATCTGAAGGACAACGTTTCCGGGCACCGTTTGCACATGAATGAAGAATAGTGCCGCGTCGACGTCCGGCATTCCGAGCGTCGTTTGTCGCTCTGTGCGGACCCAGAACTTTCCGCTTTCGAAGTTTCGTCCATCCCATTCCGCCTGGTCCAGCTTTGGCGGAGCAGCCGGGTGGTGGTTCAGCCGGTCATCACTTTCGACTCCCCACACGAAGCGCACCAGCGACTTGCGGCAGATCATCGCGTCGACGAGGCCCCTCGCAACGGCGTTCACTTTTTCGAACCCCGGAATGCCTGCGTGGACCTGGAAAAATGACCTGCCGATCTTGTCGGCGGCTGCCCAGTGGCTGGGAGCGCATAGGTGGATGGCGGCGTTGTAATCCCTACCGTCTAGTTTCCGAACAATCAAGGCGAGGTCGCACTGAATCTGAAGCGCTAATGCCTCGAGCGGATGATCCACATCAGGAGGAAGGATCGATCGAGTCTTGTCCAGGGTTCCGTCAGCGTTCCAAGCCACACGCTCTCGAGTGAGGCCGTTGGTGAGAACGTCCGACTCGAACACGAAGAAGCTCGGATAATCTGTTGCCAAGCGAGTGGCGATGGCTCGACATGCGGCGAGGGTTGTCGATGTCTTGGGCGGGCTGAGCACTGTGCTGCTGCCACGCCCGAGTGTTCTGCTCTCGGAAAATCCCTCTACCTGCGTCCAGTACTTCGAGCGATCCTCCGCATACGCCGCATCCTTATTCGCTCGATAGCGATGGAAATCTTGATCGATCAGGATCAGTCGGCCATCCGCGTCCCCGTTTCCATAATCCGTCCCAAGCGGCCGCAGCGCGGGGGAGACGCTATAGACGCCATTCGACCAAGGCGCAAACCAGGAGCGAGGAGCCAGCGACATTACTCGGCGACCTTCAAAACGCTGAGGAATGCCTCTTGCGGGAGTTCGATGCTGCCGATCTGCTTCATCCGCTTCTTGCCTTCCTTCTGCTTCTCCAGGAGCTTGCGCTTTCGCGTGATGTCCCCGCCGTAGCACTTCGCAATAACGTTCTTGCGGAACGGCTTCACCGTATCCGCAGCAATCACCTTGGCCCCAATCGCCGCCTGAATCCGGACCTCATACTGCTGGCGAGGAACGACTTCTCTCAACCGAGCCACCATCGCTTTGCCCCGGTTATAAGCGAAGTCCTTAAACACGATAAAGCTCAAGGCGTCCACGGGGTCGCCATTCAAGAGCACATCAAGCTTCACCAGGTTGGATGGCTCATAGCCGCTCACCTCGTAGTCGAAGCTGGCATAGCCCCTGGTCGAAGACTTCAGCTTGTCGAAGAAGTCCAGCAAGATTTCGCCGAGCGGCAGCATGTAGTGCAGAATCACCCGCTGCGGAGTCGGATACTCCGTCTTCTTATAGATCCCGCGCCGATCCTGGCAAAGGTTCATCACCGCGCCGACATACTCCACCGGCACCATGATCGTCGAGTTCACCACCGGCTCTTCGACATGCTGGATGTCGTTCATATCCGGCCAATCGGCAGGATTAGAGATGTGAATATCCGAGCCATTCTTGAGGCTCACCTTATAATCCACGCTCGGAGCCGTCAAGATCAGATCGAGCCCAAACTCGCGCTCTAACCGCTCACGGGCGATCTCCATGTGAAGCAGCCCAAGGAACCCGCACCGGAACCCAAAGCCCAAAGCCGCCGAAGTCTCAGGCTCGAAATCCAACGAGGCGTCGTTCAGCTTCAGCTTATCGATCGCATCGCGCAAATCCTCATACTGATCCCCGTCGCTAGGATACAGCCCGCAAAAAACCATGCTGAGCGCCTTGCGATATCCCGCGAGTGGCTCAGTCGCCGGGTTAAACGCGTGGGTAATCGTGTCGCCCACCCGCGCATCCCCAATCGACTTCATCGCCGCCGTCAAGAAACCCGCCTCGCCCGCTTCAAGCCCCGTATTCACAACCAGAGCCGGCGAGAAGTGGCCGGTCGAGTCCACGTCGAACTCCAGCCCAGTAGACATCATCTTGATCCGCTGACCCTTCTTGACCTCCCCGTCCTTAATCCGGATATAAGCGATGGCCCCCTGGTAGGTATCGAAATGCGAGTCGTAAATCAGAGCCCTCAAAGGAGCGTCGTGCTTCCCGGCAGGAGGCGGGATGCGGTGTACGATCGCCTCCAAAATCTCGTCGATTCCGATGCCCGACTTCGCCGAAGCCAAAATCGCATCGCTCGCATCGATCGCAACCGCGCTCTCGATCTCTTCGCGCGCCTTCTCCGGGTCGGCATGCGGCAGGTCGATCTTATTGATCACCGGCACAATCTCCAGGTTCTGGTTCAGCGCCATGCCCGCATTGGCAATCGTCTGCGCCTCAACCCCCTGGCTCGCATCCACGACCAGCAACGCCCCCTCGCAAGCCGCAAGTGCCCGCGAAACCTCGTAGGTGAAATCGACGTGCCCCGGCGTGTCGATCAGATTGAGCTCATACATCTGCCCGTCCTGAGCCTTGTAATTGAGCCGCACCGAGGCCATCTTGATCGTGATGCCCCGCTCACGCTCGATATCCATCGAGTCGAGCATCTGCTCCTGCGCCGTCCCCCGGATGTTGCCGCACCGCTCGATCAGGCGGTCCGCAAGGGTGCTCTTGCCGTGATCGATATGCGCGATGATGCAGAAATTTCGGATTTGGGACTGGTCCATGGGGAGGGCCGGAGTCTGCGAGTTTACCTGCCGCCCGCCCGAGGGTAAGGAGACTATCCCCTTACCACGATTCGAATTGGATGAGCTGCTACAGGCATCGCCTGAAGCTTCGCAGCCGTGACTTTGAAAATGAGCCGCCCGCCGCTCAGTCGCTCAGCCTTCACGTCCCCAAAGAACAGGTCCACTTCGCGATTGCTGGGCCGATGAGCGTCCGATCCTCGGTCCGACAGCTCGATCATCAGGTCCTCGTCATCGGCGAGACTCCCCCGATTGCTGACCTTCATGCTCGAACCAGGGTCGTACTGATCCAAGAGAGATCGCCGCAGACTCCGAAGATGTTCGAGAGCGTCGTGCGATTTCCAATACATGTTGCTCGCCTGGTAGAGCAGCAGCACCCGCGACCGATACTCGAGCTCAGCCGCCTTGTGATCCTGCCAAGCCTCGCCCTCGATCATATTGGCAAGCGCCTGCTTGGCCGCTCCCTTCGTAAGGTCCTTGATCTTCCCAACGAAGAAACTGGAGCCGCCCTTCTTCAGATAGTTCTTCCAGGTGCCCATCTTCGCCAGATTCTTCTCCGCCTCCACAAGCGCCTTCTTGTGCTCCGCGAGTAAAGGTGCGACCTGGAAGTTCCGCCGATTTGCCGCCACGAACACAGCCTCGTCGTCCATCCAGGTCAGCCGCGCCATCCGCTGAGCAACCCCCTCATAGTCCTGCCGAGCCTGCGAGGCGAGATAGCTGCTAAGCGCATAGCTCGTGCTGTAGCCGGTTATGCCTGACTTCACGAGCCGCTTGCCGCTGTCCTTGGTAGCCCAACCGTCCGGAAGGAGATCAGAAGCCGTGTCCAGAAACGTATCGGACTCCGGAATCAGGTTGTTCGGGTCAGCGTACGAGACCCCAAAGAGCGCATTCTCGACAAGCTTCTTGCTGGCCTCCGCAAGCACCCCGGCCGGCCCCTCTTTTGCCGCCTTGGCCAGATCGGCAGCCGCGAAGACCACCTCGACCCCAAACTGCGCCATCATCGAGCCCCACTGAGAAGCCGCGAGAGCCTGGGATTTCCGCGTAACTTCCTCCGACCATTCCAGCATCTCCTGACGCTTGGTGCGCCGCTTGTCGTCGAATTCCCGAAGCATCGCCTGAGTTGCCGCTATATCGGCATCGAGGTCTCGCAAAACATCCTCCGGCTCCCAAAGCTTCGCCTCGAACCCGGAAGCCTTGACCAGCGTGATAACTGGAGCCTCCGAACCAAGCTTTCCGAGCAGGGCGATCAGCCGGTCGTGCTCTTCGATATCGGTTTGGTATCCCTGTTGCATCGTCTCAAGCACGCCCACCCGGATATTCCGCTCGCTCTCCGCCCTCGCGAGAGGCTTGAGCGCGTCGTAACGTTCGTTGGTTATCCGCGTCAAGGCTGCTTGAGCATCGGCCTTTGCATCCTCGACAAGGTCTTCCTTCAGCATCGACACCCGGCTCTTCGCACGATCCCTCTGAGTCCGGAGCTGCCTCTGCTTGGATTGCAAACTCCGCTTCGTAGTGCCCTTTGCTGTCCGAAGCTGTGCATCGACTCTGGCAAGCTCGGCAATCGCCGCCGAATGAGCCCGTTCGGTGTCACGGATCGCCGGATTGGTGAGCTGGCGCGGACCGTTCCTTGCGACCCACTCAGCCTCCATTTGAGCCTTCAGCTTCTGCTGATAGGTCGCCTGCAGCGCATCGATCTCGCCATTCATCGCCCTGATTTCAGCAACCTTGGCGTCGATATCTTTCGTCCGAGCCTCGATAGAGCGCTTGACGCGGCTCAGGCCCTCGTTCGAACCCATGCGTTCAGCGTGCCAGTTGGCGTAGTCGATCTTGATTGTGCCGATGCCCAGAACGCGCGGCTCGGGAATAGCTCCTTCGATGATATTCGGTTCAAAGCACACCTTCGTCTGATGCTTCTTCCAGCCATCCTTCAAGCTTTTCGTCACCTTCTCGGCCTCGTTCATTGCTTCTCTGCCGCCCTTCTCGTAGGCAACGATTTCGCCGACGATGGCTCGCGCGTATTCTTTGAAAGCAGTGAGGATTTGGAGATGCGTAGCTTCGAGTTCGCGCATGCCCTTCTTGTAGTATTCGAAGTAGCGAGCCTGAACCAGCTTGGGTCGATTAGTGCTCCATCGACCGGTTTCGTACAGGACCTCTCGGTGGAAGCCGTGAAAATCGCGCGCTTTGTTCGCGTCCAAGTAGAGCCCTCCGCTCCAGGCAGATAGCCATCCGTGCTTATCCTGCACCTTTGTTTCATCGGCATACGTCTGGAGACTGACTTTGCCGATCTCGCCCATCATCGTCTCAACTCGAACTTGCATCGCCTCGATCGCTTTATCGAAATCGTCCCAAGGGATCGGTTTATCTTGGGCGGGGGTGGCGGCAGTTAGGCAAAGAGCAACGAGAAAGAGCACGGTTCGCTTCATTGGAAATCCTCTGGCTACTGTTCATTGTAGAGAATTAGCCACTTTTGCTCTAGGGGCCCGGATGTTTTTGGGCCTTGTGCCTGCTACACCTTCCGCATGGTCACCGTCTCCGTCGTGAACCCGAGCCGCTCGTAAAACCCGTGCTTAAACGTGAACAGGTACACAAACGCCCCGGGAGAGGCCTCATTCACCAAAGCGATGGCCTCCTTCATCATCCGCTCGCCGATGCGCTGGCCCTGCCAATCGGGCAATACGGCCACGTCCCAGATGCTGAACCAGCCGGGGGCGTCGTACATGATTCTTACTGTGCCAATCGCTCGGCCTTCTGGCGAGAGGGCGACGATGCCGGACCAGCTTCGTTCGAGCACTCCCGAGGGGACGCCTTCGTGGTAGAAGGTCTGGCCGGCGACTTCCAGGAACTCGGTCTCGGTTGGCTTGCGGCGCACGATCTGGACTCCAACCGGGAAGTCGCGTGATTTCTCCGCCGAATGAACCGGGCTGCCCGCGAAGCGGAGATGGTAGCCGCTCGGGTCTCTGACCACGTACTCGCGCGCTCCCCAGGGCTGGTCCTGGATGGGCGAGACGATGGTGGCTCCGCGCTCTTTATGAAGCCGGTAGAGCTCGTCGACTTCCTCGCATTTGAACCAATGCTGATGCCCGTCGACTCTCGCGGCGAGCCCGGGTTGGAGGTTGAACATGATCGTCGCGCCGGCCCAGGAGACCGAGCCGAAACTGACCGGGTCGCCATAGGTCCAAGAAGACTCGAAGCCCAGAACCTCTTTATAGAAGCGGATGGTTTCTAGAACGTCGGACGTTGCGAAAATGGGGGTAGAGCTGACGACCACGTTGGAATACTACGGGTTGGGGCGGTTGGGAGGCAAGGTGGTATGACGGTATGAAGGTGTGAACCCTGCTTCATACTAGGTAATTTTGCGGGGCTCTGGGAGGTCCGAGGTTCGAGGGGCGAGGTTCGAGGGGTTGGGTCCATACCTATAAGGGTTCAAAAGGCGATTTTGTCAACCAGCTTGCCTAAAAAAAACACCCCCCGCAAGAGGAAATCCCCCGCCCCCTCTTCCCCCACCCGCCCGCCCGGAGGAGGGGGCGGGGGATTTCCCTGGCGTATGGTCTGAGCCCTCCGAACC
>JBGGMI010000087.1:0-8197 GCA_041288075.1 Fimbriimonas sp.
GTCTAGGGGCGAGTGAATTATCCGGGCGATTTCCGGCTTGCTACGGTTCGTTATGGTCGTGGCTCCGGTCGTCATATTGGCGATCTGGGGCTGGACTTACGTGCGTTCCCTTCTCAGCACCCTCGAATCGCCAGGCATACCGATCGAGCTGAAATACACCACCGCTTCGGGCAAGAAGGCGCGGTTTTACGCTGCTTCTTACGCGATCGACTTCGATAAGGGCTACGTTCGTCTTGGCGGACTTCGCGTGGAGGATCCCAGTGGTGGCGTGGTGGCTCGGATGGACCACTTGGAAGCACGTGGGCTGAATGCTCTTTATGGCATGGACCAAGTGGTGAAGGTGCGTGGGTCCAAGCTTTCGGGGCGGCTGGTTCGACTGAAGACCGGGCGCTTCGAGCTGGAAGATTTGCTTCCTGAGCAGAAGGACCAGATCGATAACAAGATTCCTTTTGAAGTGGTGATCGACGGGGTCGATTTCGACCTAATCGATCATGCGGGCACGCCGTGGCGGGAGCGGTTTACGACGCCAAGGGTGCTGGTGGCAGGGGTCGGCAAGAACTGGATCGCCAAAGTGCGCGGAACTGTGACGCACATGGGCACAGTCGATACGCGCGTTCAATATCTCAAGGACTTCGGCATCAGCGCGCTCGCTTCTACGGAGAGGCTAGAGCTTGGAAAGTTGGCGAATCACCTGACGACGACGCCGGAGACGAAGGCCGTTCCGGATCGGCAGCGGGCTTCTGTGGGCACCCTCACGATTCACGGGCCCTTTAGAGTATTTCTGCCCGAGAAGAAAACAGCCCAGGTCGAGACCACGCTTGTGGCGGAGGCTACTGATGTTCGATACGGCCAGTACTTCTTCGATTCCGGCAGCTTCAAGGGCTTGATTACGGGTGCTGGCGCGGTAGGCAAGGGCGAGGCCCGGCAGGGGGCGAACCGGGTGTCGATTAATGGAAGCATGCGTTGGGACAAGACGCAGCGGTTCGCGGGGACGGTTGTGGCTTCGAGTCCGGGTTTGTCGTCGCTCCCGTCGTGGGCTAGGGCGCAAATTCCTAAGGGAGCGCTTTACGAGAACGGGAGCTATGACGGCTGGGTGGCTTACTATCCGGATACCGGTCTGCGCTTGAGCGGAGATGTGAGCGCGGATCGGATCGTGTACAACGGCGAGACCATTCGCAATCCAAATGCCGACTTGCGCTATGTTGGCGGACGCGCGGTGGTAAGACTCGAAAGCGGGTTCTTCCGTGGAGAGCGTGCTTCCGGCGTGGTTGCGTATGAGCCGAATAGTGGCAAGCTCTTTGGTGGGATCGATACTGCGAAAGTCGACCTGGAGCGGCTGGCGGCGCAGTTTGGTTTTTCAGGCTTGAGCGGCACGGCGGTCGTCTCTGCAACGATGGGCGGAACGGTGGCGAGGCCGACGGCAACGTTTAATGCCAGCGGATCGGGCAAGCTCCGCTATCGCCAGTGGGTGATTCCCGCGACGGCTTTCCAGGCA
Source organism: Fimbriimonas sp. (assembly GCA_041288075.1). GTDB lineage: Bacteria > Armatimonadota > Fimbriimonadia > Fimbriimonadales > Fimbriimonadaceae > Fimbriimonas. The sequence goes on from JBGGMI010000087.1 coordinate 1,496, forward strand.
AGCGGCTCGTATGACAACGGGGCCCTCACGCTCACGCGCGCCTACATCGACAGCCCGGCGGGTCTCGTTACCGCCTCGGGGTCGATCGGCAAGGCTGGTGCGGTCGGGATCGATGTGACGGTTCGCTCGATGCGCCCGCGGATTCTGCACCGGGACTTCGGTGGCAGCGGAAACTTGCAGGCGCGCATCACGGGCACGTTGCAGAACCCTGTTGTGAAAGGGCGTGTCGAGGGGTATGCGCTCCGTTACAAAGAGGAGCGATTGCCAGTGCTGACGGCGATGTTCACCGCGACGCCCAAGGACGTGCGCTTCCGCGACCTGCAGGCGGTTCGCGGAAGTGCGGTAATTCAGGGGTCGGGGCGCTACGTTTTTGCGACGAGGCAGATCGAAGGGGATTTGAAGGCTCAGGGTCTGCAGGTCGCCGATGTGCTTGGACCCGAATTCGTTGGCGCGGTCGAGGTGCCTTCGCTTGAACTCGGTGGGACGCTCGATAAGCCGATCGTTACCGCTCAGCTACGCGGCACGAACCTTTTGGCGCGCGGCATCAAGATTGAGATGCTGAGCGGACGGGCAGAGACCGTGAACGGGGTGATCCGGTTGCGCGACAGCTTCGCCAAGCTCGCTGGGGGCACGATTACCGCCGACGGGTCGTACGATCCAGTCAAAGCCACCGGCACGCTCACGCTGAACGCCACCGATGTCGACCTTGAAAAGCTCATGCCGGAGTTTTCGGCGTATGTGTCGGTCGCGGGAGAGGTGTCGGGACAGGCAACGCTCACCCTTGCGAAGGGCGAGTTGAAGTCGGCTAGTGGGCAGGGGCGATTGAAGGATGTCGTCGTCAATGGCACGGCGGTAGGGAGCGGACCTTGGACCGTTGGCTCTAACAACGGGTTGCTCACCGGCACGCTGGAGATCGGCCAGCTCGACCGCTTCTTGACGCTCCAGGACTTCAGCCTCAACCCCAAAACCAAGGCAATTGGGGGCAAGCTGGACGTCTTCAACATCAGCGTAAAAGACTTGGTCGCCATTTCGCAGCGCTATATGCCGGAAACGATGGACTTCGAGCTGCGCCGGGCGATCGCGGAATTGAGCGGGACGGTCAGTATGGCAAGCTCGTTCGGCGGCACTCTGGACGATCCAAACGTGGCGGTACCCACGCTAAGTGTCACCAACATCAAGTTCCGAGAAGCCGTCTTTGAATCGCTCATCGCTAACTTCAGCATCGAGAACGACGTCTGGACGATCAACAGCTTCGACCTGCTGGGTGATCCGACGCCTACTGCGGGTGTCGGGCGAAAGGGACAGGCGCGGTATGCGCTTTCTGGCACCGTAGAGGAGCATGGGGGCACGAACGTTTCGGGTGCCTTCACGAACCTCTCGATTCAGGAATTCTCCGCGTTCGTCCCGTGGTTCACGGGTAAGAGCGGGGAGGCTGATTTCTTCTTCGCGGTTACTGGGCCGACTGCTAACCCCCAGGTCCGTGCTTCCCTAGAGGCGAAGGGGATGCTTGCGGAAATGGACAAGCAGCTAATGGCCGAGGTCGCTGCCGCGAGTGCGGCGGGCGAGATTCCGGAAGACCAGATCAAGCGGTTCTACGATAAGACCCTACGCGTGAACCTCTTCAGCATCGAGGCGACCGGTGGAGAAGAGGGCGGAATCGACATCGAGGGGAACTACTTCTGGAAGGGCTTCCAGGGTGCCATCACCGCTCACGCTCCCTTCGAGTACCCGTTCGTCATTCCCAGGAACCGGCCCGCGAAAGGAACGATCACCCTTGCCGAACGAGACCTCAAGGAAATCGCAGCGCTCGTCGAGGGACTTGATGAGAAGCGAACCGTCGGCACCGTGAAGGGGCAGTTGCAGGCATCGGGCACCCCCTCCAATTTGACTTTGGACGGTGAAGTGCTCATGAATGCCGAGAGCTTCGCGATGGATGGGGTCGACGATGTCATCAAGAACATGAAGGCTCGGCTGGCGCTGGAGCCGAAGCGCATCGCCGGTTCGTTCGAAGGCGAAAGCTCGCGGGGCGGCGACCTTCATGCCCAAGTCGAGTCGCCAGTTGCCGACCTTCGGGACTTTGCCAATGCCGTGCAGGCGGGCGTGCTGACGACGCTTCTCGACAACCCAATTTCGGGCAGCGCCAAACTCGGCAAACTCGCCGTGTCCCGAACCTTGGAAGGCGGCACCGACATCTCGGCGGTGACCCAGGCGGATATTCAGGTTTCCGGAACCATCGCGAGCCCGCTCATCAAGGGTGATGGAGTGATCTCCTCGGCCGTGCTAAGGCTGGGTGGTTTCGCCACCCCCGCCGGCATTCAGGATCCACCGATCATCAACCCCCGCTTCGACATCAACGTCACGCTGGGCAACCCCGCGAAGGTGAAAAACTCGCTGGCCGACATGGCGCTGGTGGGCACAGGATCGCTGAAGGGGAGCCTTCAGTACCCGCAGGTTTCCGCAGCGCTCATCGTGGATAGCGGCTCGATCAACTTGCCCGGCAACAAGGTGCGGCTGGAACAAGGCGGCACGGTAGACATCGGCTTCAACGCCACTCCGCTCGACGTTTTCTCCAGCGTTAACGTGGACATGGAGGGCAAGACCGCCGTCACCGCACCACGCTTCGGCGACATCCTCGAGCGGTACGACGTGTACCTTGGCATCCGCGGTGATCTGCTGAAGGAAGGCGGCCTCGTCCTCACGGCCACCAGCGACCCGCCCGACCTTTCGCAGGACCGCATCCTCGCCTTGCTGGGCCAGGCAGACCTTATCTCGGGCATCGGCCAAAGCTTCGGGCAAGGTGGCCTCGGCAACTCGACGGAGCAAAAGCTGCGCAGCGCCCTTATCGGCTTCTCCCTCCCCATGCTTCTCGACCCGATCACGAGCGGCATCGCGCAGAGTCTCAGCCTCGACTACCTAAGCCTGGAATACAACGCCTACGACCAAGCCTCACTGGTGTTCTCAAAGCCGCTAGGCAATGGCTTCAGCCTCCAAGGCCGTCGCCAAATCACCCCACCTCCGCCGGGCTTCCTTCAGCAGTACGACATCCGCCTCGTCTACCGGCCGAGAAGGCTCCCCGGCATTCTCAACCGATTCAGTTTCTCCTTCGGAGCCGACGAGCTGCGCCCGTGGAAGATTGCGGTGGAGTACGGCACGCGCTTTATGTGGAAGTAACACCCACTCAGCGCTTAATCTTCATCGCCCAGCCCCTGCCGGCAAAGTCCTCGCTGTCGGTATAGGCAACAAAGCTCCGCCCCCGGTGGCGGCCGGGCACTGGCATCGACTCGGCGGCATCATGCTCGTTCCGGCCAATCTTCACCGACTCGAAGATGAGGATGCCGGTCGCGGATCTGGCGGATGACAAGGCAGCAGACGAGTATTGGTCGTTGTAGGCGTATCCGTAGCCTGATTTCAACTTGCTGCAGCGGAGCGGCTCGTCGAGGAGGGGTTTCAGCGCGTCCATCCAGTTTTCGGCCATCGGCAACCGGTCGTCATGATCCTGTGAATAGAGTAGGCAAGCTGCCGAGGCTCGCCGGATGGTTTGCAGGCAGGCGCTGCGGCCATCGTCCCGCATGTCGCGCCACCTCGGGTACAGCACGGCCACTGCTCCCGCGACGAGCGAGACACCTACGCCCCAAAGGATCAGCTTTAGCACGTTTTTTGGACGAGTCGCCGCTCGCGACTGTGCCCGCTAGGGCACAATCACGTCGATCAGCGTCCGCTTCGTGACTCCACCGGACTGGATGTCCACTTTGATGCGGGCAGTAGTCCCGGCCTTGAGCGGATTGAAGCGAAGTGTGAATCCCGCCCCAGACCGTGGAGCGATGGCGCCCAGGGCGATGGGAAGAGAGGTCGTGGTCGGATAGGCGTTCAGCCAGGCTCGGTAGACGCTCGCGTCGGCGCTGGCCGCCGTGCCCTCGTTTCTCAGCTCGAAGTCCGCTACAAGCACGCCTGGCTCGCGGCGGAAACTCAGCAACACCGGTCTCAGCGCCGGCGTGCCCTTCACGGTGAGGGTCTTGGTGACGCTGACCGCTCCGTTTGGATTGCGGACATGTACCGGAATCTCGGCGGCGAGCTCCATCATCGACGCGGGGACGAGGGCGGTTAGCTGCGTATCCGAAACAAAGGTTGTGGCCAGCTCAGTGGTGTCGGTAAGCACTTGTGAGCCTGGGGTGAAGTTCTTTCCGGTGAGGGTGAGCGTGAGATCGGGGCTGCCGGCGACGACGGACGTCGGCGAGATCGAGGTGAGATAGACGGGGAACAGCCGAACATCGACCGTCACCGTGCCGGTGGCCGTCTTCCCAAGATCGTCGGTGATCGTGTACTCGAACGTGTCAGCTCCGAGATAGCCAGAGTCCGGCTTGTAGCGGACGGCTCCCGATTCGATGAATGTCTTTCCGTGTGGCGGATCGGTGACGGAGGTGAGCGAGAGGGGATAGCCTTCGGGGTCGGTGTCGTTTGCCAGAATGTCCAGGAGCTTCGATTTGTCCTGCCAGGTCCAGGCGACATCGGCGTTGGCATTCGGCGCTTGGTTGGGGGTGACGAGCAGGCTCACCTCCTGTTCGGCGCTATGCACTTCCCCGGTTTGGCCTGTTTTGACCGCCTTGTAAAGGAAGGTATCGGTGCCAGAGAAGCCAGGTGCGGGCGTGTAGGTAAAGGTTCCGTCTTCATGAACGACGATGTCGCCGCCCTGCGAAGTCTTGCCCGGCGTGGCTCCTGCCTGCACGGCGCGGGCGCCGTTCTTGCGGCGGTCGCCCGTCATCAGATTGCCCCTCGTGGCGGTGCGGCCCTCAAGCAAGCCGTCGAATGCTTTGGCGCGGGTGATGGCGGGGAGGAGGAGCTTGGTGATCTGGACGTTGACTCCCTTCACGCCGACCGCTACGAAGTCTCCGTCCGAAGTCTCGGCAAGATCGTAAAGACCCCCGAAATCATCATAGCCGAGCCCATTGAAGGAAACTCCGGGCACAGGCGAGGAAGCGAGCCATTGGCGGCTGCTTCCATACGGCTGCGAGAACCCGGCGACGGGCTCGCCTTCCGACGACTTCTTCAGCACGTTCGCCGACGCCATGCCGTAGATCGAAAACCACCAGTAGGCGTATCCGGTGTTCTCATCCAGGTCCATGTAGTGCCAGCGCTTGTTCGCGAGCTGGTTTGAGTTGCTGGCGTCCCACGCCGTGCCCGACATGCGTACGCGCCCGCCAACGCTGTGGATGTGGCTCATCAACACGTTGGTCATATCCGGCGGCCGGCCCCACCACCACCAGGAAACGCCGTTGGCGGGAGTGATGAACGCGGCCATAGGGCGGGAGTCGGTGGCGCTGACGGTGTAGTTGCCGGCGACGATCACGCGGCCGGTAGTCGTCGAGAAATCCAGCCCGCCCACCTGGAGAGCCGTATTCGCGTCGACTCCCATGTTTCGGTGCCAGGCGACTGGCCAGGAGACTCCGGAGCGGGTGTGCTTGAATACTCGGCCGACCGAGAACGACGGGTAAACGTTGGCGATATTGGAGCCGATGTACACGTCCCCGGCGGTGTCGAACGTGAAATCCACGGCCGTCTGCTCATCCTGGTGCGTAACCGAGACGGGCGTTGAGATCGAGTTGCCCGCAATGCGGTACAGCCTGATCATCGTGAAGTTTTGGTAATAAGGCAGGGTGGTGAGCACGTAGATCGCCGCCTCCTCGGGGCGCACCTTCACCTTCGCAACGCTCTTAACGACGGCGATCGCATCGTCGCTTGTCAAGTTCAGGTTGGTGTCGAACTCCGCCTTCGCCAACTGCCGCTCCCCCGTGACCAAGACGCGCTCGTAGATGAGCGTCACGATGTTCATGCCGACCCAGTTGGGGACGAGCCTCGGGTTCGCGCAGTCCCAATTGGCGGAGCCGATTTCAAGCGGCGTGGCGTCTTCGACTCCGTTAGTGGTCACGCGCCGGATCTGGATGCGGCTGGTTGCCGAGATGGGGCTGACGACGGACGCGACGTACACCCACCCGCCGGGGCCGGCCGCGACCGAGGCACCGGGGCTTGCGTAGCGCTGGTTCATCGGCGGAGCCAGGCTGAGGTCCCAGCCCTTGTCGATCGCAAGCTGGGGGCTGGCGAGGGCGGCAAACAAGAAAAGACAAAGCGCGACGATGCGTCTCATAGTTCCGTGTTCATTTTGCCCCTTGTTGGGTCTGGCGTCAAGGAGGCGTCGTCAGGAATGGGGACAGGGGGGCGAGGAGTCGAGGAGTCGGGGAGTCCGGGCGAAGAAGTGGTGGGAGGCGGCATTCGACGCAGCCCCTTTGTGGTTGGGGAGGTTCTTCGCGTCCGGCTCCCTCCCCCGACTAGGGATGTTCGCTTGGAGCGCTAGCGACATCCCGGATAAGACGCCTCAGCGGCGACATCCGGGACCCTGGTCAGGGGAAGGTTTGGGGTGGGGACGTCGACAGAACCTTCTGGCAGAAGCTTAAAATCCTCAACCTCGAAGAGGTTCCGTCAGCAAAGCCCAGGGTTGCGACTCCCGGAGCTACCCTGGGAAAGACCGCGAAGAACCTCCCCAACCTCGAAGAGGTTCCGTCTGTAAAGCCCACGGTTGCGACTCCCGGAGCTACCCTGGTAAAGACCGCGAAGAATCTCCCCAACCTCGAAGAGGTTCCGTCTGCAGAGCCCAGGGTTGCGACTCCGGGAGCTACCATGGGAACGAGCGTCGCCATCTCAACCTCGAAG
>JBGGMI010000088.1:0-11202 GCA_041288075.1 Fimbriimonas sp.
GACACGCAAACGTAGTGCCTTCATCCCTGAAGGCATCTCCTCAGGCCACAACCCACGCTGCAGAAGCGGAAGAGATGCCTTCACGGATGAAGGCACTACTTTTTTTCTCAAAACTGGTTGACAAAAATCAATTTAGAAACCTACAAGGTTGATGAGTCAAATCACGCAACGAATCGACAACCTCGGCCGACGAGAAGCAACCACCCTCGCGACCGCCACGACCCAGAAACTCTTCGCCTCCACGACACCGCCCTCAAATCGCCAGGCAGTTAGCATCAACAACCCCGATGCCTCCGCCGACCTGTACGTCACCCTCGCCGCCGCCGGAGCCAGCGCGCCAACCATCAGCGCCACCGACAACGACCTGATCATCCCGCCCAAGTCCAGTCGCCAGCTCCAGATCGGCACCGCCATCGATATCTGGATTCGGCACAACGGCGCGGGCACGATCAACTACACGGCAACGGAGCTGCTCTAATGCTTCTCCAACCACTCGGCACTCCACCAGGCTATCCCTTCGACAGCCCTTCGGACGCCTTCACTCCGCGCCAGATCAGCGGCCTCGAATATTGGTTCGACGCCAAAGACCTCGCGAGCCTCTTCCAGGACAACACTCTCACCACTCCGGTAACCACCACCGGCCAAACGGTGGGTGGATGGAAGGACAAGGCGAACGCTCGGCATCTGGTCCAAGCGACGGGAACGCTGAAGCCAACCTACCGCAGCTCGTACATCAACGGAAGACCTGCAGTCGAATCGGACGGAGTCGACGACTTCCTCCGATACTCCGGAGTCACGCTCGCCCAGCCCTTGACGATCTACTTCGTCGGGAAGCTCACCTCGACGACCATCCTCCAACGGTGGTTTGACAGCGCGCTGACAAACCAACTCTCGGCATTCGTCACCGCAGGCGGCATCCGAAGGATCGCCGCACCGACCACGATTGACTCCGGAGCAGCGAGCACGGTTGCGAGGCTGCATACCTGCGTCTTCAACGGCGTCAGCTCCGCCTACTACGTGGACAGCACCCTCGTCGGCGGCCCCGCCGACGCAGGAACCAACAGCATCGACGGCCTCACCCTCTTTGCCGCCCGGGGCGCGGGAGCGAACAGCCTTGGAGGTGGCATCGGAGAGTTCCTCGCCTACTCCGGCGTCCATTCAGCGTCGCAACGGCAAATGGTCGAGCAATATCTAAAGCAGAGGTGGGGACTCTAATGCGCTCCTTCGCACTCTTCGTCCTCATCGGCGATGCCGCCGCAGGTGACCAGGTCTTGTCTGAAGTCTTCGGCTCGCCCCAGGCCGGCTCCTTTCGCAAGGAGCTCTCCTCCAACGGTGAGTGGCCACCGACGCATCTCGGAGCCTACGCCGCAAGCCTCGATGATGCCCAGTCGCTTATTCTGGAAAGCCAGGATACGGTGCAAGTATTCGAGGGCTCCTGGCAGGGGGCGCTCACCCTTGCGGGCTTGACGCCGATCGAATGACATCACGAGCCCCCCTGCTTGGAACGGGATTTGGGAACCTCAGGCTCACGGAAAGACGACGAGCCCGCGCGCCGTTTCTCCGCCTAACATATCCGCGTAAGCCTCGTTAAGCTGTTCGAGAGGGTAGCGCCGCGAGATCAATCGATCGAGCGGCAGCTTCCCTTCGAGGTACAGCCGCGCATAGTCAGGAAAATCCCGAGCCGGAAAGCAAGTCCCGTAATACGACCCCATGATCCTCTTCTCCTGCCGAGTAATCAAACTCCCCGGAAAGTTCGTGGAACTCCCCATAGCCGAAATCCCCGCCAAGACGATCGTTCCCCCAGGACGAGCAAGCTCAAACGCCAGTTCCTGTAACGCCGGCACCCCCACCGCCTCAAACACATAATCCGCCCCTCGCCCGCCAGTAAGAGCCCGAACCTGTTCCACCAACCCAGCGCTACTGAACAAAGCCGAAGTAGCTCCAAGCGATCGAGCAATGGTCAACTTCTCCGCCGTCCGATCCACCACAATCACCTGCTCCGCCCCCGCGTAAATAGCTCCGAGCAGAACGCTCAAGCCAACACCGCCAGCACCGATCACCACCACCGAAGAACCCGCCTCCACCTGAGCCGTATTCAAGACCGCCCCAACCCCCGTCGTCACCGCACACCCAATCAAAGCCGCAACCTCAAGTGGCAGCTCCTTCGGAACCACAACACAACACTGCTCCGGCACCACCGCGAACTCCGCGAAGCAGGCAAGCGCGCTGAAGTGAAACACCGGCTCCCCATCCAGCCGAAGCCGAGTCGTCCCGTCCAGCATCGTCCCCGCCCAGATCGGCTCCAGATAAGCCCCGCAAAGGCTCGGCCTCCCTCGCTGGCAATAAAAGCACGAGCCGCAATTCGGAGCCCAGCTCAGCGCCACATGATCGCCAACGCGCACCCGATCCACGCCCGGACCAACCGACTCCACCACCCCCGCTCCCTCATGGCCAATCACGCAAGGAACCGGATGCGAAGTCGCACCCGTCATCAAATGCCAGTCCGAATGGCAAACGCCGGTGGCAGCGATCCGAACCAAAACTTCCCCAGTCCGAGGCTCCTCCAAATCCACGGTTTCCACCGAGAAAGGAACCCCTGGCTGACGAAATACAGCGGCGCGAATCTTCACACGAAGACCTTAGCTCACATAAAGTTGCCGCGAGTCGCCGCCGATAAGAATAGGTGGGCCAATCCTTCGATCCGCAAAAAACAGGTAGGGACCCGCGCCCTCAAATATGGAATGTCAAGGGTTGGGCAGGCTATCGCCGAAGCACTCATGATCATGGTTACCAGACAAAAACGACTTAGACGCTTAAGAGGAGCGATGCTGATGGACGCACTCATCGCCTCGGCGCTCCTCGTGCTAGGCTCCCTGGCCTACTTCGCACTCGTCCCGGTCACGATGAGGAGCCAGAAGATTTCGCAGGAGCAAACGATCGCGGTCAGAATCGGCAACCGCCTTATCGAGCACCTACTCTTGCTCAAACCATCGACTCTGACGTCCAGCAACCTCATTGCGCTCAACCTCGTCGATCCCAACCAAAGCGCATCCCCCTATTCCTTCACCAACCTGCCGCTCGATGATGGTTGGAGCATGAGTCCCGCCAAGGCGCTGCCACAAGGGCAAGGTCTATTAACAATTACCAACGTTGGGGACAGTTCAAAACTGATAAAGATCGATATCTCGTGGTCTGGGCCAGGCGGAAGAATGACTTACACAACAGGCACGGCCCTTGGAGGCTACCGATGAGACGGCAACGCGGCTTCACGCTTACGGAACTCGTTTCGGCATCGACCATTATTTTCATGGTCATCGCCGGAACCGTCGCATTGATGCTTTCGGCGAGCCAAGGCTTGGGAAACACCGTGGCAGCGGACAAAACCGTGATCCAGACGTCTCAGGGCATGCGTTATATGTCCGAGGCACTTCGCTCGGCCATGTCTGTGACGATCAATGAAACGGGTAGCAGAATCGATTACGTGCTTCCGAAGCTTTCCACGGCTGTTGACGCAGCAACGGGGGAGAAGGAGCTGCTCGATCCTTTGGTGAGCGACGGCGTCGCCCGCTCATTCATCACGCAGTGGACCGCCTTCAACCTTTACGACGGAGTGACCAACAAGATGCTGTGCCGCAATCTTTACCGGACTGACCCGGAACCGACTTCGTCGCAATACAACAAAGCCTATCCGGTCTTTCAGATGACAACGATCGGTTCTTCGCGTGCGGTTACGATCACCCTCATCTCTCGTGAGCAGGTGGGCACCCAATGGAAAACGACGCGACTAAAGACTACGACCCTATTGAGGAACTACAAAGGATGAGACGTCAAAGAGGCGGCACGATGGTTTACGTGCTGATGGTTGTTTCAATGCTGCTCGTGATGAGCCTCGGCGCTGCTGCCCTTTCCATGGGTGGCCTGGCCAGAGCCCGTTCGGATCAGAAGAATGCCATCGCATTCAACGCGGCTCAGGCCGTCATGGAGATCGGTATTTACGAGACGGTGGTTCGATTGAAGGGCGACTACGGGAATTTCACGACCTATTCCGGCACCGTTAGCTCCACCGTCGATAGCATCGCCCCCGGTTGCACCGCCACCTATACGTTGACACCGGCCTCGGGCGACTCATCGTTCGGCTGGATCACTGCCACGGTCACCTACCTCGGAAAGACTAAGAGCATTCGTGGCTCATTGAGCGCAAAGGACCTGGGAATCTGGAATAACGCTGTATTCGCAGGCTCGGGAGCGGCGGGTCAGTCCATCAACGGAAACGTCGATATGCGCGGTTCGGTTCACGTGCTCGGTGAAGGTGAGCCTTACGTTGATACAAACGGCGATGGCACCTGGACGCGCGCTGAAACGTTTACTGACCGAAACGGCAACGGTGTATGGGATCCGGGTGAGCTCTTTACCGACTCCAATGGCGACAACGTGTGGACTTCGGCAGAGCCGTACAACGACATTAACCTTAACGGAACATACGACAGCCCCGTGATTGCAAGCGCCATGAGCTCCTCCTTCTCGGGAGGCGCCCTCATCGGCAACAACTACACCGGTATGGATCCGGCTCTGGAGGCCCAAATATCAGCCTCGCCCAAGAAGAACGGTATCGAGACGCTTTCTTCAGAACTCCGCGTGAAGCACGGCAAGGTGTCTCTCGATGGTACGGCGACGGTCGGACAAACCGGCACGATCGATGGCGGCACGAGCAAGGGAACCCTAGATGGCGTTTATGTCAACGACGGCTGGGCAGGCAACAAGGGTGCATCGAGCGTGTATAGCGATAACGGAACGACAAACGCTTATGACATCGAGTCATTGGACGTGCAAATGCCGCTCCTCTCGGGAGTCGGCGCCAAGACTTATGTGGACGCAAGCGGCACATCGTGGACCAATGAAGAGCTGTATCTGAATGCCCGTAGTCTCACACTTCCGATCACCACGATCACCGCGACAACCGCAGCATTCTCTTATGGACCCGACACTTATGGGAACTCGATCACGTTTGCTCCGCAGACCTCCACGACTCCAGCGATCTTAAACATAACTGGCGTCGTCAAGGTTGCAGATGGATTCCAGCTCGGTTCCAACGACACGATTCGCTATTCAGGAAACGGCAGCTTCTATTGCCCCGGAACCATTAAGGTAGACGGCAACTTTAGGCCCGCAGCCGGTCTTTCGTTCCCTGTCACCACGCGAGTTGGCTTTATCGCCAAAAACTCGATCAAGCTGGCATCCGGCGCTGGCTCTTCGCAGCTCACTATTCTCGGAGCGTTTTACGCGCAGAACGCCATCACTAGTCAAAAGCAGAACACCATCGCAGGCACTTTCGTGGCCACAACGTTCGACATGGGAACGAACGTGCCCAGCGTCTATCAGGTGCCTGCTCTGCGAACGAACCTGCCGCCCGCAATGCCTGGTGCAGACCCAATCATCTTCCTTCGCCTTAGAGGCTGGAGAGAACGAATATAGTCGACCCGCTGGAGGGCATTCCCCCGTGCCCTCCTACACCTTGCGCCATTACACGAGAGCACGGAACCCCCAGCGACACGGAACGTCCCACCTGCGTAGGAACCATGCTCCACACACCCTTGGCACAAACCCTGTCCCAAGCTATACTGGAGCATCCATAAACTTATGGCAACCAGAGGTGAACGAACATAGCAGGCTTTAGACGACCGCCCCGCCCCGAGCCGGGTCCCGAAATCAATCAGAGAGTTCTCAAATACCGCGATCTCCGAATCGTTGGCTCCGAAGGTGAGCAACTCGGAATCATGCAGAGCCGCCAGGCTCTTCAGCTAGCCAAAGACGAAGGTCTCGACCTCGTCCTCGTGTCCGCAGCGGCGAATCCGCCCGTCGCGAAGATCATCGACTACGGCAAGCATAAATACCTTGAAGGCAAGCAAGGCAAAGACAAAAAGAGCAAGCAGCTCGAGGTCAAGGGCATCAAAATCAGCCCCCGAATCGCGGAGCACGATCTGGCATTTCAGACCAAGAAGGCGATTGGGTTCATTGAGGACGGCCACAAGGTCAAGATCACCTGTATGTTCAAGGCGCGAGAAATCACGCACCCAGAATTGGGTCGCAAGAAGCTCGACCTGTTCGCCGAAATGTGCGTCGATCACGCCACCGTAGAGCGAACTCCGACCTTGGACGGCCGCCTGATGATCATGGTGCTCAATCCCAAGCCAGGAGTTGCGGCCAAGAAGAAGGACGCAAAAGACAAGGACGCGAAGGATCCGAGCAAGCAGGCACATGTAAAGCCGCCATCTGAGTCCAAGAAGCGGGAAGCTCCAGCATCGGAAGCAGCGCCAGAGCAACCGGTTGCCGCCGCCCAAGAGCCCGCAGAAGCCGCCACGGCTGAACCAAAGGAGCAGACAGAGCAGGCAATCGCCAAACCGGCACCTGAACCTAAGAAGCGGGAAGCTAAAAAAGCATTGGCGCCTGCAGATCAACCTGTTGCTGCCCAGGAACCCGCAGAAGCGGCGACACCCGAGGCAACGGCAGATTTGGCGGCCGAAAAGGTATAGTCATCAGTCCCCGACCCGCGCATAGCGGTTCGGGATTTTCGGCAGAGCAGAAAGATGCCAAAGATTAGAACGAACAAATCAGCGTCCAAGCGCTTCAAGATCACCGGCAGCGGCAAGATCACGAGACGCAAGGCGTACAACAGCCACCAGTTCCTGCACAAGAACGCGTCCAGAAAGCGCCGCCTTGACCAGGAGCCCACGCTGTTTCGGGGCGAGCAGAAGCGCGTTAAGCGACTGTTAGTCATGTAGGCGTGAGGCGCGAAGCGTCAAGCGTGAGGACCTCACGCCTAACGCCTTACGCCTCTCCCCGACTCTCTACCGCTACCGCCCAAGAGGCCGGGAACCGGTAAACACAAAGGAGAACACACACCATGGCACGCGTCAAACGCGGTCTAATGCGCCACAAGCGCCACAAGAAGATCATCGAGAAGGCGACCGGTTATTGGGGTCGTAAGAAGAACGTTTTCAGCCGTGCTCACGAGCAGGTAATGAAATCGGGGCAATACGCCTTCCGAGACCGAAGAGCCAAGAAGCGCGACTTCCGCCGCCTCTGGATCGCTCGTATCACTGCCGCCTGTTCGCAGAACGACATCAAATACAGCCAGCTCATCTGCGGCATCAACCGGCAAGGCATCCAGATCAACCGCAAGATGCTCAGCGAGCTAGCCATCGCCGACCCGGCCGCATTCAGCGCCGTCGTCGCCCAGGCAAGAACTGTCCTCAGCTAATCGGCGGTCAATTAGCCCTCCATGTGCTCTGCATATGGAGGGTTTTTGTTTGCTCCGCACTGTCGTGAAACCTGGCCGTCGTAGAATAAACATCATGGGCAATCGTCAGACGCTGACCCGAGAGATTGAATCCCTCCCCGAAACCCTAGTAGAGGAAGTGCTGGACTTCATCCTGTTCGTCAAGTTGAAACGGGCTCGAATGACAGACGAAATGCTTCTCGCCGAATCAAGCCTCGCTCGTGATTGGCTGCGGCCTGAGGAAGAAAGAGCTTGGGCAAACCTGTAAAGGCGAGGTCGTAAATTGGCTTGGCAGATGAACGCCAGCCTCGAGATTGGCCCCTTCGAGGGCAATGTATCCTAGAGAGATGGAAGCCATTCGCCTCGAAGCAACGGTGCGGAAGGACGGTTCCGTTCTTATTCCAGATCTAGAAGAAGGTGAACGAGTCGAATTGATCGTCCTGCGCATGCAGAAGCCAGGGCGGCAGATTCGCCAGGGCGGTTGGGCCAAAGGCAGAGTTAAGATACTCCCAGGCTTCGATGATCCCATTCCGGGGATGACTGATTGCAAGTGAGCAGATTGTTGCTCGAGACGCAGATTGCTTCTGAGCTGTGTCGAGTCAAATCACTGTTCTATCGTTAAAAACAGCCCCGACTCCAAGTTGCTAATGGCAGAAAGCAGATTCGGCAGCAACGGCAAGAGGTGTTCAAGACTGGTTAGGACGGGAGCTAACGTGATGACTGAAACCCTCCTGCCTTCAAGAGTTTGCTGGTAACGGAAACCCTTGTCCACCGTAACGATCAGCTCGAAACCCTGGCGCTCGCTTGCTTCCAGTAACTTTCCGTTCGTCAGTCTCTCCCAACCCAATTCCTTAGAGTGGATGACTTCGTGATCCGATAACTCACGTGCGAACCGCCAATCTACGCAGTTGTCGAGGAGGATCTTCATCCAAAGGCTGGTTCCAAGACATCCAAAGCGAGCTTCTCTTGCCAGGCCATAACCCGCAATGCATCACTTCTCGACACGCTGGGAAAGCCTAGCAAGAATTCGTCGAGTGACACCCCGTGATTGACATGGTCAAAGAGGATTCGCACCGGAATCCTGGTGTCCTTGAAGCAAACGGCTCCGCTAAGCGTTTCCGGATCGCTAGACAGGATAGACGTCAACTCCGGTGGAATCCGTGGCATACACCTATTCTGACGAGTTTTCACAAGGCTGACGTCGCGTCATCGGCCTTGCAAATTTGAGCGAAGTCCGTCCCACTGGAAGGCACCAAAAGCTTATTGCCGGTTCCAATACCGAATCCCGCTATCCGGTCGGAAGTAAGTCCGGATCACCTTCCGCGAGCTCAGCACACCGAACTCGTTCGTCGAGATCCGATACCGCAGCACATCCCCGTTTGGCCGCTCCTTGATCTCCACCTCGGATCGCTTCAAAGCGAAGAAATCCCGCGCCGCCTTCAAATACTCTTCCCGGCTAAGGGTCGGCTTGAACTCCGCCGGATTCAGCCCATGCTTCCGCCAATGCTCGTCCAAAAAGCGATCGTTGGCGAACTTCAGCGGCGCATCTTGAACAACCCCCGAACCTTGCACCGGCTCAGCGAACAAGCATCCAGCCAGCGCAAAGAAACTAACAAAAGCCGCAACGAAGACTCCAAAGGAGAATCGCATCCTCATCCCTGCATTGTAAACCATCCAAACGCCCAACGCCCAACGCCGAACGCCTCACACAATGCTCTTCCCCAACAACGACGCAATCCACTCCACCGCCATCAGAGCCGTCGAGTTGTTCGTATCGCGAAGCGGATTCGTCTCAACCACGTCCAATCCAGCCAGGCGATAGGGACACCCATCCTTCTGCGTAGCCTCCCACATCAGCTCCGCCATCAGATGCGCCTCCCGATAGCTCAATCCACCGCGAACCCCCGTACCCGTCCCTGGCGCCAACACCGGGTCTAAAGCATCGACATCAAACGACACCCACAGATGCGTCGTGTTGGTAGAGCGAAGCCAGGAGTCAAACCGCTCCAGTGTCTGCACGATCCCATACCGGTCGATCTCATGCATCGTGATCGCCAGCCCCGTCAGCCGAGGCTTCTCCGCGTCGTCCACGTCCCGAATCCCGTACCAGGCAATCCGCTCCGGCTTCAGCCGGGGCCCGGGCTCAAGAGCGTGCAAAATCTGTCGCCACTGCTCATCCTCGACCCCCTCCACCCCACTCGGCATTCCCGCTAGTGCCGCCAAGGGCATTCCATGCAAATTCCCCGTCGTCGACGTTCCTGGAGTGTTGATGTCGGCGTGAGCATCGATCCAAAGCAGCCCCACGCCCTCTCCGTAATGCTGCAGCGCCGCACTCACCCCGGCCACCGCCAAGGTGTGATCTCCGCCCAAAACCAAAGGCAGCCGCCCCTGTTGCAGGCTCAGCAGCGATAAATGCCGCAAATCGCGAACGCAGGCAAGCAGCGAACTAAAATTCGTCAGCCCCTCCTCCGAGGGAAGCT
The DNA here is from genome assembly GCA_041288075.1 of Fimbriimonas sp. GTDB lineage: Bacteria > Armatimonadota > Fimbriimonadia > Fimbriimonadales > Fimbriimonadaceae > Fimbriimonas. The sequence goes on from JBGGMI010000088.1 coordinate 9,757, forward strand.
CCTTGCAAGAGATATCGCCAAGGTCCTTAACCTCATATCCCATCCCCTCCAGCGTCCTCTGAAGCCCCGCCAACCGAATAGCCGCCGGCCCCAACCGACTCCCCTCCCAAAGCCCACAAAGGTCGAAGGCCGCACCGATAATATCGATCACAAGCAGAAGTCTAACCCGTAGTGCCCCCATCCCTGGGGGCATCTCCTCCGGAAGCCAAGCGCACCGCCTTCCGTTTCCCCGTCCTTAACCCTTACCTCCTAACCCCCTTACTCAAAGTTAGGGGTTTTTTCTCAAAAGTGGTTGACAAAAACGCACATTGACGCCTAATAGGTAGAGGCTCCGCGATTCCACTGTTCCGCGATCCGTCCCAAAAACACCTCCAATCCCCCCAGGGACGGATATAGCCGGGATATGGGGACGGAAAGGTCCAAAAACGCACTCGGTACACTGGAGTCCAGATGAAGGTCGGCGTCATCGCCGTGCAAGGCGACTTCGAAAAACACCTGAAAGCCCTCCAAGCCATCGGAGCCCCCGCCCAAGAAGTCCGCACCGTCGAAGACCTCGAGGATGTAGACCGAATCATCATCCCCGGAGGCGAAAGCACCACCGTCGGCCTCCTAATGGAGCGCTACGGCCTCGGCGAAGCCATCAAACAAAGAGCCAACCAAGGCACTCCCGTCTGGGGGACCTGCATGGGCATGATCATGATGGCCAAAGAAGTCGAGGGCCGAGACCAATACACCCTCGACCTCCTCGACATCACCGTCCAGAGAAACGCCTTCGGAGCCCAGGTCCACAGCTTCGAAGACGAGCTGCCGATCAAAGGAATGGACACGCCGGTTGTAGGCGTTTTCATCCGAGCCCCAATCGTCACCAGAGTCGGAGACCAAGCAGAAGTGCTCGCCCGCTACAACGATAAAGTAGTAGCCGTCCGCCAGGGAAACCGAATCGGAACCTCTTTCCACCCGGAGCTAACGGATGACACGAGAATGCACGAGTGGTTCGTGACCCTTTAGAGTGCGGCGAGCCTGCGGGCGTTAAAGGCAGCAACTTTAGGAAGCACGTGACGCATCCTCAAGACGAAGCAAGGATATCGCGAAGAAAAAATTAAGAATTTTCTTCCGAGATGGTTGACGAAATCGCATCTTGAATCTTATATAGGTGAGTGCGAGCCGAATCACCCGAATCAACGCATGATCATCCCGTCCCAACCCGTAGAGGGGAGCGGGATGATGATCATCTTGAAGCCACCTCTCTCACTTGGGAACGGCATTTGGGAACGTCAGAGCGGCAGTTCCTGCCGATCCTCCAAGATCGCCCCCCAAGGATCCTTGTGCGCCGCCATGTACTCCGGCACGTTGTGCAAAGTAAAGTCGCTCGGATAAATCTTCTGAACCTGATCCCAAACCAGCGGCATCGATATCGGAGCCCCCGCCACCGCCCGAACCGTAAAC
>JBGGMI010000089.1:0-2722 GCA_041288075.1 Fimbriimonas sp.
GGCGTCGGCCACGTCCAGCGGCCGCGTCATCGAGTTCCCAAGGCGCTGCCAGAGGCCCTCTACGAGTTGCGCGCCCGTAAGCGAGGATTCTAAGACTCCCCCTTCGAGAAAGTAGCCGCTCGTCGAGGTTTCTGGGAGGAGCAGAAGGTCGACCTGCTCGCTCTGAGCCTGCAGCGCGATCTCCGCGATGCGATCTAGATTGGCTTCCACTTCCGCTTTGCGGGGAGCGAATTGAGCGCAAGCAATGGTGAAAGCCATTCGATGAGTTTACTGTTGGCGTTGATGCCGTCGCACTCGCGCGGCGGATGTGACGAAATAGAACGCGGCAGCTATCAGCAGCAGCACGACGATGACGGTCGCGACGACAATCATCCGGAGCACAATCGCCGCGAGAAAGAGCACCAGAGCCAACGAGGCCGCAACTCTTGCAAGCGTGTAATAACGCGAAACTGCATTCATGGTTGTTGGACTGCTGTTTTATTGATCGAGGCTGGAGCCGCCTGGGTGGCGTAAGGATATGGAGTGTTAAGTGAAAGGTACATTCCGGCTGTGGATTCGCGGCCGGTATTGGTGGGGATGACGCGTGAGGAACTGGCGGAGGCACTGAGCTTTCGGCCAGACGCCAAGTTGCGCGCCAAGCAAATCGCTCACCACCTGTACGCCCGCGCCGAAGATGATTTTCAGCAGATGCTCGATCTGCCGAAGGATTTGCGAGACGAGCTCGACGCTCGCTTCCAAACCACCCCACTTTCAATCGCAGCTCACCGTGTCTCCACCGACAACGTCGACAAGCTGCTCGTTCACAACGGAGATGAGCAGGTGTACGAATGCGTCCTGCTGCCGTATGCGGAGCGGGTGAGCTGCTGCATTTCCAGTCAAGTCGGCTGTCCAATGGGCTGCAAGTTCTGCGCCACTGGCCTGGGCGGCTTCGACCGCAACCTGACCGCAGGCGAAATCGTCGGCCAATACCTTCTGCTCCAGCGCGTCCGGCGTAAGGCAGTACCCGATTCCAGAATCTCGCACGTCGTGTTCATGGGCATGGGCGAGCCGCTCTTGAACCTGCCGAATGTCGTCAAAGCGATTCGCCTCATGCACGAAGAGATCGGCCTCTCGTATCGACATATCACGGTCTCAACAGTCGGCTTGGTCCCTCAAATCCGCATGCTCGCAAAGGAGAAGATGCCGATCCATCTGGCGCTTTCCCTGCACTCGCCGCTCGACGACGTGCGCAACCGGCTGATGCCGGTCAACCACAAGTGGCCGGTAGCCGAGGTCATGCAGGCGATGAAGGACTATCAGAAGGCAACCGGGCGCAAGATCACGATTGAATACCTGCTCATCAAGAACCTGACCGATACGCCCGAGCAAGCGCAGGAGCTGGCGCGCATTATCCGAGGCACTCCAAGCGTGGTGAATCTCATTCCCTTCAACTGGGTCGACACCGGAGAGGGCTTCGCACGTCCCGAGAATGACCGCGTGAGAACCTTCCGATCCATTCTCGATAATCGAGGCGTCAACGTCACCCAACGGGTGGAGCGTGGCCATGACATTGCGGCAGCCTGTGGCCAGCTCGCGGGTCAACACACAGGAAAATTCGCCAGGAGGGCAGAAGTATCCGCACTCCCTATGCTCTCATAGCGTTGCTATTGGCATGCGCTGGTTGCTCAGCCCCGAAAAAGAGCGAGAAAGCCCCTCCCGCAGAGCCGGCAAATCCCATCGAAAAGCCCGAGAGCCAGGTCATCAACCTGGGAGAAGGCTCGGGAGAGCGGTTCGGCGGCAAACAGAATCGCGATCGCCTCTGGACCGTCAGATGGAAGTCGGCCGTCATGCAAGTCTACAAAGAGGGCGGCGAGTTCTCCGGAGAGCTATCAACGGTAACGGGGGACATCTTCAGGGGCAACAACATCACCTCGACCTTCAGCGCGGACCGGTCAACCGGCGACAAGAACAGCGAAGTGCTCATCTTGGAAGGACACGCGACGGTGGTCTCGAAGCAGATGAAATCCACCCTGACATGCGACCGGATCAGATACGAAGCCGGGAAGAAGCTCGTGAAGGCGCTCGGAAACGTAAGAATTGTCGGTCCTTCCGGCACCGTCAGCGGCTTGGAAGAAGTGTGGACCACACCCGACCTGAAGGTGGTCTCAACACCTGACATGTTCAAGAACGATGCTCGCTAAACGACCACTTCTCGGAATGCTCCCCATGCTGTTCGCTTCGATAGCGTTGGCTCAGGGCGTCTTCCGATATACGGATCAGGCTGGCTCCCTTACAGTTACTGGAAAGAGCGCTCGTTTCACCCAATTGGACGGACCCGTTTACAAGTTCACGCTCACCGGAAGCGTCGTCATCGACGACAAGGTGCAGGGTCTGAAGATGGCTTCAAAACAGGTAACCCTCGACGCAGTTCCAACGAAAGCCGATGCGAAGAAGAGTGAAATTCGCAAGGCAATCGCCACGGGTGGGGTGGATATCACTAAAGCCGTGACAACGCCTCAAGGGAGCCGAGTCACCCGAATGGTGGGTTCTCGCGGCGACTACACGAACCGAACCGTCGATGGTCTGATCAATCTCACAGGCCCGGTCACGCTTACAAATCTCGATCGAGCTAAGAACCAGAACCTCGTCGCGACCGGTAACTCGCTTGTGGCAGTCCTTGAGCCGAAGACAACTGCCAAGCGCAATGGACTCCGGAGCGCCACGCTCTCCGGCTCGGCGCGCG
>JBGGMI010000090.1:0-3378 GCA_041288075.1 Fimbriimonas sp.
CCTGGCCACGAATTGTCCGTAAGTCGTGGCCTTTGGAGCAGTGAGGTTGAGCGGGCCGTGTACCGACGGATGATCCAATGCGAAGAGGATCAACCCAACCGTATCTTCCAGCGATATCCAGGAGAGCTGCTTATCGGCAGCGGGTGGGATGAGGAAGGGGGCGCGGCGCATGAGGGGTTCGAAGAGCTTGATTAGGCCGCCGTTCATATCCAGCACGCCTCCGATGCGGGCGAGTACGACCCGGGCACCGAGGTCCTTGGCTCGCAGCGCCTCTGCCTCCCAGGCTTTGCAAACTCGGCCCCTAAAGGCGTCTCGCGGGTCGTAGGCGGACTCTTCCGTCAACACCTCGCCCGGACGATGTCCGTAGTAGCCAACAGCCGAAGAACTGACGAGGACGGGGAGGTGGTCCGGGCAGTCGAGCATCCAGTCGACGATCGCGCGCGTCGTCTCCACACGGCTGCGGATGATCTCCCGCTTCTTGGCCGGCGTCCAAAGGCCCGCGACCCATTCGCCTGCCAGGTTGACAACGGCATCGGCGTGCTCCGGCAGGTGTTGGTAATCGACCTGTCCCGGTTCTCGGGGAGTTCGGGTAGCCACCATCGCTTCGTCTCCTCTATCTCTCAAAGCGGCAACGACGGCTCGGCCGATGAAACCGGTTCCTCCTGCAACAAGCACCCTCACGCGAGCACCTCCGCGCGATTCCAAACATAATCGATCGGCTCGACCTCGTAGCAGAGTTCGAGTTGCAGGTCCAGTCCTTTGAGGTATTCGAAGCGAGCATCCTCGACCTGCACGAGCCGGCTCTTCCACGCCGCCTCGTCCCGCGTGATTCTCAGCGCGTGGGTTTTGCCTCCGACCGGGATAAGGGCCGCAGGCTTGTACTTGAGGAATTCGCTTGCTTCCCGCAAGGTGCCGAACGGCGACCCGGCAGCGAGCGTCGTCTGCTCTTCCTCCGAGATCGTTGCGCTAAGGTTTGCTCCGGTTGCTTCGATGCAGATATGCCTGCCCTGCACTCGCACCCTTGCGTGATGGAAGTGGAAGCTGGTGAGGAGGTTGCCGGAAGCCACGATGAGCGGACTGTCGGCGTCGCTGCGCATAAAGTACAGCCCCTGCTGCCCGGGAGATTCGGCGTAAAGTCGGTAGGCGATGTGCCAGTAGGAAAGCCCCGCCCGTATCGGCATCGCCGCCGGACGCATGCCACGGAGGTGACAGACGACGACGTTTACGAACGCGAAACCTTTTTCGGTGAGAAGGTTGAGCGGCTCTGGAAGCAGCTCTCGCAGCCGTTCCGCTTCTCCTCGAAAAACGAAGAGCCAACAGGGCTCGATGTGGCCCGCCATGGTGATCCGGTTTTTCATCGCCCGCTCCACTGAAGGAGAAACCCGAGCAGCCAAAACGCAAGCGCACCCACTCCGTCGAGTACTAGAATCCAGACGATAAGCGTCTTCCAAACCGGGAACGCGCGCCTTTGAAGCCTAGCCGCAAGCACTCCTGCCATGACGATGTTCGAGCAGAGCACGATCAGGGCGTTGGCGGGGATTCCGCTGACCAAGTGGGTCCAGTTCATTACCGCACCGACTGCGAGCACCGCTTCACCGAAGCAGATGCTGACCAGACAGTCAGTGAGAATCTCGTGGAGCGGAATTCGCGAAATCTGGACCAGCGCTGGAATCAGTGCTGCCCAACCTAGGCCTGCGCAGATCGTCAGCCAAAGCGCACTCCCGAGAGCTTCCGAGCCGACTGAGGTGGAAAGCGAGGCACCGAAGAACAAGCTTCCGATAATCGCGACAAGAACCATCACCAGGTTCTTGGCGGTAAGCAGAGCACTCACGTGACTCATGCTTTCATTATATTCTGAAAGTTAAGAATTTGTTTGCGACGAAGCGTGATTGAACGGCAAACCATCCGGCACCACTGATCCTGAAGAAGCCCAAGACCGCTGGCCCTCCGTGGCACTTCGGAAATAACCGCTCGCGCGCGTCGCCGCGTGGCCCGTGATCCCGACGTCGGCAAGAGCTCCCTCGAATTCTGCGAGACAGGCTTCATCGAGCTCCCGGTGATCTCCATTGCAGGCATGGATGCGCTGGACATGGGTCTCATCGCCATAACCCGCCGTGTACAGCTTCGGACCTCCAAAGGCTTCTGCCAAGTAGGCGGCGAGCCTGATGTTGTGTTGAGGATGCAGTTCATGCTCGAACGGATGCGCGGCATCCGGGTTCGCGAGGCACCGTTCATGCCAGCGAGTCGTGAGGGACAAGATCTTGTCAAAGCCTCCGAGTTCTGAATAGAGCGATCCTTCTGCTTGCGGCATGGATCGCATTGTACTTAGCAAGAATGTCGGGCGCTACATCCAACTGTGCTAATGCGATATGTAATGGCCTCATCCGAAAGCATCTTCTCCGGCATTTGGAGAGCGCACACTAACTCACAGCCAAGTCCACTGAGTCCCACACTTCTTGCATTCAAATCCTGGGATGGTTCGCAACAACAGCAAAGCGCATATTACGGCGCATAACCAGACAGGTGCTATCGCATCAAAGACTTCCGTCAAAGCACCGCGACCGGGCTCGCTGCGAACAGGCTTGGGAAATGGCTTGTCACAAATTGGGCATCTTGCCCATAAACAGTGTCCGATCCTGGGACTCACTGTCCCTTCCGACTCAACTCAACCAGCTTGGCCCGCGGCTTGTGAAATGGAGCGGCAAGAATAACAAGTCCGACGCCTGAGCTAAGAACCAGAATTGCGACAGTAGCTTCCACGGCGACTCCTATTTTTGGGATAAACATCCAATACGCTGGTGGCTCTAGGCCCTTTACAGTGTGCAATTTTGATTGATTGAACCTTGCCGTATAATCGAGACGTTCCGCTTCAAAGACGCGCCATCGAACGGGCAAGTACAGAAGGTATCCAGACCCTACAAGAGCCAACGCGCAGCCAGTTATCAGCAGTAGCGTTCTCATCACTCGCATCCAATATTACCGATCCCAACTCACCCTCGGAAGGAGGTGCCTCAGGCATGGAAGCTAAGAGATTAGCCCTTCTTGATCAACAGCGTAACGTTGTGCCCGCCAAACCCGAACGAATTCGACAGCGCATACTCCGCCGGCGCTTCGCGCGCCACATTCGGAATGTAGTCCAGATCGCACTCCGGATCAGGATTCTCGTAGTTGATCGTCGGCGGCAGCTTGCCGTCCCGCATCGCCAAAATGCAGATCAGGCCCTCGATCGCGCCCGCTGCCCCGAGCGTGTGCCCGATCATCGACTTCGTCGAGCTGACCGGGGGTACATTCTCGCCAAAAACGCTTTTGATAGCGGCGGTTTCGAGCTTGTCGTTGTAATAGGTCGATGTTCCATGCGCGTTGATATAGCCGACCTGC
>JBGGMI010000091.1:0-11502 GCA_041288075.1 Fimbriimonas sp.
AGGTGGAATTGCTTCGGAACGAGCCGGACGAAGGCCTTGATGTCAACCGGTTCGATGGCGACGAGACGAGAGACTCCGACCGCACAATTGGACCGCGCTCCTACGACCCCGAGAGAGCCGCCAAGACAGGAATAAGCACTACAACGATCGAAGACGCGGGGGAAGCGGCAAAGAAAGGTGCCTTGTTTGGTCTGGGAGTAGGTGCGTTTGCGGCTGTCACAGCCCTCGCTGTTCCTGGCTTTGGTCTCGTTTTGGGCGGTGGAGCCTTGGCGATCGCCAGCGCGGCCCTCGCGGCGTCCGCAGGTGCCGGAGCAGTCGCCGGCGGAGTCGTAGGCTACCTAAAGGACCAAGGTGTGCCCGCGCACGACATCCCGCATTATCAAAGGGCGGTCGAGGCTGGCGGAGCGATCCTGTCGGTGCATCTCGCCGAGACGGAAGACCGAGCCGTTATCGAGCAGCTCATGCGAAAGTACGGCGCACACGCCACGAACGACTATGGATATGCAGCCTGATGAAAGTTCTTGAGCGAAAGGAACTGGCGGAGGGAAGTGAACAGTTCGAGGTCCTGCACACGACCGATCGAACGCAAGTCGCTTTGATGGTGCTGAAGGAAGGGGAAACCTCGGGCGAATACGGCACCGATCACCCGCAAGCCGACCAAACGCTCGTGGTGCTGGAAGGCGGCGGCTCCATCAAGTGCGAGGGCAAAACGGCGAATCTCCAGCCCGGAGACGTCGTGCTTATTCCCGCAGGTGCCAAGCATCAGGTGATCGGCCCGAATCGCACATTCAACGTCTATTCCCCAGTCGCCTATCCTGACGAGTGAGTGCTTCAAGCGCAAAGAACCGCACGTAGTAGATTCTAGGCCCCTCCATGGGGAAAATCTATATACATGCCAACTTACGTCTACGAGTGCAGCAGTTGTAATTCGACCTTCGAGGCCGAACAGCGGATTATCGAGGATCCACTGGATTCATGCCGGTGTGGCTCCAAGGGCACTGTCAAGCGGCTCATCCAGCCAATTGCGGTGATGTTCAAAGGCTCCGGCTTCCACATCAACGATTACTCCGCCAAGGCAGCAGAGTCCAAAGCGGAAACAAAAACCGAAGCCGCGCCAACGACTGCCGAGCACGCAACTCCACCCGCAGCCCCTGCACCCGCTGCCGCGGCAACGGCAGATTAGTCGTTCCGCGGGCGGTGGACGCCTAGCTGCACCACTTCACTTCTCAGGATCAGCTCGAGGAACCAGTCCATCGCAATGCGGATTTTCATCGCGAGGGTTGGCATCTTCATCAGGTAAGTGCCTCGATAAAGAAACCAGCCGATGAATCCCTTGAAGCTGTAGCCGAGCACCTCGGCGGCAGCGGACCGGTGACCGATGGCGGCGAAAGAGCCCAGCGCCTTGTACTGAAAGGCCTGTGTGGGCTTGCCACCGAACTTCGCCAGAATGTTCTTAGCCGCACGCGGACCCTGCCGGCTCGCCGATTGCGCGGTCGCTGCAAAGGGCATGCCATCACTCTGGTACACGGTCGCACAATCCCCCACCGCCCAGACGTTCTCAAACCCTTTCACCCTCAGGTCCGGCTCACAATCGATGTAGCCCTTGGAGTTGACTGGAAGCCCTTCGATCTGCGAGATTAGCGGGTTCGGTGCGATGCCCGCCGCCCACACAACCATTCCCGTCGCCAGCCGTTCGCCGGTCGTGAGCACCGCGTAGTCTTCGCCAATCTCCGTGATCGTTGTCTCTGGCCGAATGTCCACGCCGCGCTTCGTAAGCACCCTTTCCGCCCACTCCGACAGGTCCGGCCGGACGGATGGCAATATGCGCTTGCCATGCTCCAGGACCACCATTTCGACCTCTTCGGCCTGCACGTTGTGGTAATGCTTGGCCGTATCCGCCATGAATGCCTGGTATTCGCCGGCGAACTCGATGCCCGTAAAGTTGGCACCAACAACCACATGTCTCAACAAGTCGCGGCGCTTTTTCGAATCTGAAATAGTGTTTGCAAGCTCGAGCTGTCGAATGCCACGATCCCTCAGCTCAACCGCGTCCGTCAACGACTTGAGTTCAAATCCATACTCAGCCAGCCCTGGTATCGGCGCGAGTCGAGTAATCGAGCCAAGAGAAAGAATCAAGTGATCGTAAGCCATTTCCTCGGTAATGTCGCTACCAATCACGCGATAGCTCACTACCTGCCTCTTCACATCCACAGCGTTGACCTCAGCCATCCGAAAGTCCGTGTCCGGCATAAATCGCCTGAGCGGCACTACCACGTGCCGAGGCTCCAGCGCCCCAACTCCCGCCTCCACGAGCAACGGATAGAACAGCAAAAAGTTGTTCCGATCAAGCACCGTTAGCTCAAAATCAGCGTTTTTTCTCTTCGCCAGCGTCTGAGCGGCATAGGCACCGCCGAATCCGCCTCCAAGCACGACGATTCGAGCCTTCGCTTTAGTCATCCGCTTTCAATTGTTGCCGATCAGCCGGCTTGAAGCTCTCGCCCGCCTCTTCGTTGTCGCGGAATGAGAAGCATCACAATGGCGATCGCGAGTGCTCCGACAGGAAATGCCGCGGCCGCCGGCGACATCGGCGAACGCTCCGGAAGGATCAATTCTTCATGCAATGAGCGCGCTTCCTTAACGGGAGCCTGGGCCAAAACCCTGCCTTTTCCATCGGTTATCAAGGTGTAACCGAGTGAAGCCGACCGCACGAGCGGCAGCCCCGTCTCGATAGCTCGCCAAATGGAGAGGGCACGCAGCTGATCCGGAGCCATCGTGCCCAAGTACCAATCGTCAATGCTGATAACCGCAAGTAGCTGCGACCCATTCAACGCCTGCCGGTAGGCAATGTCCGGAAAGAGGCCCTCAAAGCAAATCACCGGACCGACCGTAATCCCCGCGATCTTCATGCTCTTCGTGCCCTCCGTGCCTGCACTCATGTCGCCGGTGGGAAGCTTGAGAGCAGCCGCAATGAAAGGGAAACGATCCCTGCCGGGAACGAACTCGCCGAAAATGACGAGCCGGGTCTTGTCGACAAACTTCCAGCCTCTCTCATAGCCCAGTGCACTCTGGTAGGTCGGCTCGAAACCTCGAGGTGCGCCAACCAGGAGGGGTGCTTTACCGGGCACAAATGGGGTCGTCGGCGGCATCCGGCGAGCGTCTGCGATACCCTCCGGGAGAACGACAAGCTGCGTGCCATCCTTGTCCGCCTTGTCGAGAATGGGTTGAATGGTTGCCCGGAGATCCTCGTTGCGGGTCTTAGCCGGACCGAATGCCAGATCGACTCCAGGCTGGCCTGCGGTCACCGTGAACTTCTTGCCGGTCTCGGGTTGTGAGTAGCGGTAGATGGAAAGCAGCGTCACCAAACCGAACGCCCAGAAAAGCGGCCGCACTCTTCGATATCCCTCCCCCTCCATCAACATGGCGATCGCCAGGTTGGCAGTCACCGCCCAAGCGGACACCAGGAAGATCATCCCGTAGTGAGCAGACTGAACGACAGGCGTGAGCGGCCAGAGTGGTGTGGCCAGGATGCCCCACGGAAACGCGAAGACGGGGATGTACGATCGAAACACTTCTACCCCTGCCCACACGATCGGGATCAGCCAAAACCAGCCCCTTGCGAAGCATTTGGAGATCAGAACGCCAGTAAGGCCAAAGTAAACACCGTAGGCAAAAGATGCAAGCAGCCACGGAAGCAGCCCCACGAGGACGCTGCCGGTCCAGTTGTAGGCAAGCGTTCCGAGCATGTAGAGCTGGCCAAGGCCCATGAGCAGGCCAAAGAAGTAGCCCGACTTCCATGCCTGCCGACCATTCGTCTGCCGCAAGCTGATCAGCCATGGCACAAGCGCCACGAACACGAGCAGCCCCAGGTTGAACGGAGGAAACGCGAGCAAGACCAGCGCCGCGGAGGCGACGCAGGGCCAGGACCTAACGAGTCGAGCCTTCCACGCTTCCACTGAGGGCCGCGCTCCTTCCCAGGTGTGAGGTGTCGTTGTAGCGCAGAATCTTGAAAAATCCTTCAGGTCGCCTTTCGAGTTCCATGATGCCGGTGTTGCCGAAGCTAAAAGACCGACACGTCTCAAACGTGCCTTGCACGAGCTGCGCCATGAGCAACGATCCGGTGCCGCCGTGGGTTACCACCACGCAGTTCTCTTGCATATTTCGAAGCTCGTTTGTGAAAGGTTCGAGGCGATCCCAGACTTGCTGCCAGGTTTCGCCGTTCGGGGGTGTCACGTGCATCTGATGGATGCCTTGATCCTTCGCCAGCTGAACCAGCTTCGGCCCAAATCTGGCAAACGTCTTGCCTTCGAAGTCGCCAAAGCTACGTTCCCGCAGCTCGACTCTCGCAATAAGGTCGGCGCGAAGCCGATCCGCAAGGGTCTGTGCCGTCTGGCTTGCTCGCAGGAGATCGCTGGTAAAGACCTTGGTGATCTCGACTTCGGCTTCAAAGCCTGCCGCGAGTGCGCGGGCCTGATCGAGGCCGATGTCGTCGAGTGGAATATCGGTGTGCCCTTGCGCGCGTCCTTCCAGGTTCCAGGCAGTCTGCCCGTGACGCACGACAAAGAGCCTCATTAGGTTCAAATTATACCTGCCACGGCCTGGTCTCCCCCAACTCTCTGCCCTGTGCGTCGACCCTGAGTGAGCCGAGTCGCAGGACTTTCACGGGTGCCGGGGCGACGGCGGTGGAGAGAACCTGCGCCCGCATGGAGAGCCAGTCGATTTCCAGCAGAATGCCCGTGCCGAAGTCTTCGCCCGCCTGGTTGGCGAAGCTGCACATCAGATTACGATAAAGCCCTGGCTCTGCTAAGACTGCCTTTGAGCACCCGGCATAGTCCAGCGCCAGGCTAATCGTCGATTCCTCCACCTCCGCGTCGCTCACGATGAGCAGCGTAGACCCCGTTACCTCCACGTAAACCGCCGAGGCAAGCCCCGCCGCCTTCCGCTGGTCCGCGTTCATCGCTCGTCCCGAGCCGAAACGGGCACCCTCGACGGTCACACGGCGAAGATCGATCGTGTGTCGCTCGCACTCTTCGATGAGCTTTAACCACTGAGCCTTGCGCTGTGCGTGCTGCACCATCGGCGGCAACGCCCGCTCGAGTTCCACCTGCTCCGGTCCGACCGGGAAGCCACTCTGGTCGATATCGGTGCCGTTCGCAATCAGGATTCTGTCGGCACGGATGAGCTGGGAGAGAAGCGCGAGCGTTTGGCGCAAGACCGGCGATGGACGATAGGCGAATGTCTGAACGATCAGATTGTCCGAAGCAACATTGAGCGCTTGCGCCGCTGCCGCGACGATGACATGCGGCTGCCGCTGAGGATCGACGGAGCCGTAGAAGCGGGAATACACGCGCTTCTGTCCCTGGGTGAGGTTCAGCAAGCCTGGAGTGAACTGCACCGGGTCCGCCGGATCGAGGCACAACAGTTCCGCCCCACCACGATGCTCCTTCAGCCACTCGCGCCAGGTCACCTGCGGATTGCCGATCAGCAGGGTTCTTGCCACTTCAGTTGAAGACGGATGGGAGGTGCGATTTGAATCAAATAGCTAGACGGTTGTATACATCCATGGTCTGCCGAGCCACGGACGCCCAAGTAAAGCTCGCCGCCCGCGCCGTTCCTCGTTCGATCAAGGTCTTTCTGAGGTCAATATCTGTAAGCGCTTGCTTTATGGCGCAACTCATTGCGCGAACATCGAGAGGAGCGAACATAACGGCCGCATCGCCTACGGCTTCCGGTACAGATGTGGCATTCGAAGCAGCGGCCACCGTTCCGCACCCCATCGCTTCGAGTGGCGGGATACCGAAGCCTTCATACAGGGAAGGATAGGCAAAAACATCCGCCGCCGCATACAGCCCCGGCAAATCTTCATCAGGGAAGAACCCTAGTTCGAGCAACCTCTCATCTTTGTGCCTTTGTGCCTTTGTGGTTAATCCCCCCGACTGCCCACCTAGGATCGAACGAACCGAATCCATGATCTGCTCTCCGCCACGGTTCTTCCCGCCGGCAATCGCAAGCGTCACTCCCGGAAGCAGAGCCACCGCCTCCGCCAAACGCTCCAAATTCTTCCGCTCCTCGATCCCGCCCACATACAAAACCAGCCCCTTTGACGGCAGCCCGTACTTCTCCCGAATCCGCTGAATCTCCTCCGGAGACTGCCGCCGAAAACGAGGATCGACCCCGTTTGGAATAGCCGTGATCTTCGAGGCGGGTGCCCGATAAACATCCACCACCTCCCGCTTGCTGAATTCGCTCACCGTGATAATCGCATCCGCCCGCCGCACCGACTTCGGCACCAGCAGCCCCAGCAAAACCTTGCTCCGAACGCTGTTGCTCTTCGGCAAGCGAAGGTAAGCCACATCGTGAATGGTCACGACCGTCTTCAAGCTCCGCGGCAACCGAAGCGGCAACGTGAAATCGGGATTGTGAAAAACATCGAGCCGAGCAGAAGCCAAGGACCGAGCCAGATGGAGCTGCTCCTCAATAACCCGGTCCCCGTTCCCCCCAAGCTTCACCACCTCAAACGAAGCAGGAATATCCGCCAAGGGAACGTTCGGACCCGCGAAGACTACAAATTCATGTGGACTCTCTAATTGGGCGAGGGCGCGGAAAAGCTCGCGCGTATAGCGTCCTATCCCCGCCTTGTTCGCCAGACCTCGACCGTATAGACCAATCCGCATTATCAGGACATTTCGGCAGTTGCACGGGCACGGTAGTTCCATCGCTCTTGCGAACAGTCGTCATCGTCTCGGAAGCGGCGGATGCAAAGGGCGGCGCGAGCATCGCGGCGCTTCGCAGCGCGTTGGTCTTGGCCAAGTACGGAGTTGATGTCAGAGTGTTCGCCGCGACGGGTCCGTTCAACCCTCCGGAGATTCCACCATCTAACCTCACGTGCAAAACCCTGGAAGACGGGCTCGACCTGATCAAGAGCGGTGGCTTGAAGAGGATGACTCAGAGCCTGTGGAACGGCACTGCCGCCTCTCAATTTGGCGATTTCATCTCTGACCTCGAGCCTCAGCACACCGTCGTCCACATTCATTCCTTCAGCGTAAACCTCACTGGCAGCGTCGTTAGGGAAGCAGTCAAGCGCGGATTCCCAGTCGTCTACACCGCGCACGACTACTCCATCGCCTGCCCCTACAGTGGCTTCTACAATTACAACACAGGCGCTCCCTGCGGCAAAAAAGCGCTCTCGACAGGGTGCGCAACCACCCTGTGCACCGAGAGCAAAAGCATCCCCGGCAAGACATGGCACCTCGCGAAGGGAAGCTGCCAGAAGAGCATCGGCGTGACGCCAAACGGATTCGCTCACGCAATCTTCCTCTCCGACTTCAGCCGAAGAATCCTGCAGCCTTACCTGCCCGAGGGAACCAAGACCTCTCTGGTTCCGAACGCCCTAAGCCTCCCGAAAGAGGGACCGCGGAAGCTGAAACAGAACGCACCCTTTCTCTTTGCAGGCAGGCTCACGAAGGAGAAGGGAGCGGACCTTCTTGCTGAAGCAGCCAAGGCTATGAACTGCGAGGTCTGGATAGTGGGCTCGGGACCCGAAGAAGCCCCTCTGCAAGCCCAAAACCCGCGCCTGAAGATGCTCGGATGGAAGAGCGGCCCCGAAGTCCGCGAGCTCATGCGGCAATCACGAGCCCTAGTCTTCCCGTCGAGATGGTACGAGGGACAACCCTTGGCCGTTCAAGAAGCGCAATCGCTAGGCCTGCCCGTCATCAGCTCCGATGTCTGCGCTGCTTCCGAGACGATCCGCCACGGCATCGACGGCCTCCTCTTCCGCTCCGGCGACGCCGAGCACCTGCGCAAGCAAATGACCCTGCTGCTCGACGACGAGATTAACGAAAGCATCGGCCAAGCTGCCTACGACCACTTCTGGGCAGATCCACCCACCGCCGAGAAGCACCTTCGCCTCAGCCTAGAAGTCTATGAGGAGGTGCTTGAATCGCTACGGCGATAAGCCCTGGAACTTACGCTCGCGGATTCGGCTGGAACCTGCTTTTCAATCTCGTTACCAAGCTGGCCACGCCGATCATTGGCGTGCTGGTCGCTCGAAAGCTCGGCCCCGAGACCATGGGCGCCTACATGGTGCTCGTGACGGTGATGACCTTCGCCGACCTCTTCCGCGAGGCAGGCATCGCACGCGTCTATTTGAATGAGCCGGAGATGACCGACAGCCGCGAACGCGGTTATGCGGGACTCAGTGCGGTGATCGGCCTGGCACTTGCCTTGCTGCTCGCCGTGGGTAGCTGGCCCCTCGCCAAGCTCTTCGGCTCCCCTCAACTGGCCATCGGTTTGTTGTTCGGAGCAGCCGCGATGTGCCTCAACGGCCTCTCCACCATTCCGCAGGCGAAGCTTCTGCGAGAAGGAAGACTCAAAGAAGCAGGTTTCGCCGAAACTCTCGGCTCAGTGCTCTCATCGGTCTATGCCCTGGCCGGAGTGCTGGCAGGATTCGGTTTCCTGGCCCTGGCTTCCCAACTTCTTGTACGATCCTTCATCTTCCTCGTCGCCACCTACCGCATGTCACCCTGCACCTACACGAGAGGTGAGAAGGGGCTCTTCCGAAAGATCGCCGGGGTGTCAGGCTCCCTAACCGGTGTCAACCTCCTCTGGGTCGCCTTCTCTGTGGGAGACCAGGCCATCGCCGGCAAGATGCTGGGCCTCGCCGCAGCGGGCCTCTACGGAACCGGAAAGCTGATCGTCACCACCGCCGACGTCATCGCCAAGCCGCTCCAGCAAACCGTCACCGTCGCCTTCGCTCACCGCGTCAACGACCAGGAGCTCATCGCCCGCACGCTTCACAAGTCCCTGCTCGCCTTCCTCATCGCGATCGCCCCCATCTACGCCGCCGTAGCATTCCTCGCCGACCCGATCGTGCTCTCCGTGCTCGGCACCAAATACGCAGGGACCGTCCAAGTGCTTCCCGCCCTCTGCCTCTACGGTGCCGTGGTTTACAACGGCTCCTTTGCCGGCAATGCCCTGCTGATGATCGGTAAGCAGAACATCGCCCTGTACGGCTGGCTCGGAACCATGACGATCCTCGGCATCGTCCTCACCATCTTCTGGACCGCGCTCCCCCTCCTGGCCCTTGCCTGGGTTTTCGCCGGTGCCCTCACACTGGTCAACGCCAGCACCTTCACCTTCGCCCTCCGCTACTTCCCACCCGCCCGAAAAACCGTCATGCAAGCAGCCAAGGCGATCTGCTGCTTCCTCCTAACCGCTGCCTTCGCCGCCCTGATCGCCAGACTCCAAATCTCCGACCTGGCAAAACTCGCAACAGCAATGTTCGTGCTACCAGCCGTTCACCTCCTGTTTTTGGGAACATTCTTCGCCAAAAAACCTTCCGGGATGCTGAGCCCTGCTGGAATTAAACAACTTTGGCAATCCCTGTAGAGCTCGGTGCGAGGATTCCAATACATGACATCGGTTGCTGAGACTCTCAACGACCAGCCTATAGCGTTACCATCCGAACAGCCCAGGGAGAGGGGGTTCGATTGGACAACCATCACCGGCTCGCCGGCCTTCTGGCCCGGCGTAGCTCTTGCGGCTGGCGTATTCATAGCCTATCTCCCCCTGATGCGCAATCTTTGGGGACTGTGGACGAGCGGCGACGGCTACTACTCGCACGGCCTCTTGGTGCCCCCGATCATCGGCTATGTCATCTACAAGCGCTGGGACCGCATCAAGGACACTCCGGTCAAGCCCGCCGCCTTAGCAATCATCCCAATACTGGCCCTGACTTGGATTGCCCTGAGAGCGGGAACGGCTGGCATCAGCATGATCATGGCCGCGTGTCTCGTCGGCACTCTTGTCTTCGGGACGGCATTCGTCGCGGGCTGGCGCTGGATGGCCGTCACCCTACCCGCCACCCTCTACAGCGTCTTCGCCCTCCCCTTCTGGAGCGGCGCGATCGACGCCTACACGAACCCGCTTCAGCTGGTGTCGACGAAAGTCGCCTATGAGATTTTGAAGGTGATGGGCTACACGCTCTTTGTGAACCCGAGCGACCCCACCACGATCGTCATGAACAGTTACACGCTCGACGTGGCGGTCCCCTGCAGCGGCCTGAAGCTGGTGCTCGCCCTTTCCGCGTTCGTAGGTTTCTTTGTGCTCATCGCACGACTCCCCGTATGGGCAAACGCCGTCCTCGTCGCCAGCATCCTGCCGATGGCGCTGTTTTTCAATGGACTTCGCATCGCCATGATCGGCATGGTCGGTGACGGTATGGGTCACGAAGCAGCGGCCCAGTTTCACGACTACAGCGGCTTCATCACACTCGGCGTCTGCTTCTTTGCACTCTTCAAATTCGCGAGGGCTCTTGGATGGAACGACTAACCCGCTACGCCTACGTTCTCGCCGCCCTGCTCGCGGGCACCGGCGCCTACGCGCTCGCTCAATCGAACCAGTCGGGCGGACCGAAAGTAACCGAGAAGATCATGGAAGAGCGTGCGCCCTTGGACGTTCCGGGCTACCAGCTCATCCCCGGACCCGAGGGCCTCGCCTACACCTACAAGATGGACAAGCGAACTTACGAGACGCTCAAACCATTTGGCATCGTAGCCCGGAACTACACGGATGGTGCGAAAACTTACGACGCTGTCCTCATCTCAAGCGACTCCCACGAGAGCTTCCACGATCCCAAGATTTGCTTCTCGGGCCAGGGCTATTCCTTCACCCACGCGAACGAGCAGGTCCTCGATCTGCCCGACGGCAGGAAGATCCCGATGACAGTCGTCGAGATGAACGGCCCCACCGGCCCCACCGTCGCCGCCTATTTCTACAAGGGTCCGAGCGGCTTCATGTCACGCCCGCAAAGACTCCAGCTCGACATGTTCAAGGAAGTCCTCTTCGGCCGCAAACCGACGGACTCCACCTTCTACCGATTCATGCCCTCCACTCCAGGAGTCACCTTGGAACAGTTGAAGGGCTTTATTAAGACCTACATGGTAGCGGCTGCCCAACAAAGCGGCGGCTTTTTCTAATGGTGCTTGTGTTATGAGAGAGAACAAAGGGGAGAGCAGATGACGAGGGCATACGGACTTCGCATCGCCATTTTCGCCATTTTTGGCTTGCTCCTGGGCGTCCTGATGACGTTCCTGATGCAGCCGAAATACGAAGCCATCATGCAGGTGTTGGTGGACCAGAGCGCGACCTCTCAGTCGCGCATGATGACCAACGCCGAACAGTCCGTCGCCGACCTGCTTCAATCACCCCGGCCGAGAACCGTTGCCACGCAGGTTGAACAAATGACCGGCTTCGGCGTGCTCAGCCGAGCCTCGCAGGCGGTCCATCAGAAATACAACAAGCCGTACGGCTCCATCAAAGAACTCGACCTGATTGAGCTTCAAAACTCGCTCAGCGTCGAAGCCGCGAACATGTCCGACATCATTGCGCTCCGCGTTCGCATGCCCGACAAAGAGCTCGCCAAGGACATCCTGAACGAGATCTACCTGGCGTTCGACGCCCAGAATCAGGAAGCATCCCGAGAGGTGGGTGCCCGCGCTCTCACCT
>JBGGMI010000092.1:0-7299 GCA_041288075.1 Fimbriimonas sp.
CCGGCGAGCAACCAACCTGCCTACAACATGCTTCAGAAAGGGATCGAGCAGGCAGTCATTCCTACCTGCGAGCGGCATGGACTGGGCCTGGTCGTGTTTTCACCGTTGGCCCAAGGGATTTTGACGGGCAAATACGAGCCAGGCCAGCCGCCTCCTGCCGGCACCCGGGGAGCGGACGACAAATCCAACATGTTCATGACCGGCATGCTGACCGACGAGAATCTCACAAAGGTTCAGAAGCTGAAGGCGTTTGCGAATGAGCAGGGCTATACGCTTGCGCAGTTCTCGCTCGCCTGGTGCCTGCGGCAGAAACAGGTGAGCTCGGTGATTATCGGCGCGACGAGCACGCAGCAGGTCGAGATGAACGTGTCGGCGAGCGGAATCGAGTTGGCTCCCGAGGTTTGGGAGCAGGCACAGGCAATCCTCCAAGGCTGATGGCCACCCACTATCCGACCGAGTTGGAAACCATCTTTGAGAAAAGGCGCGGCATCAGCCGCGTCGAGTCTCGGCACGGGTACGCCCAGGTGCATGTCTCTCAGATCGCGTCGAGAGTGATGGAGGAGCGGCTGCGGGTTCTTTCGCAGGTGGCGGAGGCTGGGATCAGCATGGACTTCCTGAAGCTGACTCCCACCGGCATGTCCTTCATGGTTCGCGAGGATAGCTCGGCGCTGGTGGAGCAGGTGCTGGCGGGGACGGGTGTGCACTTTTCGGTCCGGAACGGGCGGAGCATCGTGCTGGTATACGCCGTGAACATCCGTGACGAAGAGGGGATGATCGCGAACATTCTGCAGACGACGATCACGACTTGCGCGCAAGTGGACCACGTTGGCGACATGCACGACCGGATGCTGATGGTCGTCCGCACCGAAGATGTCGATCGCGTAGTGAAGCAGTTTGAGCCGGTGGAGGACCGCTCGTGAGAGTCAAGGTGATGAAGTTCGGCGGCACGAGTGTCGCCACCCATGAGGCTCGGTTAGCATCTGCCATTCGGGTGATTCAGGCGAAGGAGCAGGGTTTCAATCCGGTGGTCGTAGTGAGTGCGATCGGCAGGAAAGGTGCTCCGTACGCCACGGACACGCTCATTCAGATGCTTCGAGATATCGACCAGAGCGTCGAGCCCGATCCGCGTGAGCTGGACCTGCTTGTCGCATGCGGAGAAATTCTCTCGTCGGTGATCTTTGCGCACACGTTAAAGACGCTGGGGCACACGGCTCAGGCGTTTCGAGGTGGACAGGCCGGGATTCGGACGGACGGCGTTTACGGTAATGCCCGCATCGTGGGGATTAATCCAGTTTCGATCGTTCGCAGCATCGAGCAGGGGCATATTCCGGTGCTCTGCGGCTTTCAGGGCGTGTGGGTGCCTGGAGACGGCTCTCCGGGAGGCGAGCTGACGACGCTTGGTCGTGGCGGTTCGGATACAACTGCAGCGGCTATCGGGGCCGCGATGAAGGCGGAGGCGGTGGAGATCTACACGGATGTGGATGGCGTGAAGACCGCGGATCCGGATGCCGTGAAGGGTGCGCCCACTTTGCGGAAGGTGACTTACGACGAGGTCGCAGAGATTGCCCATCTTGGTGCAAAGGTCGTGCATCCGAGAGCGGCCGAGATTGCGATGAACCATGGCATTCCGCTGTGGGTGAAGAACACGTTTACGGATGACGAAGGAACGGAGATAGTGACCCGCGAGAAGTTTCCCGGTCGGCGCGTAACGGGCGTAACGCATACGGGGAAGCTGGTGTATCTGCAGTTCGATCTAAAAAACGCGGAAGACGGAGACCGGGTGCCTATCGAAGAGCGGATATACGAGACGATCGCCCGCTATGGTGTCGGCCTGCACATGCTGAACATGTCGCCCGGAAGCACAGGGTTTGCGGTTCCAAGGGATCAATATGCGGTGGTCGAGAACGTGCTCGATGGACTCGTGGTGCCGATTTCGGGGCGAATCTACGTGTTTCAGGTTGGCCAGGCTCCGTCGCGGGAGGTTGAGACGCAGGTGGCGCTGCTCGGATCGCTAGGAGAAGTTCGGCGGGTTCCGGCGCAGTTAACTGAAGGCTGCACGATGGTGTCGCTTGTCGGACATGAATATATGCAGCAGCCGGGGGTGTTCTTGGCTGTTTTGCGGACCTTGTACGACGGGCAGGTGACGGTGCTGCAAACCAGCGATAGTGATTATTCGTTGAGCGTGCTGGTGCCGGAGGCGGAACAGAACCGCGCTGTGCGACTCCTACATGACCAGTTCGGATTGGCAGAAGTTCGCTGAATGAAGGTTGTTGAGCCAAAATACAACTGTGATTCCTCTCCTGAGCGAACGTCGGTTGGATATTGGAAGTCTCTGCGAACGGTACTCCGTTGCGGAGATGGACGTGTTCGGATCTGCGGCCCGAGGTGATTTTGAGGCGTCCAGAAGTGATGTAGACCTCGCCGTTCGCTTCAAACCCCTCTCGCCTCGTGAGTATCGCGATTGCTACTTCAGCCTCCTGTTTTCCTTGGAAGACCTCCTAAAACGGAGTGTCGAGCTGGTGGATCTGGATGCTCAGTCGAATCCAGTTTTTAAAGAGTCTATTGAGTCTGAAAAGCAAGTGCTTTATGCAGCGTAAGGCAGAACTCTTCCTCCTGGACGTGCTCGAAACGGCACGGGAGTTGCAGGCTGCCGTAGGAGATCGCACTTTCGAAGAATATCTGTCAGACCCTGGCCTCAAGAGAATTGTCGAGCGGCTCTTCTACATTATCGGTGAATCTGTCGTGCAGGCAGCAAAGCTGGATCCTCTGGTCGAGCCGGGCATTACGAACTATCGCCAAATCGTGACTTTCAGAAACCTGCTCGCGCACGCTTATTGGAGAATCGACCATCGCCTCGTATACGGCGTCTTCGAAGGCGATCTACCTTTACTCATTTCCGAGGTGGAGGCGCTGCTTGGACAACCGCACGATTAAGGTCCCGCTGTTGATGGGCATTTTGAATGTCACGCCCGACTCGTTTAGCGATGGAGGGGTTCATTCCGAACCGGCGGTGGCTATCGCCGCCGGACATCAAATGATTGCGGATGGGGCTGATATTTTGGATGTCGGCGGCGAGTCGACTCGGCCGGGGTCGGATTCCATTTCAGTAGAAGAGGAACTGCGGCGAGTGCTGCCGGTCGTTTCCGCGCTAGCTGATGCAGGCTATAGAGTCTCGATCGACACGATGAAATCCGAGGTAGCTCGACACTCCCTTCAGGCAGGGGCGTCTATCGTGAACGATGTATCCGCCCTGCGAGACCCCGAGATGGCTTCACTTTGTGCAGAGGCCGGGTGCACGGTGTGCCTCATGCACATGAACGGGGACCCAAAGACCATGCAGCTCAACCCGCAATACGACGATGTCGTTGCCGAAGTCAGGCAGATGCTTATCGAGCGAGCTGAGTTCGCAAAGGAGCAGGGCATCCAGGAGGTTTGGATCGACCCAGGCATCGGGTTTGGGAAGACAACGGAGCACAACCTGCTTCTTCTTAATCATCTGGATCAATTCACGGCACTCGGGTATCCGGTGCTTATCGGCGTAAGCCGAAAGGCGTTCATCGGGCGCATCCTGGGATCGCACGAGGAGCCGCTTCCGTTATCGGAGCGGCTGGAAGGAAGCCTTGCAGCGCAGCTTCTTGCGCAGGTAAGAGGGGCGAGCATCATTCGGACGCACGACGTGAAAGAGGCTAAGCGGACTCTGAGCATCGCCGCGGCCATTCTTTCTGCCTAAGCTCGAGCTCCACTTAGGGTCCGCTTCTATGAGCCTAGCGGTGTCCCTTGATCATTGCCCTCTCGTGACTGGTAATCGCAAACTTCAGGTGAGATCGTTCGTAACCGGTTCGTGAACCATTTGGCTTGACGAGACACGCGTAGCCTTCCATTTCCGGATGGTAGATGTAGCTGGCGTAGGAACGCTTCGATGCGAGCTGTCGGCTCATGGCCGAGGTCAGGCGTGCTCGCGGGGAGATTCTGAAGCGCTCCTTCTGAAGAAATGCCCGGATCGTTCCTGATCCACGGGAACCCCGTTTTGAATCCAACAAGGGTACGTGCCAATCCACAAACGTGTGGTTGCCGCGACGGCGCTGATACATCAGGACTCCAGCTTCGTCAGCTTCTCCTCCCGTATACGATATCACGAACCTCTCTGATGCCGGTCCGATCGGATACAGCGCTTCGCTATGGGCAGGCCCCAGCGTTTCGGACCACACGGTTACGTAGCCGAGGTTCTTTGCCGGCCGCTGGAGGACCGACTCGAATTTTTCTCGCCAGTGGCTGAGCTCATTGAAGAATTCTTGATCCCGTACTTGAGCGGGGCTCATCAGCAGGGCGACGGCGAAAGGGAGGAGCGTGGTTAGCACTGAGGCTTAGAACGTGTGGTGCTGCCTGAAGATTCCAGATATCCGACTTGCTCTCTCGAAATTCAGAACGTCCCGTCCCGAATTGCTTCCAGGTCTTTGCGATACTGTTCTGTTGGACCTTCGTAGTCTCTCATGGCCAAACCCGTTCGGGCCCATTTCTTTGCGACCCCCTTATCCCCGTTCTCATAGGCCATCCTTGCCAGAATGTAGTAGCTCCAAAGGCCCTGGAGGTCGCGCTTTTCGGCGAGCTCGACGAGTTGCAGAGCTTCTTCAAAGCGGGCATCACGAGTGAGCTTAATGGCCAGAGCGTTAAAGACTTGACGCATCAGACCGGAGTTCGTGGTATTCAGGGCAACTGCCGACTGAAGCGCGGCGATGGCTTCTTCGTTCGTCTTGGCGTGTGCAGAATCATGCAGAGCCTCGAAGATCTCGGCGGTTTGACGTTCTTTCGGACCGTGCTGCTTCATCGCCTCGATGAGCGCCTTGTTCCGTTCCCCCTTGCCTTGCGCTTCGACCACTTCCGGTGCGTACCCGTCGTGGTGGAGCAGGATGGCGGATATCTGAACACTCATCACATCGGGGTTCGGCTCGATGTCCTCATGAATACTTCCCTTCCAACGTGCTCCCTTCCTTGGGAATAGCCTCGTGTTGACGAATGATTGACCCCCGCTGTGGCTCTTGACGAGGGGGATGAAGGAACAACTCGGGTCGGCGAGGCACGCGCGGAGGGGGCGGTAGGCAATCTCGTCCAGCCACTCGTCGCCGTCTATGGAGAGCACCCAATCCCCGGTCGCTGCATCCAAGGCGGCGTTCCGAGCGGCGGCGAAGTCGTTCGGCCACTCGATCTCCTTGACGCGGGCACCGGCTGCCTTCGCGATCTCAATCGTGTGATCCTTGGATCCGGTGTCGACGACCACGATCTCGTCGGCCACGGACGCGACGCTCTTGAGACATCGGGCGAGGCCTCGCTCCTCGTCGCGAGTGATCATACAGACGGAAAGCAGCGGCCTTGGACTGGCAGCGAGCATCTCCGGCACGCCGGCAGTGAACTCGGCTTCGATTTGGCGAAGGAGATGCTGGTAGCGCGTCTCTATCGGACCGTTAGGCGGCAATCGAAGGCCCCGTGTGCTATATCCGGCGGTTCTCATGCGGTGGCCGCGAAACCACTCTGCGGCGGCCAGAACGTACATAGCCCACGGCGCATTGCTCGATGCCACCCGCTCGGCCGCAGCCATTGCCTCTGCGATGTTGCCGCTGAGCAATGCCTTGCGCGCGGCGATGTGGCGCTTGTCGTTAAAGCCGCTCGCCAACATTTGCTTGCCGACTGACTGGGGATTGGCGAGGAGCCTTTGACTCATGGTTATGTATACTATTGTCTACTATGCAGCCATCGCTGTTCGAGCCCGACGAGCGTTTTCTGCTTCCCGAGTTCATCGGCCGCGCAAGGGTGCTGGCGAGCGACTCGAAGAACTTGCTCACACCCGGCAAAGGGCGCACAAGCGACTTCGACTATACATTGAATCCTTACCGCGGGTGCAGCTTCGACTGCTCGTATTGCTTCGCGGCGGCTTTCGTGCCGGATGAGCTGCAGAAGTCGGAGTGGGGCTTGTGGGTGGAGGCGAAGGTGAAGGCGCTGGACTCACTTGCCTCCAAGGAGCTGCGGAACAAGCGCATCTTTATGAGCTCGGCAACCGATCCCTACCAGCCTTTGGAGGGGAAAGTGAAGCTCACTCGATCCATTGTCGAAGAGCTGCTTCGGCAGCAGGTGAGGCTGATGGTGCAAACACGGAGCCCCATTGTGGAACGGGATATCGATCTGCTGCAGGGCTTCGACGACGTGCAAGTAAACCTCTCGATAACGACGGACGACGAGGAGGTGCGAAAGCGATTCGAGCCGAGCTGCGCCAGCATCGACCGGCGACTGCTTACGATCTCAAGATTGAGTGCGGCGGGGCTGAAGACTTGTATTTGCGTCGGACCGATGTTGCCGATGCGCGATCCCGAGGAATTCGCTCGCCGCACCGCAGATATTGGCCCGACCCATGTTTCGACGGCTTACTTCTTGACCAGCGATAAGCCGTTTGCCTCGAATACGCGAGAGCGGGCGCTTGGGATCGCAGAGGAGTATGGGTGGGATCGAGACGAATATGATCGGGCAGTTGGGTTGATGGCCAAACATTTGCCTTCGCTCGTGCGGCGGGGGGAACGGTCTGGGACGAGTTCCGCAAGACCGGGAACTACTGGGCAGGCGGCTTTGTTGATGTGAATATCAAGAGTCGCACGCGAAGCGGCCGAGATGAATCGAAAGCGAAGACGCAGAATCTCCTCTCCGGGGCGCCATCTCCCTCAGAATCGGCGCTCCGGCTTTTTTGTGTATGGGATTGGTTAGGGGTAAGGGTATGCGCTAAATGCAGCGGATGCACATTTCACAGTCAATCTTCGCTCTCTCACAGCAGATCGGCGTCGAGCGATTCATTGACGTTTGCACTAGCCTTATGGCCGGTGCCGAGCGGGAGCACTATGTCGACGAGTTGCGATACCTCACCGGCCATGCCTGGAAACCTGAGGATAACGTTTTCGATCGGAAGGCTTGGCCGGATTACTGGGTTCGAAGCTGGGGAGCTCGAGGTCTGCTCCATGTTTGGGATGACCATGCCACTGACTTTGTGGTTGCTGGATTGGCCGACGAACATTGGCGCCCGGCCGAGATGTGTCTCAAGGTAGTGGCGCGCCATGAGGTTGCCGGAAGCGACGAGGCAGCCGCTTCACTCCTCAGTCACGAGTTGCCACGAGTTCGGATTCAGGCACTGCGCGCTCTTGCGGTAGTCGGTGATTCGCAGCAGCTTGCGTTGGTGCGTTTGCATTTGGATGACGCCTATCCGATGGTTCGTCGCCAGGCGGCCATGACGCTTAGAGCGATGAGTGTTCGGCTGGATATCGG
>JBGGMI010000093.1:0-12417 GCA_041288075.1 Fimbriimonas sp.
CCCAAGGGGACCGGCCTCTTCTCTTTTTCGACCTGTTGTTGCTGAGCTAGTGGATCGCTCCGTCGACAATGACCGCCACCGACCTACCCGACAGCTCACTCACGGTTCTCGGATAAGCCTGCAGCACGTGCATCACCACATCACGCACCGCATCCGAGTGGCTGTGTCCGTGTTCGAGCTGAGTGATCGGCGATCCAAAGGAGCCTCGGCGAAACCATTCGACCGCCCTGTCGTCCGCTACATCCAATTGGTGCTCGTTCAGCATCAGGAACGCCGCAAACGCAACGAAGGCCGTAGCCTCATTCCCCTCCGAGAGGGGTGCAAGCTTCAGAAATCCGCGTAAAAAGCGTGACGCCTGCGATACCAGTTCGTCGCTGTCGCCATACGCATACTGGTAGTAGGTCGCCTCTTCCAGCGTCGCATAGTTGAAGCGGTTCGTCTTCTTCGTGACCTGCAGGTTGATCCAGAGAATGTCCTGAACGGTCAGATAGCTCAGCTTTGAAGGCTTAGGACGGGTTTCCAAGGTTGAAAAGTCTACTCCCTTCGAATTGGGCGCGGCCTATGCCCCCAGTACACTGAATAGATGAACTTGCAGATACGGCTTGCCACCAATGCCGATGTGCCCGAGGTGGTTCGCGTCATTCGCGCGGTTTATGACGAATACGGATTTAGTTGGGACGAGGCGGATTATCACGCCGACCTGTACGATTTGGAAGCACACTACGGCGAGGCCGGAGAGCCGTTCTTCGTAGCCGAAGTCGATGGCGTAATCGTCGGAACCGCTGCTTTGGAGCTCTTCGATCGCATCCCGGGCCAGGTGGGCGAAACAGTTGAATTGGGCGGTTTCATACGAGTCGCGGCGGCGGACTGCTCCCTCGAAAGACTGTACGTTCATCCGGATGGACGGCGCGGCGGCGTAGGAAGAGCTCTGCTGGTGCGAGTGATCGATGAGGCGCGGGACCGCGGAAGGACGACAATGGAAATGTGGAGCGACAAACGATTTGCGGACGCGCATAGGCTGTATCAGAAACTAGGAGCGATCGTAGTTGGCGAGCGCATCTGCGACGACCCGGACGTGAGCCCTGAATGGGGCTTGGTGCTTCCGTTGACACCGTCTGCTCTCCGCGAAACCGCTTCGGCGAACACTGGAAGTGCGAATTGATGCGCTTTGTCGCCGAGGGGCCCGACAGGCTCGACAAGTTCCTGGCCACATCGCTACCTGAGCACAGCCGCTCGAAGTTGGCTCGACTCATCAGCGATGGCGGCGTGCTCGTCGATGGAGTTCGTGCGAAGCCCTCCCTGAAGTTGGAACCCGGCATGGTTATCGAGCTCGATGAGCCAGTCGCCACACCAGCCCACGACTTGACCCCGTCCGATATCCAGCTCGACGTAGTCTATGAAGACGAGTTCCTTCTGCTTGTCAACAAGCCGCGCGGTCTCGCCACCCATCCGGCTGCCTCACTCAAGGAGCCTTCTCTGGTCAACGCGCTGTTGGGTCGCGGCGGGGAGCTAAGCGACTCCGACTCGTTTAGGCCCGGCATCGTCCACCGTTTGGACAAGGAAACGACGGGCTTGCTGGTGGTTGCCAAAACGGATGTTGTGCATGCAAACCTGGCCAAGCAGATCGAGCTGAAGACAGCCGAAAGGAAGTACCTCGCGGTTGTCGGCGGCAAAGTGGAGCAGGAGCGGTTCACCGTGAATGCAGCTCTTGCGCGCGACAAGCGCAACAAATTGAAGATGGCCATCGATCCGTACGGAAAGAACGCCGTCACCCATATCAAGCTCATTAAGCGCCTGGATCGCGGAACGCTCGTTGCTGCGAAGCTGGAAACGGGGCGGACGCACCAGATCCGGGTGCACCTCAGCGCTGTCGGGCTGCCGGTGATCGGCGACGATCTGTACGCACCGAAAGAGCATCGAGAAGGCGTGCCGCTCCAATTGCACGCCGCCTACCTCGGCTTCAAGCATCCTGGCACCGGCGAAGATGTCTCATTCTTCGCGCCCCCTCCAGAGGATTTCCTCGCCTATGGCCAAGTCGAAGCCACCGAACTCGAAAGCTTTTAGAGAGGATTCGAGGATTCGAGGAGTCCTGCAGTCGCCGACTCCTAGACTCCTAGACTCCTTCCCTGGAACCTTTTTATCGTAAACTTACTTAGAGAGTTAGTGAAGATGTTGACTTTGAAGCTATTCAGTGGCTTTGCGGCCTCGTTGGCAGCTTTGGTTGCCTGTACCGGCCTCGATCAGACGGTTGGCTCTGGACCCGGAGCCCAGCTCGCAGCACAGGTGAGCCCCAAACGAAAGGACAAGCTCGTTCTTACGGATGCCGAGTGGAAGAAGCGACTCACGCCAAAGCAATACGAGGTGCTGCGAGCCAAGGGAACCGAACCTGCGTTCTGCGGTCTGCTTCTGGACAACCACGAGAAGGGCACCTACCTTTGTGTAGGCTGCGACCTCCCACTGTTCACGTCAGATTCCAAGTTCACCTCGGGCACAGGTTGGCCCTCGTTCTTTCAACCTGCCACTCCTGATGCAATCTGGATCAAAACCGACCGAAGCCACGGCATGGTGCGCGACGAAGTTCTCTGCGCTCGCTGCGATGGGCACTTGGGGCACGTCTTCGACGATGGCCCACAGCCAACCGGGCTGCGGTTTTGCATGAATTCCGAAGTCCTAAAGTTCGTGAAGGCCAAGCCACCCATCAAAGACAGCGGCACCCAACAAGCAAAGTAGTGCCTCCATCGCTGGAGGCATCTCATCCGATTTGGCGAAGGAAGCCTAACGTCAAACTGCTTTCCTGTGCCATAATAGTTGTCCCTGCCGGAGGCATCGACGCAATTTGATTTACGTAACCGTTCAGTCCAACGAATCGATCGACAGCGCGCTCAAGCGCTTCAACATGAAGCTGCAGCAGAGCGGCGTTCTGCGCGAGCTCAAAGAGCATTCGCATTATGAGAAGCCGAGCGAGAAGCGACGCAGGCTCAGCCGACGCCGCGCCAGCCGCCAGTAGATCCTACATGGCCCCTTCGCAGTCTCAACTAGGTTGATGAGCCCTCGGACGATGTTCGTCGAACCTTCTACCGGGTGCCCAGAGAGCGTCCAACCCTTAAGCGCATGCCGTCTCTCGAAGTTGCGAGACGTTGCCCCTGCCACCCCGTATGGAACCTCCTAGTACCGGGAACGTCACCGTCCTCAATCAATCCACCCGCAGGGTCCGGATCTCAAAGATTCGACAAGCCGCGGAAATCGCACTGGCCTGCCACGGCCATGCCACAGACACCGTGTGCCTGCTGCTTACGGACGACCAGCACATCCGAGAGCTGAACCGCCAGTTTCGCAAGGTGGACGAAGCCACCGACGTTCTCACCTTCCCCTCGCCAGGCGGGGGCGACATCGCGATCAGTGTCGAATACGCCGAGCGACAAGCCGAGGCGAGAAACGTTTCGCTCACGCAGGAGCTTGGCTATCTTGCAATTCACGGAGCCCTCCACCTTGCCGGCTTCGACGACGAAAGCGAGAGCGAACGAGAAGCGATGGTGCGCCAGATGAATTTGGTCGCGATCGAGGCGGGCCTCAAACCGGACGAGGAGTGGTGGTCGCTTCTTCACGGTGAAGCGGCATGAGACGCTCTCCCGCCCATCTCGTCGAACCCTTCAAGGTCGCAATGAACGGGATGGTCTACACGTTCCGAACGCAGCGACACATGCGCATGCATCTTTACGTGGTGCTCGTCGTGGTGCTCATCGGCATCTGGCTAAACATTGGCTTGCGGGAGCTGCTCGCATTCTTACTTACCATCTCGCTCGTCCTCGTCGCAGAGATGTTCAACTCCGCGATCGAGGCTACGGTCGACCTCGTTTCCCCTCACTACCACCCTTTGGCCAAATTCGCGAAGGATATTGCGGCAGGCGCCGTGCTGATCACAACGATCATAGCACTCGTCGTAGGTGCGCTCATCATCCTTGGAGAGAGCCGTTGGGAGGCACTGAAGATTTCCGTGACCAGCGAAGGATTCGGGCCCTCGGCAGCTTGGAGGCTCGTGCTCGGGATGCTGATGCTGTTCGTCATCGTCATCATTGGCAAAGGCCTCGGTCAGCGGGGAACGGTGTTACAAGGCGGCCTTGTCAGCGGACACGCGGCGTACGGGTTCTTTTTCGCAACTAGCACGATCTTCCTCACTGATAGCGCGCTCGCTGCCGGTATCGCGCTGCTGTTGGCTGCGATCATCGCACAAAGTCGGTTCGAGGCCAAGTTTCACTCGGTATTTGAACTTAGTCTGGGAGCCATCGTCGGAGTAAGCCTGGCCCTCTTGATCTTTGGATTGGTGCCGCGATGAAGCCTTTCAAGCGCTTGCGCCCGAAGGTCGTGGGCTTTGCCCGCGTAGAGCAGGCGGCCGTTGCCGTTCTTAGCGGGCTCATTCTGCTCCTGTGGGTCGTTGGCGACAAAGTAGCGGAGGGACGGACCGAGTCGTCGGCTCCAGGCTATGACTATATGCCTCTCATGGGCGGGTGGCTTTTTGTCGTCCTCGTACTCGCGATTGTGGCGATCAATGCTTGCTTCATTGCAGCCGAAACCGCGGTCGATCTACTCACAAGCCTCCACGTGAAGCACGCACCGAACGAGAAGGCGACGCTTCAGTTGCAAGACGTGCTGGACAACCAGCAGAAGTACGGTGCCGCATGCAGCCTCGGGAGCCAATTGGCCAGAATCGGCCTCGTCTTTGCAGGCTTCGTCTTTGCTCAAGACCTCGCAAATGTCCTTCTTTGGAAGGGGGACGGTGATGCTCCTTACAACTCGATTCTTCTGGCGGCAGCCCTGCTTGCCATCCCACTAACGCTGGTCAACCTTGTCCTTGGCGAATTGGTGCCAAAGAGCTACGCGTCAATTCATGTATCCAGCGTTGCCGCAAGGATGTATGGGTTCATCAAGATCATTTCACTGGCCCTCTCAATACCCGCCGGCATGGTGGTTGGCCTCGCTAACCTGTTGAGTGCCCGCTTCGGGGGCCGGGCTACCTTCTCGATGGCGGACGCCGCCGAAGAGCAGATCAAAAACATCGTGGAGGAAGCTCAGGAGAGCGGCGAGATCGAAGGGGACGAGCGCGAGTTGCTCCACTCCGTTTTCGAGTTCACCGATACGGTCGTTCGCGAAGTGATGACCCCGCGAGTCGATCTGGAAGGCATGCCGGTCGAGAGCGAACCGTCCGAAGTTGCCCGAGTGATTGAGGCGAGCGGGCACTCCAGGATCCCCCTTTTCGAGGAAACTGACGACCAGATCGTCGGCATTATTCACGCCAAAGATTTGTTGCTGGCAATGGTCGATGGCAAGCAGATCGATCTGCGCCAGCTCATGCGGCCCGCGCTGTACGTGCCCGAGAACATGAACCTGCACGAAGCCATGACCGAGATGCGGCTGCATCGGGCCCAGATGGCAATCGTTCAGGATGAGTTTGGCGGGACCGCTGGAATCGTTACTATCGAGGATATCGTCGAGGAGCTCGTGGGCGACATCGTTGATGAGTACGACACCGAAGAGCCTGCGCTGGTGAAAACCGAAGATGGTTACTTGGTCGACGGCAAGACGCATGTCGACGACGTGAACGAAGCCATGGGCACAAACTTCGCAAGTGACGAGTTCGACACCATTGGTGGCTTTGTCTTCGGACTATTCGGCAAGCAGCCAAAGGAGGGGGAATCCATCGAGAGCGACGATCACCGGTTTACCGTCGCGGAGACAGACGGACGCCGGATCCTCAGGCTGGCGATTACACCTGCGCTGAATGATCCGGCGTCTGGTTAGCTTCGTTAACCCTTCGTCTTGGGTCGATTCCGATATTTGTCGTACAGGCGAGTCTGCTTGTTGGTCAAGTCGACTTCCCTGCCCTGTATCCAGGCTCGAAGCACCTTTGTCTTCGTCTCGATAATCTCACCGTCGGTGAGGATCACCGTGCCGTCGAAGCCCTGCTTGATCGCGCCGAGCCGATCCGCGATGCCAAGCACCTCGGCGGCTCGCAGCGTGACAAGCCGCGCCGCTTCTTCGCGATCCACGCCGTAGGCGGCTGCCCAACCGGCTTGATCGCGCACCTGGCGCACGTCCTTGTCGTCGTTCATCGTGAGGCAGTACTTCACGCCCGCCTTCGACAATCGCGATGGCAAGCTGTAGAAGTAATCCACCGGCTGATCGCCCGACGGGATGCGATAAACCGCCTGAAGGATGATCGGCACCTGCTTCTCCGCCAGCCAGTCCGCGATCTCCCCGGCGCCGCTGCAGCCGTAAAGCACCACGCGAACCCGCTCCTTCTCTGCCCAGCCGACCGAATTCTTGATCTCAGTCGCGCTGTTCACGCTCAATAGAACGGGCATTCGGCCATCCGAAACCATCGCCAAGGCTTCTTGGCGCTGGTCCCGGGCGACGGGCTTATCAGGCGTGGCGGCCTTTCGAAGCATCACGTACTCGCGAGCTTTGGCGAGCTGCTGCGTAAGCGTCGTATACGTCTCCGGAGTTGCCGCCTGGTCGCTGCGTCGCCCTTGGCCCGCCGTCATCAGGCTGTCGTCTACGCGCCCATGGCCGTGGCCATCGTCGTCCTCATCCTCGTCCCCAAAAGCAAAACCGCCTCCGCCGCCGGAGTAGGTCATCGCGACTCCGCCCTGGACCGTCAGGTCTTCCCAGGTAAAGCCTTCGGTGTTGATGAGAGCCGCCTGGCCCGCTAAGCCTTGGCCGCCCGGCTTGACGAGGACCGTCAGAACGCCCTGCTGCCGTGCGACACCAAGCGTTTCCCAATCCGGGTTGATCGTGCGCTCCACTCGATAATCCGGGTGGAAGCTGCCTCGCTCGGAGGAATCGTCGCTTGCCGGAACCTGACCGATCTCGTTAAGACCGATGCCCGTTGTCGGGTCGATCAAGCCCGGGTACAGGTGCCGGCCTCGTGCGTTGATGGTCTGCGCGCCATTGGCGGAGAGATTGTTTCCAACCGCTTGGATCTTGCCGCTCGCGCTAATCAGCACATCGCCCACGAACGGGTCGCCGATCATCGGGTGGATCGTTGCGCCGGTGATGAGCACTGCCGGGCGGGGATACCGCAGCGTGGCTGGCTCGCTCTTTACAGGGCCGATACCGAAGCTCGCGCTGGACTTCCCTTTCGGCTCCAAGGCAACCGGGCCACTTTTCGCGGGCGTGTTTCCGGCCGAGTCGAACGGATTATCGCCCCCACCGCTGGGCGTGGAGGCCGGTGTCAGCAGCTTCTTCGCCGCCAGCAGTTCCGCTTCGCGCTCCGTACGCTGGCGCAGATCGTCCAGACGATCGAAGCGCTTGACGCCATCGACGTAGGTTTCGAGGCAGACCGCGAAGATGCTTGTCGGATCGTTTGTCCAAATCGCGACGTCCGCGTCTTTGCCAACTTCAAGTGAACCGGTGTGATCGGCGATGCCCATCTGCTTCGCCGGCTCGATCGTAACGAAGCTCAATGCTTTGACCGGGTCGACGCCGCCGTACCGAATCGACTTCGCAGCTTCGTGATTCAATCGTCGAGCCTGGTTGTCGCTATCGCTGTTGATGCTAACCGAAACCCCACGCTCAGCCATGAGAGCCGCGTTGTAAGGAATCGCGTCGTAAGCTTCGAGCTTGTAGCCCCACCAGTCGGCGAACGTGGAGCCGCCGATCCCGTCGGCTGCCATTTCGTCCGCGAGCTTGTAGCCTTCTAGAACGTGCTGGAGCGTGGCGATCTTGCCGCCGTTCTCCTTCACAATTCGCACCAGCATCAGCAACTCGTCCGCGCGGTAGCCGTGGCTGTGAACCAGCCGCTTGCCCGAAGCGATTTCGCCCAAACCTTCAAGCTGCAAGTCGCGCCGGGGTTCAATCTTGGTCTTTCCGGCCCGGTAATCCTCCCACTGCTGGCTGTATTCCTTGCCCAAGATCAGCGCCCGGCGGATCGATTCCTCGACACCCATGCGCGTCCTCGGACGCCAGGTCAACAGGGTTTCGCCAACCGGAGGTGTCGGCCCAAAGCTGCCCGTCGGATCTTCCCGGATCGGGTTCTGACCCAGGGCGAACTTCACGCCTTCCGGAGCGCCCGCGATGTGATACTCGGTCGGGCGCTGGCCCCAGCGCCACTTGACCGAGTTCGACTGGCCGCCGATTGCGTTTGCCGAGCCATGAAGCTGCTGAGCGCCGACCGTGCCGCCGGAAAGCTGCTGATAGATATTCAGTGCCTGGTGATTCACCACGTCGCCGATGCGGCACTCGACGGTAATCATGTTCGTGCCTTCGTTCACGCCGCCCGCGATGCCGGTGTGGCTGTGGCAATCCCAGATGCCGGGGCTGATGTGCTTGCCGGTGGCGTCGATCACTTCCGTGCCTGCAGGAGCCTTGAGGTTCCGGCCGACCTGAACGATCTTGCCGCCCTGAATGAGCAGGTCGGCGTTCTTCAGAGTGCCCTGTGGTCCCTGGGTCCAGATCGTGGCGTTCCGATAGAGCCGGTTCGCCGCCGTGGTCTCGGCGGGTCGGGGGAAGAGGCCGTAGTTCGGCTTCATCACCTGAAGCGTTCCGTCCGGCGCGATCTCGTCCAGCTTCTTACGGTCCGGCATTTTGAAATCCGCCCGCTTGCCTTGGATGAACGTGGCCATTACTTGCGACTTGCTGTCGAAGAGATCGCCTTGAGTCAAAACGACATTGCCCAATTTGCCTGCTTCGAGAGTGCCCGCACGGTCGCTGACTCCCAACAGCTCGGCGGGCCGAGTGGTCATCGAGGCCAGCGCGGCGTCCCTGCTGAGGCCCGCCTGCACATACTGGCGGATGCCTTCAAGGGGCGTGGTGGCGTCGCTTGGCGCATAGGCGAAGGCGACTCCGGCCCGTTCGAGCTCGGCACCGGCTTGCAGCTCATTGAAGTAGCTGCGTACGGAGCGGAGCGACGCGGTTTCCAGGTTCGAGCCGATGCTGGGCTTGGCAGGAATGTTGCCCCTGAGCATGACCGCCGCTCCGTTGCTCTTCAGGAGATCGCTGACGGCTCCGGCGTCGGATCGGAAACCGAAGACCGGCTTCAGGCCGAATTCTCGGGTCAGGTTATAGGCTTGGAAGAAGCTGACTTCGTTGAGGTCGTCGAATACCGCTCGCGTTTTGCCCGAGGTCACTTCGTCCAGAACCGCGAGAGCCGGGTCGTTGGGCTTGGTGGCCAGCCGGCCGTACCGTTGGGCGTCGTAGAAGGACTGACGGATGAAGGCGATGGCGCCCATGGTGGAGGCTGGATAGTTGCCGCCGAAGCCTCTTGAGGAGAAGGCTATCGGCACGAAATCGGGGGAGGAGATGCTGGCGGAGGGGTCGAGGTCTTTGCCGGAGAGGCTGTAGACCGCGCCGGC
The DNA here is from genome assembly GCA_041288075.1 of Fimbriimonas sp. GTDB lineage: Bacteria > Armatimonadota > Fimbriimonadia > Fimbriimonadales > Fimbriimonadaceae > Fimbriimonas. The sequence goes on from JBGGMI010000093.1 coordinate 9,348, forward strand.
CGGGCCGAGGAGGCCGCCGGAGGCGCTGAGTTGGGCCAGCGCGTAGCCGTTCTTGGCGAGGCCGCTGAAGGCGGTGATGTCAGCTTGCTTCAGGTCCTTGGTCTTTGTTTTCGTCAGCAGGTTGGCTTCGCTGCCGAAGGGGTCGGCGTCGCGCTTCTTTTGCGCGGCGGCCATTTCGCTGGCCGAAAGCTGAGGTCGCGCGCCTGGTCCACCGCCGCCGGCGGGGGTTGTCGGAGCCAGGCCGGAGACAGTGACCCGGTAGAACGGGTGGATGAGGCCGGGATAGGCGGTGAGGCCGTTGCAGTCGAGGACTTCGGCGCCGGCGGGGGCGGTGAGGTCTTTGCCGATTGCCGCAATCTTGCCGTCCTGGATCAGGATGCTGGCGCTATCGAGCACCTGGCCGGGTCGAACGACGACTCGGGCGTCTTTGAGGAACCATGTTTTGGCAGCGTCCTGAGCGGGGACGGTGGCCGAGAGCGCGAGCAGCGCGAGCAGCGGAGTGGGCATCGAAGCCAGTTTAACACCTTGTCCGGTTCCTGACCAGTGTTTTTCAGCGAGTTCGCGGGTGGCCCGACGGCCCGGTCCCGAGCCCCTCTACGGGTCGGGCCGGGCGGGCCATTCGTTTTGAACCTACTACCGCTACTACTACCGAGCCCCTCCAGAGGTTGGGATGGGAGTAGCGGGACGGAGGGGCGGAGGATCGGAGGGCCGGAGGTTGGGAGGGCAGGTGCGTTGCTTTCGTGCGGGTCACACCTTTGTAGGTTTCAAAACCCGATTTTGTCAACCATCTCGCGAAAAAACTGATCGACTATTTTTGCCAGTGTGCGTCACTTCAGACGTTCATCGGCAAGAACTAACGCTCGGGAAGAATCACCTTGAACTCCATAATCCTCCGCTTTCCCATGGGGCTGAGCGTGACAATGCGCTTGAGGGCACGCCAGGGCGTGGTTGTCTCAGTGGAAGAAACGAGGGGAGATTTGCCATAAAGGCGCTGGCCATTTCGAAGAGGATGCGTCACGATCCTTCCTACCACAAGAGAGGTGATAGCCAAACCTGCTCGCACTCTGAACGCAACCTCTTCGAGGTAGGGAGAGCGGCGATGTCGAACCCAGGGTAGCTCCGGGAGTCGCGACCCTGGGCTTTGCAGACGGAACCTCTTCGAGGTTTTGGGCGGTGGGCTGGGGGACGAAAGATCAATCACTCAAGCAAATGCCGCAAGAAAGCCCTCGGATGATCCAAGAAGGCTTTGGTGAGCTGGTAGTGTTCCGTCTCTTGCCAGGTGGTGGTCGTCGTTGCGTTCTCATCGAGCAGGTACATAGTGGACTCCGGATAGCTCATGAGGATCGGGGAGTGGGTGGCGATGATGAACTGGCAAGCTTTTTTCGTTACGCACTCATGGATCAGCTTTAGAAGCGCGAGTTGTCGCGAAGGCGAGAGGGCCGACTCGGGCTCGTCCAACAGGTACAGCGAGTTCGGTCCAAACCTGTTCTTGATGAGTGCCAGAAACGATTCCCCGTGCGACTGGTCATGCAACGACTTGCCCCCGTAAGACGCGAGCAGGCTCGGGCCGCCTTCATCATGCAATCTCTTCACCTCAGAGGCAACGTTATAGAACGATTCGGCCCGCAAAAAGAACCCGTTCCTCTCCCTGTCAGCAGAACGGCGTAACGTGAGAAATTCGGCCAATTCCGAATGACTCGCCATGGTCGAGAAATTGAAGTTCTTGCTGCCGCCCTCGGCATTAAAGCCCGCTGCGACGGCAATAGCTTCGACCAGAGTCGATTTGCCAGTTCCGTTCTCGCCGACGATGTACGTAACCGATGGATGAAGCTCAAGCTCGCTCAAGTACCGAATGGAAGGAACGGAAAACGGGTGGACGTCAAAGCTCGGCACTCGATCGCGCTGCAGGAGAACCGCGTTGACAAAGCCTCCGCTCACGTTTGATTATGAGAGCAACAAGTCGCTCACTTTCCTCAGGTTGACCAAGGGGATCAGCGCTTAGCCGTCTTTTAGCCGGGGCTTGAAGCTTGGCCAATGCACAATGGAACCGCGATTGCGAGGAATAGGGACATGTTGAGGAGGGCGAGGAGGACGCTTGCCCAGACCACCTTAATGCGGGCCTCGTAGATTCCGAGCACGAATAGGCCGATCGAAGCGATTGGTGCGGGGAGCAAAACTCCAATGAAAAGCAGCAGCATGCTCCATGGGTTCCTATTGCCGACTTGGAAGACGAGCATCGAGAGCGGGGCGATGCTGCCTAATGCGAAAGCAAACCCGATAACACGAGGAGTCGCTTGGAACGGCGATTTCGTCAAAGGTCGGCTGGGACTCCGACCCGAGAACCGAAGACGCCTGTAAGGCGAAGAAAACAATACACGGCGACCGATAGGGACAGGAAATGCGCTGCCCGCAGCGGGTATTGCGGAAACATCATGATCGTGCTGCCCAAAAATATGATCTGGAAAAGCGCTTGAAGAATAAGCCCCCATCTTTTTGACATCATCATGGGAATTGCCGGCAGGGCGGCGATTGCCGTCAATAGAACGGCAGTGGCAATTGCTGCTCCTCTTTCGATGTCCTGGGGTAGGGTAACCACCGCGACGTATTGCTTAGCCGCGAAGTAAAGTGTCCACCCTACCGCCACGGCTGCGTCAGGCCAGAATCGAGAACTTAACATTCCATCGCCGCCATGCCGCCAGTATGCAAGCTTCCGAATAGATAGCCTGTTGTCCACATGCGTGCTTTGCCGCCTCTCACCCGAGAGTTGGTGCAACAATTCACCTCGTGAGCGGGCTCAAATTGACACCGTTGGAAACAGAGATTTGGGATCTCTGGCATCGGCTTGTGTTTGAGGAGGGGTACTACACCGGGGGGCCCAAGAGCGATGCGGAGCAGAACGAGATTTATCAGCGGCAGGCTAAGGACTGGCAGCGGCTGCACGAGCTTTGTCTCCGCGATGGGCAATGGTGCGTGGGTGTAGACACGGCGGTGGCGGTGACCGGCTCTCTTTGGATCAAGTTCATGATCCAGCGCGATTTCAGGCACGCTGAAGAGACCATCCTTCTTTGGC
>JBGGMI010000094.1:0-3907 GCA_041288075.1 Fimbriimonas sp.
TGGCTCGTTTTTCTGGCAGTTCTTGGGCTGGGGCTTCTTCCTTTCCAGAAATGCCGCCGGCGGCTTGTAGATACGCATCGAGATGGTTGGCCCAGGCGGTCGCGGTTTGGCGGCCTTGATCGGTCTTCACGACAGCGGCGATGGCCTGTCTTCCCCACTCGATCATTTGGTCTTCTTCGGCGATGGCGGTCTTTAGGAGGCGGCAGGTTGGGTAGTCGAAGAGGGGGTTGATGCTGGCTACATGGTCTTTGAATGCCTGTAGGAGCGCGGGGCGCACGACCCGGTAGATGCCGGTGAGAAACTCGGGGGTGTTCTGCGCGCGCTCGGCTTCATCGAGGAATGCTTCCAGGCGCTCGTCGGGGGTGTGGTCGAGGTATAGCGGTGGGCGGCGGAGCTCGGCTACTCGTGACCGCAGCGACTGTCCGTGTTCGCCGTCGAGATACATGTGGAGGCTGAGGGCGCTTTTGACTTCCCACTCGGGCGTTGGATTCATGAAGGCGGCGCTGATGAAGTAAAGGCGCTTGACGACGTAGTTGTAGCGGCGGAGGAGGTCGACGTTGTCGTCCACGCCCAGGCCGGGCTTCGCGGCTTCTTCGTAGGTTGCGAGTCCGGCGAGCGGTGGGATGCCGTTTGTGGGGATCTTGCCCATGGCTTTAGTGTAATGCCTTCGCATAGCTTAGGCAGGGCGATGCGTAAATACTTTCACGGCACCTGGCTCTACGGTCGTCAGCGACTCGAGAATCTCTGCCGCAAATACCTTCACCGCGTTCTTGCCTTGCTGAACGGGCACGATCACGAAGATCGCCAAACTCCGCGTGGTTGAAACCTGTTCTCTCGGGATCCCTTGGTCAAGTGTGATCAGAACCTCGTAGCCTGCCTTCTCTGCTTTGGCAATCAATGCACCATTTTGGATGCTTGCCCATCCGAGTTTACGTACATGACTGCATTCGTGGCCCACAAGCTCGCGCCGAAAGCTTTGAGGCATGTTTTCGTCCAACAAGATCCTCACGAGGCTGCGATGGCAAGCCCAGCTGCCTGCTTCGTTTGGTGCTGCTGCCAACCCACAACGACAAGAGCTTGGTCGCGCGTAACGCTTGGATATTCTTCGACGAATTCGTCCACGCCCATGCCCTCGGCGAGATTGTCCAAAAACACGGTCAAGGGCACGCGAGTGCCCCTAAAGCACAACTCGCCATGCATAACTTCGTGATCAATGCTGAGGACTCCTTCTAAACCTGGAGGAATGATCATTGTGCTAGCTCCACCCTTAGTATACGAACGGTCGTGTGCCCGAACGACTTGTTGACTGCTTGAGACCGTAGTGAATCGTCATGATCGTTGTAGACTGGACTCGATGGACGATCCGAGCGGGCTGGTTGGCTTAACGCGCCGGGAGTTCTTTGGGCGGACGGCTCGTGGCGTTGGATCAATCGCGCTGGCTTCTCTGATGCCGAGCTGGGTGTTCGGCGAGGGGCTTCAGGGGAAGGTGCGGACGCACCATCCTGCGAAGGCGAAGCGGATCATCTATCTCTTCCAAGCGGGCGGGCCTGCGCAGCAGGATTTGTTCGACTACAAGCCGCTGCTGAACAAGATGCATGGCGAGCCGCTGCCGGAGAGTGTGCGGCATGGCCAGCGATTGACGGCGATGAGCTCGAATCAGAGCGTGATTCCATTGGCGGGCTCTCCGTTCAAGTTCCAGCAGCATGGCGAGAGCGGGGCCTGGATGAGCGAGATTCTGCCGCACTTGTCCGGGGTGTCGGATGAGCTTTGCTTTGTGAAGTCCATGTTCACGGAGGCGATTAACCACGATCCCGCAATTACGTTCTTTCAGACGGGTAGCCAAATTGCGGGACGTCCTTCGCTCGGGTCGTGGGTTTCTTATGGGCTCGGGTCCATGAATGAGGATTTGCCGGCGTTTGTGGTGTTGGCGAGCGCGAATAAGGGAGATCAGCCGCTTTACGCGAGGCTTTGGGGCAATGGGTTCCTCGACTCTCGGTATCAGGGGGTTCGCCTGCGGTCGGGCGGGAGTCCGGTGCTTTATTTGTCGAATCCGGACGGGATTTGCCAGTCGGGGCGGCGGGCGATGCTGGACCGACTTGGCGAGCTAAACCGCCATGAATACGAGAAGGAGCTGGACCCGGAGATCGAGAGCCGGATCGCTCAGTATGAGCTTGCCTATCGGATGCAGACGAGCGTGCCGGAGGTGACCGACTTGAGCAAGGAGCCGGACGAGGTTTTCGAGCTCTACGGGCCGGATGCTCGGCGGCCGGGGACCTTTGCGGCGAATTGTCTGTTGGCGCGCAGAATGGCGCAGAAGGGCGTTCGGTTTATCCAGCTTTACCATCAGGGATGGGATCAGCATGGCGGATTGGTAGGCGGCATCTCCGCGCAGTGCAAGGATACTGACCAACCAACGGCGGCTTTGATCAAGGACCTCAAGCGGCTGGGCATGTTGGAAGATACGCTCATCGTCTGGGGCGGCGAATTTGGGCGGACCAGCTATTCGCAGGGGCCGCTCGATCCGCAGTCGTTTGGACGAGACCATCATCCCCGCTGCTTCACGATCTTTATGGCAGGCGGCGGAGTGAAGCCCGGGATGACTTACGGGCGGACGGACGACTATGGCTACAACATCGCGGATGGCGATGGAAAGCCCATCGAACCTACGAAGCATGAATTCACCGAGGGTGCGGTGCATGTGCATGACCTGCAGGCGACGATCCTTTGGCTATTGGGCGTGGACCATAAGAAGCTAAGCGTTCCTTATCAGGGGCGGGATTTCCGGCTAACGGACGTGCATGGGACGGTGGTGCAGGCGCTATTGAAGTAGGTGGGTGGGAGCCGAGATCGATTGTTGTATGGTGAAACCGTGAAGAACATCACCGTTTCACTTGATGATGAGGTTTACCGGCGGGCAAGGATCGAGGCAGCGAGGCAGTCCACCTCGGTGTCCGCCCTCGTCAAAAAGTTTCTCACCAAACTTGTCCAAGAGGAGAGCGAATTCGACCGGCTCGAGCGGCGTGAGCTCATGTTGCGAGAACGGGTCAAGGGCTTCGCCGTTTCAGAAAACTTGAGCCGCGACGAGTTGTACGGGAGGATCGAATAGGGTTGCACTTTCTCGACACCAACGTTCTCATGTACTCGATTAGCGACTCGCCAGCTGAGGTCACAAAGAGAGCCAGAGCAGCAGAGTTTCTGAAACTGAAGGATGGTGCGCTTTCAGTTCAAATTCTCCGAGAGTTTGATGTACAGGCGACGCGACCGACGAGGTCTGCTCCCTTGTCTCACGACCTCGCACGCGAATCGTGGAGGTGTATGCACGTTTCTCCGTACAAGACATGACCTTGGCGAGTCTACGTTCGGCCCTCGATATCAAGCGGTCGAACCCCTTGTCTTACGGGGACAGCGCGATCGTGGCGGCTGCCGCTTCCCTAGGCTGTCAAACTCTTTACACCGAAGACCTGAAGCACGGCCAGACTGATAGCTGGCGTCCGAATCATCAATCCATGTCTCAACTGAGTCTCCCTCGCTATAATCCAAGCATGTGGAGAGGCGTGCTGGCTGTCGCCAGCTTCTTGTGCGTTTCGTCGTCCCTGCCCGCCCAGAGCACTTACCGGCCCGCTGCCGGGGATGCAGTCCAGATATGGCGTCACTGGTTTGGCCGCGACCTTCCGAAGGCTCGTGAAGCCATGGTGCGCACGATGGTGCCGATGCTGGCTCGAGACAAGGTGGTCCGCATGACGGTGCTGGCGGAGAACCCAGCTACCGGCGAGATGGTGTCGGTGCAGTTCTCAGACCAATTCAACGTCTTTGGCAAACAAAGCGAGGTGTGGGACGAGTATCTGAGGGCGATGGATGATGTGCTGAAGCTCGATAAGAAGCCCTACAGCATGGTTCAGTATCGAAT
>JBGGMI010000095.1:0-7279 GCA_041288075.1 Fimbriimonas sp.
GAGCGCTGGAGCGCGTAGTCGATCGCCAGCATATAGAGTGCGGCGCCTCGGGGCCGCTTTCCCCCAGCGAGTGGAGCGTCAGCGACATCCCGGATGAGATGCGCCAGTGGGTGGTTCAATCCCTCCCCACCCGAACACCAAACACCAAACACCGAACGCCCTCACCCCTGACGACCAGCCTAGTTAGCCTTCAGCCAAGCCTGCAAGACGTACGGACTGATCCGCTTGCCACTGGTGTTGGCAAACTTATTCGTAGTCAGCAAGCCGATAGATTTGAGGTCCCCGCCACTCTTGACCATGATCTGCGGCGGGTCGGAGGCAAACGAGTTAAACGCCGAGGTAGCCGCAACGGAGCTCCCATACTTGCTGAATTTGTTAAACAGCCCATCCTGCTTGTAGGAGCTGCCCGCGCCGTACTCATTCCCCAAACTGTCCGACCCCCGCCCCTTGCTGATCTTGCCCAGAAAAACGCCTTCGTCGCCCAGCACATAAGCACCCTTCGCCTCGAGATCGTCCAAGAGCGAGAAGGCCTGACGCTTCTCAAAGTCCTGCACGCCTTGCGGAGTGGCGGCACAAGCAAGAGCCGCGCACGCGGCAAGTAAGCTGACAGGAAACGGCTTCATGAAGCCTCATTGTAAGCCCAAGACCCTACCTCAGTGCAACTCTCTGTGTCTCCGTGTCTCTGTGGTCCAATCTCCCCCCAGCCGAACACCAAACACCTAAGACCGGCCCACCCTGCCCCTAACGCCTAACGCCTAACGCCCAACGCCTAGCGCCCTCTCCCCTCTGTGCCTCCGTGTCTCTGTGGTGCAATCCCTCCCCCAGCCGAGCACCCAGCGCCCTACGCCTCACGCCATCTTGCCAAACTCTGCCCCCAGTGTTACTCTTATCTTCGCAAGCCATTTGCAAGGAGAAACCTATGCCGATCAACGCAATCAAGGTTGCCATCGTCGTCAATCCGGTCAACCAGCCGTGTCCCCCTGGGGGCAAGAAGTTCAACGTCACTGCCACCGTCGCCGGGGTGGCGGTAGGTGGCGGAGGCTCCTACGACGTCACCATCTACGACCAGGATCCAGTCGCCGACGACATTCTGGACCTGGATAACAACAACGCAATCAACAAAAACGGCCTCTTCCAAGCCGTCCACACCTTCGTTCTCGAGTGTGATGACAACTGCAACGTCAAAGGTGTCGCCGGCAACAGTGGCGAAACCACCGCCGAGGTCTACGCCTACGTCGATGCCGGTGGCGGAGTGAACTTCTCCAGCAAAGTTGTCCAGGTGAGCTGCCTGAGCCACGTTCCAGCAGAAGATGAAACTCAAACCACCCTCCGAGATAGAGAGCAGCAAACGATCAAGGGCTAACAAAGCGGGCGGCCTCACCCCCCGCCCCTAAACTGCTCGACGCGCAAAATCTCCGAAGAATTTTTCCGCAAGTAGGTTGACAAAAACCCTTTTGGAAACCCACCCCGCTCACCCCATTCACCCCCGTCAGCCCCGCCTCCATCCTCCGCCCCTCCGGCCCTCCCATCCTCCCATACTCCCATCCCAACCCATAGAGGGGCTCGGTAGTAGTAGCGGTCGCAGGTTCAAAACGCCGGCCCGCCCGGCCCGACCCATAGAGGGGCTCGGGCCCAGGCCATCGGGCCACCAAGCACTCCTAGACTCCTCGATTCCTAGGAAACAGTGATCACCGCCTGGTCGCTTCGCTGCAGAATCACCTTCTCCAGCATCAAGGCATGCTCCGGCCGCTTCAGCTCCGGATCGGCCTCGATGATCTTGATCGCCGCCTGCCGAGCCACCTCCAGCATTCGCCCATCCTGCACCAGGTCCGCGATCTTGAGGTCCAGGTTCCCATGCTGCTTCGTCCCCGCCAACTCCCCAGGCCCCCGAAGCCGCAAGTCCTCCTCCGCGATCTTGAACCCATCGTTCGTAGCCGTCATGATCTCCATCCGCTGCCGCGCATCCTCCGACCGCGCCTCCGCCACCAGCACGCAAAAACTCTGAAACTCCCCCCGCCCCACCCGCCCCCGCAACTGGTGAAGCTGCGACAGCCCAAACCGATTCGCATCCTCGATCACCATCACGCTGGCGTTCGACACATCGACCCCCACCTCGATCACAGTCGTACTAACCAGCACATCCAGCTCATGCCGGCGAAACTGTTCCATCACCACCTCCTTCTCCCGAGCCTTCATCTGCCCATGAAGAAGCCCGATCCGAAGGTCGCTAAACTCCCCGTTCACCAGCCGGTAATGCAGGTCCTCAGCCGCCTGAGCCAGCATCTTCTCGCTCTCGCTGACCATCGGACAAACAAAATAAGCCTGCCGCCCCTGCTCCACCAACGCCCGCACCGCCTCCAGCACCGACCCCCGCTCAGAAGGCTGCTTCCAATGCGTCTTCACCGGCTTCCGCCCCGGAGGCAGCTCGTCGATCACGCTAAGCTCCAGGTCTCCATAAACCGTCATCGTCAGCGTCCGCGGAATTGGAGTCGCAGTCATCACCAGCACATCCGGATTCCCAAGCCCCTTGTCCCGCAGAGCCTTCCGCTGCAACACCCCAAACCGGTGCTGCTCATCCACCACTACCAATCCAAGGTTCGCAAACCGAACCCCCTCCTGAATCAGCGCATGAGTCCCCACAGCCACATGAGCCAACCCCAGTTGCGCCCGCTCAGTAGCCTTCTTCTTCTCTTTCGCCGAGAGCTTTCCAACAAGTAGCTCAACCTCGATCCCAAGCGGCTCAAACAACCGCCGCAGATTCACAGAATGCTGCTCCGCCAGAATCTCCGTCGGCGCCATCAAAGCCGCCTGATATCCCGATCGCACTGCCGCCAGCATCGCACAAGCCGCGACCGCCGTTTTACCGGAGCCCACATCCCCTTGAACCAGCCGGTTCATTGGATGCGGCGCTTCCATATCGCTAAAGATCTCCTCGATCACCCGCTTCTGAGCCCCCGTCAGGTCAAACGGCAGCATGTCCCCAATCTGCTCCCAAAGTGGCTCCTGATCCCGCTTATAAGCAGCATCTTCCGCGAACAAATGGCTATCAGTCGGATTCAGCGGCTGCACTGCCTGCAGCGCCTTCCTCGGTTCAGGCATATCCCTCCGAACCTGCGCACTACCGGATTTCAGCAACTTGATCGGAAATGAAATGCCAAGCTCCTGCTGCGTCTCGGCCCGCTTCATAGCAAGTGAAAGCTGCAAGTAGAGGAACTCGTCGAAGACCAGCCGACGACGCGCTTCCAACCGGCTCTTCTCGCCCTCCGGCATATGAATCTGTCGAAGCGCCCATTTGAGTTCCGGCAGGGACTCGGAGCGCAAAAGAGAAGCCGGCAACGGATCTACTGCGAGGTGTAAGTAGCCTTCAACAGCCGCCCTCGCCCCTCGCCGCAGCACCTTTTGCTGCAGCCCTTCCGTGGATGGATATACCGGCACAATCCGCGCAAACTCGTCCGGATCGTCATCCTCGGCAAGAATCTCCCATTCGGGTGAGCTGATTTCGTATTGGCGCTGATTCTCCTTGACTTGCCCGTAGGCAATGATTTCGCCCTTGTATCCTTCAAGCTGCCGCTTTATCCAAGGCTGGTTGAACCAAGTTAGAGAAATCGAGCCCGTCCCATCTCGCACGATGGCTTTCAGGATCACCATGCCTCCCCGGGTGGGGCGGGCATCCACAAGCGCAAGGCGACCCTTCACCGTGACCCACTGACCCGGTTGAACTTGCGCGATCGGTGGCAAATGCCGTCGATCCTCATACCGCCGAGGGACGTGAAAGAGGATGTCTTCGACCGTAAAGATCCCGAGTTTATTCAAGCCTTTGGCGTTCTTTGGCCCGACGCCCTTTAAGAATTGGACCTCAGTGGCAAGGGACCGCTCGATCATCAACTATAGGATGGACGCTCTGGGATGGCAATTTGGATACGCAGAATTAGGTTGTTCACTGCCCCGGAAAGTTGTTCCAAGGAGGCTGCATTCGCTCGACGAGTTCATCCTCGATTCCGGCGGCAACGTTGACTCTTAAACCCTTATGCTCCGCGTGATCCCAAGCAGTCAGCGCAAAGATGCGAACGGGCTTGGCGCGGGTCAGAGCGCTTCTGATGGAGCGTCGCACGTACCCCACGCCGGCTGCGGTGGTCCGAGCTCGGCCGATAAAGACAACGTTCTCACCCATCACATAGGCAAGAAGGGAAGTCTTCGCATCCACCTCCGAGTCGAAGTGGCAGTCGATCCCTTCCGCCGACAATTGCCACGCACCCACTTCGTGGAAACCAAAACGAATCAAATTGTCCAAATGGTTAGGCAGCGGCTTGTCCGGCCAAAGGGGCCCAGACGAATTTTCCTGCGGAATTCGGCGCTTTCGGCCGCGGGCGTAGTGAGCAGGCCCTTCGCCGTCCGCACGCAGCTTAAAGTGGCCCGGACGTGGCCGCCAAACGGCTTCCGACTGGTCCTTCGGAAGATCGCCTAAAGCGGAAGGAAATTCGCTTCGCTCGACATCCGGAAGGCGCTTTGCGACCTCCGCGACTAGCTCTCGGTAGGGCAAACCTTCGGAGCTCTTTCCCAAGACTTCGATCGCCACTCTCTGAATCGCTTCTCTCGGGCTCATGCCTAATTATAGAAGCTTCTTTGCTTCCGGCGGCTCTAGCATGACGATATCTTCTGCAATCTAGCAACTTTACCATCATGCTGTTTGCTAGGCCCACGAATCATAATGATCGCTATGCCCGCCGATGCGCTTCTCGCCCACCAGACCGCCCTGGCCCAAGCCGATCCGGAGATCGCGAACCTGCTCCAGAAAGAGCAGGAGCGACAGGAACATAACCTGGAGCTGATCGCGAGCGAGAACATTGCTAGCATGGCCGTTCGGCAGGCGATGATGAGCGTCCTTACAGACAAGTATGCGGAGGGCTACCCGGGAAATCGGTACTACGGCGGCTGCGAAGTAGTGGACGAGGTTGAGAACATCGCACGCGATCGAGTGAAGGAGCTGTTCGGTGCGGAGTACGCCAATGTCCAGCCTCACTCCGGTTCTCAGGCGAACATGGCTGTTTACTTCGTCTTCGTCAAGCCAGGCGACAAGGTGATGGGAATGAACCTACAGCACGGGGGCCACTTGACACACGGATCACCCGTCAATTTCTCGGGGCAGCTCTATAACTTCGTCTCCTTTGGGGTCGATAGGGAAAGCGGCCTAATCGATTACGACCAGGTCGCAGAAACGGCCTTGAGAGAAAGGCCAAAGATGATCACCGTAGGAGCCAGCGCCTACTCGCGAGCGATCGACTACAAGCGATTCCGTGAAATCGCAGATTCGGTAGGAGCATTCCTATTCGCCGATATCGCTCATCCGGCTGGCCTCATAGCGAAAGGCCTTCTGCCTTCGCCTCTGCCGCATGCGCACGTGGTGACTTCCACAACCCACAAGACGTTGAGAGGCCCCCGTGGCGGATTAATTCTCCTCGGCAAGGACTTCGAAAATCCATTCGGGATCGTCGCTCCAAAGAGCGGTCGAACGAAGCGCATGTCGGAGCTTATAGACAGCATGGTCATTCCGGGCATTCAAGGCGGTCCTCTCATGCACGTTATCGCTGCAAAGGCAATCGGCTTCAAAGAGAATCTGAAGCCGGAATTTACGACCTACGCCGAGCAAGTAATCCGCAACGCACGAGCCCTTTCCGAGGCGCTTAGCTCCGAAGGCTTCCATATCGTAAGCGGAGGGACCGACAACCACCTCATGCTCATCGATCTGCGCAATAAGGACTTGACCGGAAAGGCTGCCCAGCTTGCGCTCGACAAAGCGAACATCACGACTAATAAGAACGGAGTTCCGTTCGACGACAAATCCCCCCTGATCACGAGCGGGGTTCGAATAGGCACCGCAGCCGTAACCACGCGGGGCATGAAGGAGCCTGAAATGGCAGAAATCGCTTCGCTCATTTCTAGGGTCTTGGCTGCATCGGAGGACGAAGGTGTGGCGAGAGAGGTTCAGAGCGACGTCGTTGCTCTCTGCTCCCGTTTTCCGATTCACCACTAGCGAGCTCCCGTACACCTCCGGCGAGTGCCTACGAGTATCCTTTGTCCTGAAATGGGCAACCCCATCAAGATGACCAGCCAGGGACTCCAGGTCCCCAACGATCCTATCATTCCCTTTATCGAAGGCGACGGCACCGGCCCCGACATTTGGGCTGCCAGCGTCCGAGTTTTTGATGCAGCAGTGGAGAAGGCATACGGCGGCACACGCAAAGTCCAGTGGAAGGAAGTCCTCGCCGGCCAAAAAGCTTTCGACCAGACTGGCAGTTGGCTCCCCGACGAGACTCTCGACAACTTCCGCGAGTACCTCATCGGCATCAAAGGCCCCCTCACCACGCCAGTAGGCGGCGGCATAAGATCGCTGAACGTGGCGCTTAGGCAGATCCTCGACCTCTACGTGTGCCTAAGGCCTGTACGCTGGTTCCCTGGCGTCCCCAGCCCCGTCAAGGACCCGGGCGCGGTCGATATGGTGATCTTCCGCGAGAACACCGAGGACATCTACGCTGGAATCGAATTTGCCGCTGGAACCGCCGAAGCGCAGGTCATGCTCGACTTCATGAGAGACCGCTTCCCGAAGATGTTCGATAAGATCCGCTTCGGCACCGCAAAAAAAGCTACCGAGTTCATGAAAGCCAGCCATCAAGAGGGCGAAGGCTCGGTGATGGTTGGAGTCGGCATCAAGCCTGTCAGCATGGAAGGCTCGCAGCGCTTGATCTACGCAGCCATCAAATACGCGATCGACAACAATCGTAAGAGCGTCTGCCTCGTTCATAAGGGCAACATCATGAAGTTCACCGAGGGTGCCTTCATGGAGTGGGGCTATCAGCTTGCCAAGGGTGCCTTCGGAGCCGTAGACCTCGACGGCGGCCCCTGGCAGGTCATCCCCGAAGGGAAGCCCGGTGCCGGAATCGTCATCAAAGACGCCATCGCCGACATCACCCTCCAGCAAGTCCTAACCCGGCCGAAGGATTTCGACGTAATCGCCACCTTAAATCTAAATGGCGATTACCTAAGCGACGCCCTCGCTGCGCAGGTAGGCGGCATCGGCATCGCCCCCGGCGCGAACATCAATTACATAAGCGGACACGCCATCTTCGAAGCAACCCACGGGACCGCTCCGAAATATGCGGGCCAGGACAAGGTTAATCCATCCTCGGTGATCCTTAGCGGAGAGATGATGTTCCGCTTCATGGGCTGGACCGAAGTAGCCGACATGATCCTGGAGGGCGTCGAGGGGGCTATTTCTTCCAAG
>JBGGMI010000096.1:0-5206 GCA_041288075.1 Fimbriimonas sp.
CCCATAGAGGGGCTCGGTAGTAGTAGCGAGTAGTAAAGTGACGCGAGCTCAATCAGCCACAATCACCGGAAGCTATGCGCGTTCCTTTTTACGACATCAAGGCCCAATACGACGAGCTTGCGTCAGAGCTTGACGGGGTGGTGCACGAGGTCATCTCTAGCGGGGCCTATATGATGGGCGCGCACTGTAAGGGGATTGAGGAGGAGTTGGCGGAGCTTCATGGGGTGAGGCATGGGATTGCTCTCAACTCCGGGACGGATGCGCTTCGGATCATCATGGATGCTCTTGGCATCGGCTCCGGCGACGAGGTGATTTCGACCGCATTCACCTTTGTGGCCAGTGCGGAGACGATCGTTCAGACGGGGGCGGCACCGGTTTTTGTGGACATCGACCCGCTGACGTACAACATTGACCCGGCCAAGGTCGAGGCGGCGATCACCCCCCGAACCAAGGCGATTATGCCGATCCACCTGTTTGGGCAGATTTGCGAGATGGAGCCGATTCAGGCGATCGCCAGGCGGCACAACCTGCCGATCATCGAGGATGCGGCGCAGGCGGTTGGGTGCGTTCGGAACGGCGTGCCGGCGGGGGGATTTGGGATCGCGGCGGGGCTGAGCTTTTATGTGACAAAGAACCTGGGCGCGGCGGGCGACGCGGGGATGATCATCACCGACGACGACGAGGTGGCTGCCAAGTGCCGCTCGATCCGGGTTCACGGCATGGGTCGCGAGCGGTATTACTACGACCACGTGGGCTACACGAGCCGGATGGACGAGGTTCAGGCGGCGGTGCTTCGGGTGAAGCTGACGCGGCTTTCGGAGTGGAACCAGCGCAGGGCGGAGATCGCGGCGATTTACAACGAGGGGCTGGAGGGCTTGCAGCTTCCGGTGACCCTCACAGGGAACAACAACACCTGGCACCAGTACCCGGTGCGCGTGCAGGATCGGGAAGCGGTGATGGCGGAACTGAAGGAGCAGGGGGTGGATTCGATGGTGTACTACCCGGTGCCACTGCATTTCCACGCCCCGTACGCGCGATTTGGGGGCGGAGAGGGGTCTTTGCCGGAGACGGAGCGGGCGGCGCGGGAGATTTTGAATTTGCCGATCCACCCGCATTTGAGCCCCGATCAGGCTCGCCATGTCGTCAAATCCGTCTTGCAGGCAGTTGAAAACGTTCGAACCTCTCAGGTTCGATGAAGCGTCCATCACAAGGCTGGCGTATTCTTGCTATACTGTTCCGAGCCAGAGCGCTGGAATTTGCCTTCGTCTGTTTGAGGTGATCAAGTTTTGAGGAAATGGGCCTTTTTGACTGTGGCCGCGGCTATCGTCGTGATCGGATGTGCCGGAGGCGGCGATTCCGGTGGCACTGCGACTAGTGGCGGATCTGCTACCGGTTTAACGACCGGCAATACTTTACGTGTAAATATTCCGACTCCCACGGGCTATGTTTTGCCCCCAGGGTTTCTGGAACTTGGATTTTTGACGGGTCAGGGCCGAGCGATCGGCGACCTCACGCTTATCATCACTCGGGCAACCGTGCAGGATGAGTACGGCGAGGTGACGAACCCGCTGGCGCAACCGGTGGCGCTTGCTCTTGGCAGCTATAGCTTCCAAATCGCGCGGCTCGTAGTTCCGTTCACGGACCAGAATTCGCGGCTTTTCGAGAACTACGTGCTCGATCCGCTGAGGCTGGAAGAAGAGACGGGCGGACAGCCGAACCAGATTAGCGACAACTGCTTTGCGACCGAGAATCCGGACGGCTCGTTCAACCGAGCGTGGCCGCCGAACCCCACGCCGATGGTGGCGCGGGTATTCCCTGGACGTAGCACTCTAGTTCCCTTCTTCATCGACGACTCGATGTTTAGAATCGCCAGCGACCCGACGCCCCCTCCGGGCGATCCTTGCGGCGGCACGCTTGCCGTGTTCGACCAGAACCGCTTTAATGAGCTGAACGAGACGCCGGTTCAAGGATTTATCAATGACTACGTGTCGTTCGATATTTCTGGTGTTCCTGCGGCCGAGCGGCCGGTGATGTCGGACGGGACGTTGGTTGGACGCGTATTTTCGAGCGGTGACAACTATGCGGTTTCGCCCGCTTCGCTTTCGGGGCACATCGAATTGCTGACGCCTCAGGTCACCGAGCCGATCATCGGCAACTACGGCCCTCCAGGCACGATTGGCGGAAGCACCCACCCGGGCACTTTCACGCTGCAGCAGCTTGATCCGACGGACCTTTTCAATCTGAGAAAGATCGTTGCGCTCCAGGGTATCTGGCGCGAGTACACCAACGTGATCACCGGTCTGGATACCTGGAACATGATCACGTTCCCGAACACGCTCGATGCTACGGAGCAGGAAGCGGTGTTCTTTCGACGGGACGGCAGCGGTGTGATCACTTCGTTCTTCTTCGGATACGTCGACTACGACACGGATACGGGGCACTTCTTCCCGGTTCGAACGCTGGTCAGTGGCATTTCCGATCCTGCGGCGGAAGTTACGATCTCGATCACGGGTCAGTTCGACAAGCGCGGCAATTCGACTCAGGCCGCTCAGTTGACGCGGACCGGCAATTACACGGTTACGGTTCCGGGAGGGCTTCCTGCAGATGCTCCTTCTGGCGGTTCCTTCCTCGTCTTCCGCATCTAATGCGGCTGCTCGCGGGCCTCGATACGGAGTACGGACTCCTTATCGAGGGCCGGGGTGCCGAGGAACAGATCGAGGACGCAACGGCACTCGTTCGGGCTTACCCGGGCGAGTGCTTTGTTGGTTGGAATTATCGCTACGAGTCGCCTCGCGCGGATTTGCGGGGGTTCAAGCTTAAGGCTCTGGCGTACGACCCGGAGGATGCGAAGTTCGATCGCGGGCGGTCGTACGGCGATCCGCACGAGATTCGGGCCGATAGGATCTTGCCAAACGGCGCCCGGCTGTACAACGATCACGGGCACCCCGAGTACGCCACTCCCGAGTGTTGGTCGGCATTCGAGCTTGCCAGGCACGAGCAGGCGGGCGCACAAGCGGTTCTAAGCGCAGCAAGGGCTCTTTCTGCGGCGACTGAGCTGGATGTCGCCGTTTACAAGAACAACACCGATTTTCACGGGGCTTCTTGGGGCTCGCATGAGAGCTATTTGGTGCCGCGCGAGTTGGGGTTTGAGCGGCTGTTTCGCGATTTGTTGCCGATGATGGTGGTTCGGCAGGTTTTGGTGGGGGCCGGCAAGGTGGGGGCGGAGCATGGGAGGGCGGCGACTTACCAGCTCAGCCAGCGGGCGGACTTTTTCGTGGAGCCGGCGAATGCGGAGACGCTGTTCCGGCGGCCGATCTTCAACACTCGGGACGAACCTCATACCGATCCGAAGGGATGGACTCGGCTGCATGTGATCTGCGGGGATTCGAACATGATCTGTTCGGCGACGGCACGCAAGGTGCTGCTGATGAAGCTTGCGATCCGGCTTTGCATCGAGGGTACGGCGCCCGTGTTTGCGCTGAAAGATGCGGTGCGGTCGTTCCAGGAGATCAGCAAGGACGAGAGCTATCGGTTTGAAATCGAGCTGGAGCGGCGGAGCTGGACGACGGCGCGGGAGGTTTTCGCCGCCTATTTCGGTGCGGCGGAGGCGACTCTGGAGCTTGATGAGGAGGAGCGGTGGGTTATCGATTCTTCTCGGGAGCTGTTGGAGGACTTATACGGTGGAAATGGGGAGCGGTTTAGCCGGAGCGTCGACTGGGCGGCGAAGAAGAACATGCTCGAACATTATCTGGAGGAGGAGGGGACGGATTGGCGCGATCCGGGCTTGCGGTCGTTCGACATGGAGTATGCGAACGTCGATCCGGATGCCAGTCTTCACCAAGCGCTGGTGGAGATGGGCCGGGTGGAGGATAATCCTGGCGATCTGGGAGCGTATCTGGCGGATTCGACTGAAGGCACGCGGGCTCGGGTGCGGGGATTGGCGGTTTCGAAGTACAAAGAGAACCTGGTCAACGCCTGCTGGCGGTCAGTGACGTTGCGGACGGATTCGGGTGAGAAAGAGCTCGATCTGGACCCGACGCGCGAATATCCGGCGGAACTGGCGAATACTAATAGCGTAGAAAGTTTTATTCAAGCAATCGAAGGACTTCCATGACTGACGGCGACAGACTGACTAAACCCCTCACCAGAGAACCCGACAAGAAGCTGGGCGACGATGGCGGACCCTCCACGCCCGATGTGCGCAAGCCCGGCGGCGACAACGAGCTGATGAAACGCATGAAGAAGATCGACCCGGATCAGGCCAAGCGGTACCGTCAAAGATCGGGCGAATGAGAGACTTTTCGGAATTGATCGACATCACGCCACCTCCCTTGGCAGGTGCGGGTAGGAGCGGGTTTGAGGAGACCCATGGCACGACCGTGCTTTCTCTTCGCTATAACGAAGGAGTCCTGACGCTGGCAGATAGGCGAGCGACGGCGGGCAACCTGATCATGTACGACCAGGCCGAGAAGATCATGGCTCTGGACGACACAACGGTGGTGGCGATCTCAGGTGCCTTTGCTCGGTCGGTGGAGGTTTGCCGTTATCTGAAGCACTCGTTCAAGTACTACCGGCGAACGGTGCTGCAGGAGATGTCTCTCGAGGGGAAGCTTACGGAGATTTCCAGAGCGCTAGCGGGGAACGCGCCGATGGCGATGCAGGGAATCGGGCTCTTTCTGCCGATCGTGGCCGCCTACGACAAGAAGCGGGATGACTTCGGCGTTTATTTCTTCGACGGCGCGGGGGCTCGATTTCAGAACGGCTCGTATGCTTGCGCGGGCTCGGGGTCGGAGCGGATTCGGGGGGTGTTCGAATACATCGCTCGGAAGAAAGGCAACTTCGAAACCCGGCCGCTCGAGGAAGTATTAGAGGATGGGCTTCAGATGCTGGACATCGCGGCAGACCTAGATTCCGCGACCGGCGGGTTTAACAAGACGCTGCCAGTAACGAGGGTGCTGGACAAAAATGGCAACCGAGAGCTGACTGAAGAAACCATTCGGAATGCCACTCGTGCGGTGCTGGCGCCTTAGCTCTGGTTGCCGGTTCGGTAGACTCTACAGACCCCAACGGAATCGCCTAACCAATGCCTGCACCAGCCGTCCTGAACGTGGGATTCTATAACTATGTGCTCACGGAAAAGATCGTGGCGCTTGTCAGCAGCGAGTCGGCACCGATGAGGAGATTGATCCAGTCGATGCGCAAGGAA
>JBGGMI010000097.1:0-16371 GCA_041288075.1 Fimbriimonas sp.
CCGTTGCGCTTGATGATCTTGCACTTATCGCAAATCTTTTTTACGCTTGCTCTAACTTTCATTATCTAATCTGCCTCGCTCGTCCGTCCTTACGATAAGCGCACGTTCATTGGGTCGCCGTCGCGCACACGTTTCCGTGGCTGACGCAAGAGCGAATTATACCCACAGGGGCAGCCCGCTGTCTCGTGCCGCCACGCGAAAAAGCCCGTAGGGTTTGGAGGCGAGTAAGGATACCTGGCCTCGGTCACGCACCGAACAGGCTCGTGAGCTTGTCCTCGAGGGCGTCCTTCTCCGCGTCGATCGTGCCTCGGCTTGGATCTTCCAGGTAGTACTGCACGATCTCTTCTGCTCCGCGCGAGAAAGGGATGGTGCATTGGAACTCCGGCACCAGCGTTTTGATTTTCGAGTTGTCGAAGATCGAGCTGTTCGCTTTGTCGCCCAAGAGGCTCCCGCCCCAACCAGCGTCGTGCCTGGCGATCACATCCGACGGCACATGGACCTTCCGTGCCTCCACTCCAGCCGCCGAGGCCACGATGTCGTAAATCTGATCCCACGAAAGCCACTCGTCCGACGTGATCTGAAACGGTTCCCCAATCGCCCCGCTATGCCCCAGCAGCCCCACAAAGCCTTTGGCGAAGTCGCGATGATGGGTGAGGGTCCAGAGTGAACTCCCATCCCCATGCACCACCACCGGCTTGCCCTGCAGCATCCGCTGAAAGATCGTGTAGCCGTGATTGAAGGGCAGCAGGGTCTTGTCGTACGTGTGCGAGGGGCGAACGATGGTGATCGGAAACTTCTCTTCGCGATATGCCCGCGTCAGCCGCTCCTCGCAAGCGATCTTGTTGCGCGAGTACTCCCAGAACGGGTTGTCCAGTGGCGTCGACTCGCGAATCGGCAAGTTCGAAGGGGGAGTCTGATATGCCGAGGCTGAGCTGATGAACACAAACTGCTTCGTCCGCCCGCGAAACAGCTCGATGTCCGTCTCGATGTGCTGGGGCGTGAACGCGATCCAGTCGACGACTGCATCAAACGTGTGATTTCCCAGCGCCTGTCTTACCGACTCCGGATCGCGAATATCGCCGTGCAAGACCTGCGCGCCCGATGGAACAGGTCGGGACGACTTGCCGCGATTGAGCAAAAACAGCTCGATCCCCATCTCGATGGCAAGGGGGCTGCAAGCCGAGCTGATGATTCCGGTACCGCCGATGAAGAGCACTTTCATTCGGCAGGGTTCTACCTCAGCCTTGCTTCATTTCTTCCGGATCACCCACACTCCAAACCTCCGCGACTTTCTGCTTGAGGTTATGTGCCTTCTCCGATCGCAAGTAGTTGCCGAAGTGAAGCAGGATCAACCCGCCAACGACCAGCTTTACCAACGCCTCTCCGGTGCCGTTGTTGATCATATCCAGGAGCGCACCAGCGCTCTCCTTAAAGATAAGTCGTTGAACGATCTTGCCGGCCACAACGGATAGGCCGCCCACCAGAAAGAAGAAGCCAACACATGCGAAGAGGACTTGCCGCAGCTTATCGCTCTCCGGCAGGTCCGATGGCGCGGCGGCAGATTTTGGCGCAAAGGCATCGGCGCGAAACCACAGGAGCCAAGCGATGCCAAGGAGGAACCCCGGGACCGCCAATAAGGGAATGAGCTGGTCCTTGGGATAATTGCCGGTCGGCAGCAATCCCCCAAGCCAGCTCACCACCTGCGTTAAGAGCAGAATGGCAAGTGCCCGGCTGACGACAAACCCAAGGTCTTCGCGGCGCATGCCCCACTGTATCACGCCGAGACGGAGCTTAGAAAGCCGCTTTTAGCGCTTGATCCAGATCGTCGATGAGGTCCTGTTGGTCCTCGATGCCGACGCTTAGCCGCAGCATCGTCGGCGGAATTCCTCGCTCCACCCGCTGCTCTTCCGTCATCGTCGCGTGCGACATGAGCGGCGGATAAGCGATGAGCGACTCGACTCCGCCCAAGCTCTCCGCGAGCAGGAAGACCTTTGTGTTCTCTGCAACCCGACGAGCCTGTTCGATGGTTCCGTCGATGTCCATCGCCAACATGCCGCCAAAGCCTGACATCTGCCTCTTCGCCACCTGGTGGTCCGGGTGCGAAACAAGGCCCGGATAGTGAGTGGCTTTCACACGAGGGTGTGCGTCGAGGAACTCCGCAACGGCCTGAGCGTTGCGGCAATGAGCCTCCATGCGACAGCCAAGGGTCTTCACGCCTCGAAGGGATAGCCAGCAATCGAAGGGTGAAGGTTGCGCGCCGACTGCCTTGTTCCACTCATAAACATGCTCGTGGATGGCGTCATCGTTCGTCACCACGGCTCCGCCGATGACATCGCTGTGCCCGCTGATGTATTTGGTCGTGCTGTGCACCACGATATCCACGCCCAGATCGAGCGGGTTCTGTAGGGCGGGTGACGCGAACGTGTTGTCGAAGACCACGATCAGCCCGTGCTGCTTGGCGATCTTTGTCACGGCCGCAATATCAGACACTCTCAGGTTCGGATTCGTAGGCGTCTCGAAGATCAATAGCTTCGTGTTCGGCTGAACCACGTCGTTGATCGAAAACGGATTGTGTGCGCAGAACTCCGAGACGGTGATCCCTTGCCGGGGCAGGTACTTCTCGGCGAGGCGGAAGGTTCCGCCGTAGATGTCGCCCGCCATCAGCAAATGGTCGCCCGCCTGCAGCAGCGAGAACGCGGCAACGATCGCGGCCATGCCGGACGTGAACAGCACGCAATGCTTCCCGTTCTCTAGAGAAGCGATCACCTGTTCCAGCGAGTCCCGGTTCGGGTTTCCGCACCGTGTGTAATCGAACTTGGGAATCGTGTCCAAGTCCTCCCAGCCAAACGTAGCCGACTGATACAGCGGCTGCACAACACACCGATGTTGTGGGTCCAGATCCTGCCCGACGCGGATCGCCTTAGTCGCAAAGCGCATACATGGATCATACAGGTTGCGCCCGCGCTCGAACTCAATTGATTCTGCCTGCCCTAACATTGTTAGGCAACAAGGGGTGCAGACCTTCAAGATAAGGCTCACCGTGACTCCTCACCGCGAGCGAGCCCCAGTTGTAAACTGTCCCCCAATGAATTCCAGCCTGCAAACGTGGCTCACCGGCCAGATCGAGACGTTGAAGGAGCAAAACCTCTACAAGGTCCCGCGCATCCTCGAATCTGCCGCGGGAGGTCGGGTGAAGATGGACGGCAAGGAGGTCGTGAACCTTGCCAGCAACAACTATCTCGGTCTCGCAAACCATCCCAGGGTCAGGCAGGCAGCCCTGGACGCCATTGAGAAGTGGGGAGTGGGGGCCGGTGCCGTTCGCTGGATCGGCGGCACGATGGCCGTCCATGACGAGTTGGAGGAACGGCTTGCGAAGTTCAAGCACACCGAAGCCGTGCTCGTCTTCACCAGCGGCTTCACTGCGAACAGCGGATGCATCCCCGCTGTGCTCACTCCTGAAGACGTTGTGATCAGCGACGAACTCAACCACGCCTCGATCATCGATGGCGTCCGCCTCAGCCCTGCCAAGTACAAGAAGTCCGAAGGGTTCGTGTATGCGCACAAGGACATGGAGTCGCTGGAGAAGATTCTCCAGAACACCCAGCAGTTTGCCAAGCGCATGATCATCACCGATGGCGTGTTCAGCATGGACGGGGACATCGCCCCTCTTCCGGACATCGTTGAGCTGGCGGAGCGGTACGACGCCTTTGTGATGGTGGACGACGCGCACGCGAGCGGGGTTTTGGGAGACAAGGGGGCGGGCTCAGCTTCGCACTTCGGGCTGTATGGGCGGGTGGATATTCAGCTCGGCACCCTGTCCAAGGCGCTCGGCGTGGTCGGCGGCTACATCGCCGGTTCTGCCGTCCTGAAGGATTGGCTCATCAATCGCGGCCGCCCTTACCTCTTCAGCACTGCCCATCCCCCCATGGTCGCCGCCGCCCTCATCGCCGCTCTCGATGTGATGGAAAACGACCCCGAGCCCATGCAGCGCCTCTGTGACAACACCCGCTGGTGGAAGAACGCGCTGAACGAAGCCGGCTTCGACACCATGGGCAGCGAAACTCCGATCACGCCGGTCTACGTCGGAGACGAAGGGGACGCGCAGAGGATGGAGAAAGCACTCTGGGAGGAGGGCGTCTACGCCCTATCCATCGTCTTCCCAACCGTCGGAAGAGGCAAAGCAAGAATCCGAACCATGCCTTCCGCCGCCCACACGCAGGAAGATCTCGCCTTTGCTTTAGAAGCCTTCAAACGAGTCCGCGACCGTCTCTAGATCGCAGAATGGCTCGTGCCTGCGTGATGGAACCTAGACTGTATTCGCAGGATGGCTTTCCACCGCGGCCGTCCGGACGTCGGCCCCGAATAGTGAATCTCGCCAAGCCTATGGACGGTGAAACACACTCACACTGTCCCGCCTATCCAATCCTCTCCACGCCCACATATGGCCGCAGAGCCTCCGGCACAACCACGCTCCCATCCGCCTGCTGGAACGACTCCAGAATCGCCGCGTAAAGCCGGGGAACCGCCACGCCGCTGCCGTTCAAGATATGCACAAACTGCGGCTTCTCACCCTGAGCCGGCCGGTAGCGGATGTTCGCCCGGCGGGACTGATACGCCTCGAAGTTCGTACAGCTCGAAATCTCCAGCCAGCGACCCACCCCCGGAGCCCATAGCTCCAGGTCGTAGCACTTCGCTCCCTTGGCCCCAAGATCGCCGGCGCAAAGCTCGATCACCCGGTAGTGCAGACCAAGCGCCTGCAGAACGCTCTCCGCATCGCTCGCCAAGCTCTCGAGCTCGTCGTAGCTGTCTTCCGGCTTCGTGAACTTGACCAGCTCGATCTTGTCGAACTGGTGAACCCGCAGCAGCCCCCGCGTATCCTTCCCCGCAGCTCCGGCTTCGCGGCGGAAACAGGCGCTATAGCCCGCGACCTTGATCGTCAGGTCCGCCCCGTCCAGAATCTCGTCCCGGTAGATATTCGTCAGCGGAACCTCCGCAGTGGGAATCAGGAAGAGATCGTCGGTGGTCTTGTAGAGGTCGTCTTCGAACTTCGGCAAATTGCCGGTCCCAATTAAGCTCGCCCGGTTAGAAATATACGGCGGGAACACCTCGGTGTAGCCATTCTGAGTGGACTGGAAATCGACCATAAAGCTGAATAAAGCCCGCTGCAGCTTCGCGCCCAGACCCGTGTAAAGAACAAACCCGCTCCCCGCGATCTTCGCTCCTCGGGCCAAGTCGAACAGCTTGTGCCGCTCCGCTATATCCCAGTGAGCCTGTGGCTCAAAGTCGAACTTCTGAGGCTCGCCCCAGGTTCGGATCACGACGTTCTCGGTCTCGTCCTTGCCATTCGGAGTGCTTTCATGCGGCAGGTTCGGAAACTGCAACTCGACGTCGCGAAGCTGCTGCTCAAGCTCACGCTCTCGGGTTTCCAGCGCCGCGACGCGATCCTTTAGCTCCTTGGTCTGCCCCTTGGCCTGCTCCGCCTCATCCTTCTTCCCCTGCCCCATCAGCGCGCCAATCGACTTGCTGATCCGGTTCATCTCTGCCTGAGCCTCGGAAGTCTCGCTCCGCACCTTCCGGTAATCGCCATCCACTGCCAGAAAGGTATCGACCAGCGAGACATCCAGATGCTTGCGGCCAATGCCCAATCGCACAAAGTCGGGGTGTTGTCGGAGTAGGTCGCGATCCAGCATGGGAGTGTGATTATGGCGCTTCTTGGGCACACTAGAGGTCAGTGGCAAAGCTCATCGGAACCGCGGGACACGTCGATCACGGCAAAACGACGCTCATCAAGGCCCTCACCGGCATCGACGCCGACCGCTTGCCCGAAGAAAAGAAGCGAGGCATGACCATTGATGTCGGCTTCGCCTATGTGGATTTGCCGGGGCATGGGCGTGTCTCCATTGTCGACGTTCCCGGACATGAGCGCTTCATCTCGAACATGCTGGTGGGCGCTTTGGGGATCGACGTTGCGTTGCTGTGTGTTTCTGCGGACGAATCTGTGATGCCGCAGACCCGAGAGCATCTGCAGATTTTGGAGCTGTTGCCGGTAGATCGCCTCGTGGTCGCGCTCACCCGATCGGATCTTGCCGACGCCGAAACCCGGGAGTTTGCTGAGATCGAGATCACCGAGCTTATCGCCGCCTCCAGGTTCAAGTCTGCTCCGATCATCCCGGTCTCGGCCCTCAAAGGGGAGGGCTTGCAGGAGCTGCGAGACGCCCTCTCGAGGGCGCTCTCCGAAAGCGAAGCGCCGCATGCAGGCAGCGAGCCGTGGTATTTGCCGATCGATCGCGTCTTCACCGTCAAAGGCCACGGCTGCGTCGTCACCGGCACCCTCGCCCGAGGCACGGTTCGCGTTGGAGACAGGGCTTTTCTGGAGCCTGGGCATTACGAAGTGCGCATTCGAGGGATCGAGATTCACGACGAGCCTGCTCAGGAAAGCGAGCGTGGGAAGCGGACGGCTCTGAACCTCGCGGGCGCTCGCCAAGAGGACGTTGCCCGGGGCATGTCGCTCGGCGCGCCCGGAGCGCTCTTCGACACCGACATGATCGACGCGCGCTTCAATTGGCTCACTCAGCCGAAGCACGGCCAAAGGGTCCGCGTCTCGATCGGAGCGGACGAGGTCATTGGCAAGATTTTCTTCAGCGCCGATGAATCGGGTATCGGGCAGCTCAGGCTTGAAGCCAAAGTTGCGGCGGCGATGGATCAGCCTTTGATCGTCCGCCGCTACAGCCCACCCGAGTTGCTAGGAGGCGGCCGGGTCGTCGTCCCGCAAGCGAGGCCCCGTAGAAGGAAGGAGAAGGCGCAGGTCGTGGACGAGCAAGATCTGCCGTCCGCGATCCTCCGCGTGGTCGGGGAGAATCCGGATGGAGTGGCCACCGAAGAAATCTGCCGCCTGCTCGGCAAGACCCCGCAGGCTCTCGGCCAAGTCTTCGAAGACCTTTCCAAAAAGGGCTTATTGAAGGGCTTCGCGGGCCACTGGTTCTCGGAAGCGGGCTACCGCGCGGGGTTCGAGAAGTTCCTTGAGGGACTGAAGGTGACGCACGAAAAGAATCCCAGCCGTGCCTCAGTGCCCCGCGAAGCCGCCGTCAAAGCGGCCGGCCTCTCCTGGACCGGCAAGCCCCTCGACCGGCTCATGGCAGCCGGTGCCGCCGAGGGCGCGATCGAGGTGTACGGCACCAACGTCCGCCTCCCCGGCTTCGCCGTGGACCTCGCGCCGCGGCAAAGGCAGTTACTCGACCGCGTCAAGGAAGCCTTGGAGGCCGAATGGGTCAACGTGCCGAACCCGTTTGAAATATCGAAAACCATCAACGTTCCATCGCAAGCTGTGGACGAGATCATTAAGATCGGGCTTCAAGCCGGCGAGCTTGTCGCGGTGGGCGAGGGTGTCTTCTACACTCCAGCGCAGCTCAAAGTTCTCAAGGAAAAGGTGCGCGAAGCATCCGCCGGCAAACCGTTCACTGCCTCAGCGGTTCGGGACGCCCTGGGAACGACGAGAAAATACGTGATCCCGCTGCTCGAGTATTTCGACTCGGTTCGGTTTACGGTTAGGGTGGGGGATAACCGGATTATCGAAGGTCCGAGGGGTTGAGGGTCGAGGTCCGAGCTGGCTTTAAACTCTCGAACCTCGAACCTCGAACCTAGCAGAACTCATCTCGCGAAACCACCGCCTGCTTCTTCCTCTCCATGTGCTTCCGCGCTTCCTCGAAGCTCATCGTTGGATTGCGCCACTTCAGCCCTTTCAGGCCCAGCATGATGTCGAACATCGCGGTGTTTTGAGTCAAGCCGCTAAACAACTCTTTCCCCGGCCCGACGGCGCTTACCAGCACGTAGTCCGATGTGTGGTTTCCGCCTGTCCAGCCGACTTTCGTGTGATTGCCGAGCATCTGCGCCAGGGTCGCGTTTGAGCTGCGCATGAAGATGTTCTCTCCCAGCGGATGCTTGCCGCCGCGGGAATCGACCACGCACTGAGCCTCCTCCGGAGTGAGCTTTATGCCCAGCTTCTCCTCGACGGCGCTTTGTACCGATGCCACCGTCGGCGTCGTGCCCATGGCGGTAAACACTGACCCGTAGCTCGACTTCATTGCGGCAAGCAGCCGAAGCCCGGCAGGGCTGTCGATGTATTCTGTGCCTGCGCCGTTCAAGGAAGGTCCGCCCGTCGCGTGGTCGGCGGTGATGACTACGAGCGTGTTTCCATCCTTCAGCGCGAAATCGATTGCGACCTTTACTGCCTGCTCAAAGGCGATTTGGTCGTAGATGGCCGCTGCCAAGTCGTTTGCGTGACACCCGTGGTCGATCTTCGCTCCTTCGATCTGTAGCAGAAAACCGTGGCGTGAGTCTTTCAGATTGTCGATTGCGACGGACGCCATTTCCGCCAGCGTCGGCGTGCTCGCCACCAGCGCGGGATCGTTCACGTGATCGACAGTGAAGGGCATGTGGCTGGAGCTGTAGATGCCGAGAATCTTTGAAGACTTGAGCCCAAGCGTGCTCGCTCGATCTCGGACTACTTTGAATCCTGACTGCTGGTAATCCGCATAGAGATCCCGCTTGTCCGCTCGACCTGAAGCGGAAAAGAACCGGTCGCCCCCTCCCATAAGGATGTCGACACCCGAGTTGGAAAGGTACCGCTCCGCGATGATCGCTTCTTTGTCCCGGAACTCGCAGTTGACGGAAAACCCGGCGGGTGTCGCGTGGGTGATCGTGGCGGTCGTGACCAGGCCGCATCTGATGCCCGCCTGGTTCATGATCTGCGTCAGCGTCCGCAGCTCGGTTCCGTCGGGAAACATGTTTACCTGGCCGTTCCAAACGTGCCGTCCGCACCCCCAGGCGGATGAGGCGGCGGAGGAGTCGGTCACGATGGAGTTCAGGCTGCGGCAATCCTGCAGGCCGTTGACCGTGAACTCCTGCTTCATCAGCCAGCTCCAATAGCTCGGCTTCCCGAGTTCGAGCTGCTGGAAGTGGTCGGCCATCGTGGGAATGCTCGCAGCCATGCCGTCTGACACGCAGAAGATGATGTTCTTGGCTTGCGTTCTGCCCTTCTGAAACTCGGGAAGAGCGGTGGATAGAGCGGTGGCGCCCCCGAGGGTCATGAGGTCGCGTCGGCTGAGTCTCATGTTGATTAGGCTACTTGACTGAGATTATTCGGTTAAGGATGCGCTGCGAGTTGTAAGGAGGTAAGGACGGGAAGCCCGAATCCTATTGTCCTTACTGCCTCACCGCCTTACCTCCTTACAGCTCGCCAACTGGCTCGCTGCCCGTGTAAACTATCCAGCATGGTAGACAACGCTCTACCTCTGGAAGCACGAGACAGGCCGCTTCGGTATCTGTTCCTCGACCTGAACTCCTACTTCGCTTCGTGCGAGCAGCAGGAGAGTCCGGAGTTGCGTGGAAAGCCCATCGCGGTGGTGCCGGTGGAGGCGGACACGAGCTGCGTCATTGCGGCCAGCTACGAAGCGAAAGCATACGGGGTCAAGACCGGCACGAAGATCGGCGACGCTAAGGCGATGTGCCCTGGCCTGATCTGCGTCATGGGTCGCCATCCGCTCTACTCCTACTATCACAAGAAGGTCATCGAAGTCGTGGAAGACGTGCTCCCCGTCGAGGAGGTGTGCAGCATCGACGAGATGCGGTTCCGACTCCTGGGTGATGAGCGCACGCCTGGAAACGCCCTACAGCTTGCCCTTCGAATCAAGAAAGAGCTAAGGGAACGTGCCGGGGAGTGCCTCACCTGCTCCATCGGAATCGCCACCAACAAGTTCCTGGCCAAAGTCGGGACCGAGCTGCAGAAGCCGGACGGGCTCGTCGTCATCCAACAAGACGACCTGCCGCACCGCCTCCACTGTCTGAAGCTCACCGACTTCCCAGGGATAAACAAGCGCATGGCGGCCCGCCTCAACGGAGCCGGGATATTCACCACCGAGCAGATGTGCGCCGCCTCCAAGCACGAAATGCTCAACGCGTTTGGCAGCATCGTCGGCGAGCGGTGGTGGTACATGCTTCGCGGCTACGACGTCTCCTACGACGCCCAAACCGGCCAAACCCTCGGCCACTCGCACATCCTGGCACCCGATCTGCGGAACGAGAAGGGCTGCCGCGAAGTCCTCCAGCGCCTGCTTCAGAAAGCTGCAGCCCGGCTGCGGTCGCACAACCTCTGGGCCTGCGGGATGGTCGTTTATGTGAGCGGCTTCACCAAAAGCTGGCGAGCCCGAGTCAAGCTCCCCCCGACGCAAGACTCGGTGACTCTGAACGAATACTTCATGGAGCTCTGGCCCTCGCACAACTACATCAAACCCAGAGGTGTCGGCGTAACGTTCTACGACCTGCGGGAAGGCGAGGCGTTTACTCCATCGTTGTTCGATGAGACGGTCGAGCGCAGCAAGATGAGCCACGCCATCGATGACCTGAACCAGCGGTTCGGGAAGAACAAGGTGGTGCTGGCGGGTATCGACAGCGTCAAGCACACCGCCGAAGAAAAGATCGCTTTCAATAAAACGTGGCTGTTCTCCGAAGGGAAAGGCGACAACGAGTGGGTGGACACTTTTCGCGGCTTGCCTAGGGATAATAATGCTGAGAAGGAAGGCGCGAGAAAGGAAGAATGGGATTGGGAAGATTAGGCTGGATCAATCGATCTGAAGCAGGCGTAAGAGGGTCTAATAGGACTATGAAACGGACACTCGTGCTGGCTTCCCTCGCATTCGCTTCTGTAGCTCTCGCCCAGAGTCCGCCCGATGTGCCGGAGAGCCACTGGGCATCCAAAGCAGTGGCCGATCTGTACAGGCTTGGGATATTGAGGGGTTATCCAGATGGGTTGTATCGAGGCACGC
The DNA here is from genome assembly GCA_041288075.1 of Fimbriimonas sp. Classification (GTDB taxonomy): domain Bacteria; phylum Armatimonadota; class Fimbriimonadia; order Fimbriimonadales; family Fimbriimonadaceae; genus Fimbriimonas. The sequence goes on from JBGGMI010000097.1 coordinate 10,821, forward strand.
GTCCGGTGAGCCGGTACGAGATGGCGGAGGCCATAAACGCGCTTTTCGGAAAGCAGCAAAATCAGACTAACGGCCTTACCTCGGAGCTTCAAGCTCTGCAGGCTCGGGTCAAACCGCCCCAGCAGGTGAACGTCGAGGGGTTGGCCGACATGCGGCGACGGCTCGACAACCTCGAAAGCGACGTGCGCCAATTGGAAGCGCTCCGGCCCGAGATGCAGGAGTTGACGAAACGATTCGAATCGCTTACCGAGCAACTGCGCAAGATACGCGAGGACGTGCGGATCGTGCGCAATAAGCGCCAATAACCAGCGAGAGGGGTATCACGCGGCCGCTCCGCAAGTTACACCTATAGAGAAAATGCCAATGGCGACCATTTCACTGGCCGGCAAGTACGTCGGACGCAGCAAAGTGCGTGAGGGACGAGAAGACGAATTGAGCCCGCCGGAGCGTAAGCAGCTCCAAAGAGGCGCTGCCGAAATCGATCTCGAACTGCGTGAAAACGGCACGTTTACGAAACAGGTGACGGAAGGAACCTGGCGCGAAGTTGGCGATCGCGTGCTCTTCACCCCCAAGAAATTCGGGGGCAAGACCCTGGAAGAAATGACCCGTGCCGCCGAAGAGATGGACCGAGCGTTCGGCCTCTCGTTTGTCTTCCACGAGTTCGACCTGCTGATTCGAGGCGAAACCTTGCTGAGTTCCGACGAGCGAACCTTGATCTACACGGAATTCACCCGAAAACCATGAAGGCATCTTCCTGCGGCTGCTCACGCTCCAAACGGCGGTAGGCTCTATCTTCGAGGAAATGCAGTTGTTTAAAGAGTTCCGTGAATTCGCAGTAAAGGGAAACGTGATCGATTTAGCCGTCGGCGTAATCATTGGGGCCGCATTCGGCAAGATCGTGACGTCCCTCGTGGACGATCTCATCATGCCTCCCATTGCCGCTATTTCCGGCAACGTGAACTTCGCCGACATGAAGTGGACGCTGCGGCCGGAGCTTCACAAGCAGAACCCGACGCCGGGCGGTCCGGAGATCATCGAGAAGGCCGTCACCCTCAACTACGGCAACTTCATCAACGTCACCATCCAGTTCCTCATCGTTGCGTGGGCCATTTTCCTGCTCGTCAAGGCATTGAACAAGGCAAAGGCCCGGTTTGAGCCGCCCCCTGCTGAAGGGGATCCTGTTGTCAAACAGTGTCAGTACTGCCTGTCTGACATACCGGCAAACGCGATTAAATGCAGGTTCTGCACGTCGAACCTAGCCGAACCCGCATAGTTGTCGTACAATGCACCTAGAGGTGACGAACGCGATGGATCGCATTTTGCCGATCGATTTGGAGCGTGCCCAGCTCAGGAAGAGCTTTCGAGGGTACGCGAGGAAAGAAGTTGATTCGCTGCTGGCCGGTGCCGCAGCGTCGATGCAGCAGGCTCTGGTCGACAACGACCGCCTACGACAAGAAATCGAGCAGCTCCGCTCGGAAGTCGAACGCACACGGCTAACGGAAAACGCCCTGCGTGACACCCTGGTGCTCGCTCAGCAAGCCGCCGACGACGCCCGCAACGCTGCTCAGAAGCAGGCGGAAGCGATGATCGAGGAGGGGCGTCAATCCGCCATAACCGAGCGGGCCATGGCGCAACAGCATCTTAGCGAGTTGCGGTGGGAAATCGAAAAGCTGAAGATCGAGAAGAACCGCTTCACGGACGAGTTCCGGTCGATGTTGGGCCGCTACGAACGCGATCTGCCCGCACCATCGCTGGTGGTGGTCGATTGTGAAGCTGCACAAGGGTGACAGAAGGGTTAGAGAGACCGAAAAAGTTCCATCATTCTTGGTATTCGATCCGCGGGCTCGATTCCTTCGATAAGCGTGTTAAGGCCATTAGTGACGCACTCGAAGGTGTTTTCTTTGAACTTGAAGATGTGATGCTGACGCTGGAGGAGCCGGTCCTTCACTCGATCGTGGCCTGGATGCACCGAGTTTCTTCGCTCCATCAGGCGGACTAGCGAAGAATTCTCCACCCGATAAGCGCCGTACCACTCAAGGCCCCGGCGTGCGAGTGGGTGACCGGCTAACGCTTCGTCGTTAGGGAGCCCCATAAAGTGCAGTGAGCAACCACTGGAAGTGACGAACACGAGCTGTGCCGAACCCTCGGGTTGATCATGGGACATGTAATAGGTAAGCACGAGAAGAGACTCGCCGGCTAGAACCAGAGGCCAAGGGCTAACCGTGCAGCTCTGGCCAAACTCCGGCGCTTCGATAACTCTGTCCAGCTCGTCGATCTCGTACGTCATTGGATTTCTGCAGGATGAACGATCGTTAGGCCGCTGACATTCAGCTTTCGAAAGTCGGCGACATCAAAAGTGATGATGTTGTCGATGCCGTTCGCGAGCGCGATTGCCACGTGGTTAGCATCGTGGCAAAGTGCGCCGGTTACGCCCGCTTCTGAGATGATAGCTCTCCAGCGCGCAAAACTCTCACTAGTTCCGTAGACGACGGTGCTAGTCGCCTCAATGGCATCGAGAAGCTGGGCCGTCTGTTCGGCAGACATCGCCTTTCCATTGGAGTCTCGTGAGCGCGTGCATACATGCCAGAACTCGCGCAAGGCTTGATCTGTCACGAAAAGCTCATGCCGTTGCTCCATTAGCCGGCCAATGGTGTTCGTTGTGAGCTCGTGCTCAGGTTCAGAGGCGGCAGACAAGCGGATGAGGACGTTCGTGTCCAGGAGGAAGCGCAATTACTCTGCGCTCTCGTAGATGTCTGCAGATGTCAATAGCCTGTTTAACGGAGCAACTCCAACTGTAATGGCTTCCATCTTGGCAACCATCTCGCGAAAACGCCTGACGTTCTGTTTTGTGTCTTCGTCCAGAGCTTCCACTCTCACGATCTTGCCAGAGAGCTGCTTGGCATGTGTGCCTTCTATATCTTCCCACTCGCCGACATATGTCTCTTTTGTTAGCATGGATTCTCTGAATTGGCCGCGCTAGAATCGACCCCTGCCTCCGAAGTGCCGTCATCCAGAACCGTCACGGTGACCCAGTGACCATGCAAGGCTTCGCCATACTCGGCGACGATATCCTCCCAGACACCGGTGATCACCTCTGGAATGTATTGCACGCTCCTCATATTATTATATGACGATGGATTGACTTCTACAGCACGTGCCTCACGTTCTAGGAGCAGGATTAAACAGGGATGAGATTCAAGTCAACCAAGTTAGATTCAAGCTTTACATATCCGTGCTCAAAGGCTGACATCACGAAGGCATTCGGAAAAGATCTGCTGGATCATGCGGTGTTTGGCCTCTGGCCAGAGCACCACGTCGAGCCGAGGCTGCGCAAAAAGCTAAAAACAAAGGGTCGAGTTCTCCTTAGCCTCTCAGTCCAAGATGGTTCGGATGCTGTCCTGTTGATATTCAAGGTCAGGAAGGAAGACTTTTCACTAGATATGCAATCCAAATTGCAAACGACTATGCGAGGACCGATGAAGATGTGGCTCGAAAGAAAGATTTCACGGCCAGACACAGCAATATTCGGTCAGGACAGCCTTGTCGCTGAGTGGACTGGCCAGCAATTCCTACTCCACGAATCAACGTTTCCGCGGGATTGAGCTTTTGTGCCATACTCTCCCCAGCACTCAGAAGACAGCAGGTGGCACACAGCCATAATCGGTCTCACGACCGGCCAGCCGAGGTGATGCAGCTAGACGATTTTCAGGCGAAAGCCTGCAAAGGACTCGCGCCGCTCAGTCTTGGCGCGAGTCCTTCTTGTTTTTCAGGGTCAGGTGCTACCCATGCCAACAGCAGATAAAGCACGCCAGATAGAGCAAGCCAAGGAGTGGTACTCCAAGTCTTCCGGAGTGGTTTTCGCGGATTACCGCGGCCTCTCGGTTAAAGAGCTTCAGACTCTTCGGCGCGACCTTCGCAAGAAGGGCGCCGAGTTGCATGTCCTCAAAAACACCCTCTTCCGCATCGCGGCCGGGGATGACATTCAGAAGCTTCCCGCCGAGTATCACAACGGAACCACGGCGTTCACGTTCGTTTACGAAAACGAATCGGACGTCGCCAAGACTCTGCTCGAATTTGCGCGAACAAGCAAAAAACTCATCGTCAAAGGTGGCCTCTTCGCAGGAAAGGCAATGTCGGACACGGACGTACGGTCCCTCTCCGAGCTGCCGCCGCGTGACGTTCTCATCGCCCAGGTGATCGGAACCATCGCAGCCCCGCTCAGCAACCTCGTCGGAACGATCGAAGCGCTCTACGCTGACCCCATCCGCACCATCGGCGCCGTCGCCGACAAGGTCGGAGAGGGCAGCCCAGTCGCCGAAGCCGCACCGGCAGCCCCTGCTGCAGAAGAGACTCCCGCCGCTACCCCCGAGGCCGAAGCCTCAGAACCAGCCGAAGCAGAAGCTCCGGCGGAGACCTCCGAAGCAGATGCCTCGGCAGAGCCCGCAGAAGCCGCCGTTTCGACCGAACCCGCGCCAGAGGCCGAAGCCCCGGCGACAGAACCTACGGAGAACCAGTAAGAAATGCCTACCGCAGTTGATTCAATCGTTGAGCAGATTAGTGGGATGACCGCTATCGAGCTTTCCGAGCTCAAGAAAGCCCTCGAAGACAAGTTCGGCGTCACCGCCGCAGCTCCTTCCTTCAACCCAGCCATGTTCGCCGGAATGGGCGGCGGTGGCGGAGCAGCCGCTCCTGAGCAGGAAGAGAAGACCGAGTTCGACGTCATCCTCACCGGCCCCGGCGAGAGCAAGCTGAACGTCATCAAGGTCGTCCGCGAGATCACCGGTCTCGGCCTCAAGGAAGCCAAGGACCTCGTCGACGGCGCTCCCAAGCCCGTCAAGGAAGGCACCAACAAGGACGACGCCGAAAAGATCAAGGCCCAAATCGAAGAGGCCGGCGGCAAAGTCGAGATCAAGTAACGATCTCTTGAGCGCGTATAGGTCTTATAAGCCTTATAAGACCTATACAGCTCCGCGCTGAGACGCGTCATTGCGCGGAAAAGTTCGCACAAACCTGAAACTCTCTCGCCATCTTTGACGGTAGTGCCTTATACTGTCATCAAGGAAGGCAACTATGTCCACTTCACAGCTAAAGCCTCGCGGAGAGGATGCAATTAGTCTGATCGAGAGAGAGATCGCACGGGCTGAATTCGACTGCCGCCCCATCTCGCGCCAGATGCTCGCCGAAACCGTTCACACGGAAACTGGATTGACGACCTCGGACGCCCTTGCACTCGTCGAGCAGTATTGCGAGGAAAAAGCCCCGGCAGTTCCCGGGTATTTGCAAGAAGAATTTGCCGTTCCTTATCTCAAGGTGATTGCCATTTTGAATGTGGCTGTCGGCGTTACGATCTTCTGGTTCGGCGTCAATGCGTTTCGATCTAAAGCAGCCGTGTGGCCATACCTCTGCGTAGGAACGATCTTTTGTGGACTGGGAGCTTTCGCTTGGGTTGTAAGTCTAGAGCGATATGCCGAGCGCCGCGCGAAGCGAAACGCCTAGCCCAAAAGACCCGCCGGATCAAAATAGACCTACGCCCAACGTCCTAGGCCCCTAT
>JBGGMI010000098.1:0-3787 GCA_041288075.1 Fimbriimonas sp.
GATTAGCTATAGGGTGATTAGTTAGCTTTTTTTGCGGTTGTAGCAATCGTTTTTGGAAGGGGGCAGAAGATAAGCGGGGCGCGAGGATCCTCTGGGCCAGGGGGTTGAGGCAAGCCAATGCAGGGCTAGCTAGCTGTCCCAGCGCCGACGAGACAGCGCCGAAGACCCTAAAACTCGCCAAATCATGCCTGCCGATCCGGACCTCCGACCGCCTAGTGCTCGATCAGCGTGAGCTGGCCTCTTTCGGTGAGTCCGGCGAGTTCCCCGACTTCGGGCGGGTCGTCAAAGGCGTGCTTCTTTAGATCGGTCGGGACAGGGATCTTATAATCGCCATTGAAACAGGCGAGACAGAATTTGCTTTCGTCGTCCACGACCGCCTGGTAGGCACCAGGGATGCTCAGGAATCCTAGAGAGGTCGCTCCGATATAGTCGCTGAGCTGCTCGATCGTCATCTTGGCGGCAGCTAACTCCCCCTTACTCGCCATGTCGATGCCGTAGAAGCAAGGGAACTTAATGGGCGGAGCCGTGATGCGCACATGCACTTCCCTTGCCCCCGCCTCGAACATCAGCTTTACGATCTGCTTTGTCGTGGTGCCTCTCACGATGCTGTCGTCCACGAGCACAATCCGCTGCCCCTTGATATGATCCACAAGCGGCGTCAGCTTCATTTTCACGCCGAGATCCCTCATGCGCTGGTCCGGCTGGATAAAAGTGCGGTGGATATAGCGGGACTTCATCATCCCCTCGCGATAGGGGATGCCGCTCTGTTTGCTGTAGCCCAAAGACGCAGGGATGCCGCTGTCTGGCACGGGAACGACGATGTCGGCCTCGCACGGGTGCTCTTTGGCCAGGTTTTCGCCCATCCGCTCACGAGCCGTATAAAGTGACGTCCCGAACATGCTCGAGTCTGGGCGGGCGAAGTAGATGAATTCGAAAAGGCACATTCCGCCGCGCGCCGCTCGTTCGCCTTGAGCGAAGCGCATCTGGCCGTTCTCCACAATGACCATTTCGCCCGGCTCGAGCTCCTTGACCGCAGTTGCTCCAACCGGTCCGAATGCGCATGACTCGGAAGCGATCATGAAGCCGTTGTCGAGCTCGCCCGCGACAAGCGGGCGAATTCCAGCGGGGTCACGAAAGCCGATCAGAAGCTTGGGAGTAATGACAGTAACGCTGTAAGCGCCGCGAACCTTGCTCATCACCTGCTTCACGGCGGCTTCCGGACCCTCGTGGAGGTGGCGAACTAGGATTCGCGCAAGGATTTCCGAATCGCTGCTGCTGTCGAAGTGTTCGCCCTCGCCTTCCATCTCCAGCCTCAGCTCACGCGTGTTGATGAGATTGCCGTTGTGTGCCACGGCGATTTCTCCCACCAGGCTCTGACAGTACACGGGCTGCGCGTTTCGAAGCACGCTCGCCCCCGTGGTGCTGTACCGTGTGTGGCCAACCGCCATATGTCCGGGAAGGGAGTTGAGTGCCTCGGGGGTGAAGACTTGGCTAACAAGGCCCATGTCCTTGTGCATGCGCACCTTGTAGCCGTCGCTTACGGCGATGCCGGCGGATTCCTGTCCTCGATGCTGAAGAGCGAATAGGCCGAAAAAGGCAATTCGCGCGGCTTCCTGGTCCGGCGCATAGACGCCTAAGACGCCACATTCCTCTTTGGGATGGTCACCGAGCTCTAGAGGCGTCACTGGTTTAGAATACCGGGCGGCTGGTGCGCGACGATTGATTCTCGATGATGCCTCTAGGGTTGATCTTCTGTTTGGCTCTTTGGACCCTCACAACAGGCTTCCACAATGCCGCACTGCTCACATCGGAAGTGAGCACGCTCCTCCCTCAGCGGTAATCCGCAGCGCGGACAGGGCTCGGGCGTTCCGCGCAGGAGAATCTCCGGGATTTCTACCATTAGATTAAGGACGAGTGAGATTGTCGAAATGGATAAGGCATTTCTCGTCACAACCTGCTCATAATCGTTTCAGGACCGCATGTCGCCGCAGCGGCTCTTGCGGTAATCGCCGTCACGAGACGACCTTTGAGGCGTCTCGAACGTATTCAAGGAGGAATATCATGAGCATTCTCGCTGCCGCACTCGCGTTCACACCCACTCTTAAACCGGAGACGATCCAGGTGGCCCTCAGCCGGGTGGTGCCGAATCTCAGGCCCATCGCATTTGCTCCCGCACCCACTGGCGCCCTGTTTATCGCATGTATGGAGGACGGATCTGTAAGGATCATGGATGGCAAGACCCGTCAGACCGTTCGCGAACTGGACAAGCACCCACAGCCGGCTTATGCCGCCGCGTGGAGCGCGGACGGAAATCTCGTTGCCACCGGAGACGAAACTGCTCGCATTTGGATCGCGAGCTCTCGATCGGGTGCCAAGCTAAAGGAGTATCGGACTCACACCCGAGGGATTCAAAAGCTCAGCTTCAACGTTGGAGCGAACATGTTGATTAGCACGGGCAAGGACGATCAGATCAACGTGTACGAGATCGACAAGGCGGGGCCTAAGGAGGCCCGCGTGATTCTCGGCAAGGGTGCCAACTTCTATGGTGCAGCTTTCAGCCCGAAGTTACCGAGCATCTTCACGACAGGCATGCTGGGCGCAGGCGGTCGCATTTATGACGCCAGCAATGGTCAGGTGAAAGGCTTTATCACCGGCCACAACAATCAAGGAATGTTCGACGTGGACTATAACCTCGCGGGGACACGTGCCGTTTCTGCGGGCCGCGACGGGAACGCCATCGTGTGGGATATGAAGACGGACCTGCCCGTGGGGACGTTGAAGGGGCATAAAGACTGGGTTGTCGATGTGGCGTACTCGCCGAACGGAAAGCTGATCGCCACTAGCTCGACCGATCAGACGGTGAAGGTTTGGAATGCGGTTACCCTGGCGAAAGTGGCGGATATCGCTGCTCAAAGCTACGTAGGCTCACCGCTGTGCTTCACCGCGGACGGATCGACCCTCGTTACGGTGAACGATCAGGGGTATCTGCAATTCAACTCAGTGACTCCCGCGCAACCCGCCCCCACTGCTACCCCAGTGAAGAAAGCGCCAGCCAAGAAGGCTCCGGTGAAGAGAGCAAAGAGTCACTGACCGTGCCGCCAAGCCTGCTCGCGGGTAACCTTGGCCTTACATGAACTATAGAAAGCTGGGTCGCTTTGGGCTCAAAGTGAGCGAAGTTTCCCTCGGAGGCTGGCTCACTCACGGCCGCTCGATCGACGACGAAACCACCACCCAGATCGTAGCCAAGGCTCGCGATCTGGGGATCAATTTCTTCGATACAGCGGATGTCTACAATCGCGGAGAGGCCGAGCTGTCGCTTGGGAAAGCGCTGGAGGGCGTGCGGCGAGATGATGTCGTCATCGGCACCAAGTGCTTCTTCCCCATGAGCGACTTGCCGAACGATCGTGGGCTTAGCCGCAAGCACATAAGCGAGTCCGTCAACAACTCGCTACGTCGCCTGAAGACGGACTACATCGACATGATGCAGTTTCACCGCTTCGATGCAGACACGCCTCTGGACGAGACGGTGAGGGCGATCGATGACCTGGTTCGGGCGGGCAAGGTGCTGTATTGGGGAGTGAGCGAGTGGACGTCCGATCAGATCGCCGACCTGGTTTCGGTTTCGAAGCAGCTCAACGCGAATCCTCCGGCGAGCAACCAACCTGCCTACAACATGCTTCAGAAAGGGATCGAGCAGGCAGTCATTCCTACCTGCGAGCGGCATGGACTGGGCCTGGTCGTGTTTTCACCGTTGGCCCAAGGGATTTTGACGGGCAAATACGAGCCA
>JBGGMI010000099.1:0-13931 GCA_041288075.1 Fimbriimonas sp.
CCTTGCCGCTGGAAGACATCAGAGGCTTGATAACGCAGGGAAGACCTACCACTTCGACAGCGGCAACGAGCTCTTCATAGCTCTTTGCATATCGATACGGAGCCGTCCGAACGCCGAGCTCGTTCGCCGCCAAATCCCGAATCGCTTTCCGATTCATTGTGAAATTAGCCGCCTTCGCACTCGGCACCACCTGAATCCCTGCGGCCTCATAGTCGTAAAAGCGCTCCGTCCGAATGGCCTCGATCTCCGGCACGATGATGTTCGGACGATGCTTCGCGACCACCCGGTCCAGCGAATCCCCGTCCAACATATCGATCACCTCCCGATAAGGCGTCACCTGCTGAGCCGGCGCGTTGTCGTAGGAATCCACCGCGACAACCTTCTGGCCAAGCCGGGCCATCGCAATCGCGAATTCTTTGCCAAGTTCACCGGAACCAAGGAGAAGAATGGTCTTTTGCACGGGAAGGAGTATAGATGTAGTGCCTTCATCCGTGAAGGCATCTCCTCCGGAAAAAGCTTGTGGGAGGAGATGCCCCCAGGGATGGGGGCACTACTACAGGATGTACTTCGACAAATCGACGTCCTTCACAAGCTCCGCGAGCCGCTCATTGACCTTCTTCGCGTCGTAAACGATCTCCTTGCGCTCGATCTCCGGCGCGTCAAAAAGCACGTCCTCCAGCAGCTTCTCCATCATCGTATGAAGCCGCCGAGCGCCGATGTTCTCGGTTCGGTCATTGACCTCGGTCGCCAGCCGCGCAATCTCGTCCAGAGCATCTGAAGTAAATGAAATCTTAACCTTCTCCGTCTCGAGTAGCCGCTCATACTGCCGGGTCAGAGCATTCTTCGGCTCGTGCAGAATCCGCCGGAAATCCGTCTCCGTAAGGCTCTCCAGCTCCACCCGAATCGGCAGCCGCCCCTGCAGCTCCGGAATCAAATCGCTCGGCTTCGAAATATGAAAAGCCCCCGCCGCGATGAACAGAATATGGTCCGTCCGAACAGGACCAAACTTCGTTGCCACCGTCGACCCCTCGATGATCGGCAGCAAGTCCCGCTGCACGCCCTCCCGCGAAACATCGGGCCCTGAACCCCCAGACTTGCTAGCCACCTTGTCCAACTCGTCCAGAAAAATGATCCCTGTCTGCTCCGCCCGAACCACCGCCTCCCGATGCATGTTCGACCGATCCACCAGCCGCTTGGCCTCCTCCTGAAAGAGCACCTCCTTCGCATCGGCCACCGTAGTTCTCCGCGACATCCGACGAGCGGGGAAGGGGCTGCCGATCTGGTTCGTGTCCAGCCCCATCTCCTCCATCCCCTGAGGCGTAAATACCTGCACAAACGGGTTCTGAGGCTCCTCGATCTCGATCTCCACCTCACGGGCATCGAGCTTGCCCGCCTGAAGCTCCTTGATCAGCCTCTTCCGCCTCAGCGTCCGAGCCCGGGCATCCTCCTGCTCGACATCCGCATCATAGTCCTCGAATGGATCCTCCTCCACCCGCAGCCCGAAGCTCTCCATCGCCTGCCGCACGATCGGGTTCTCCAGGGCCGCAACCGGAGTCTTCCTCCGACGCCTCACGGGTGCCTCCGACTCCAGCAGTTCTGCCAGCCGCGCATAAGCCCGCCGCTCAGCCTCCGGCCGAATCTCCTCGATCTTCTCGTGCTCCACAAGCCGAACCGACGCCGCGATCAGGTCCCGAATCATCGACTCCACGTCCCGACCGACATAACCAACTTCCGTAAATTTGGTCGCCTCTACTTTGATAAACGGCGCCTTCGCCATCTGAGCCAGACGCCGCGCAATTTCTGTCTTGCCCACACCCGTCGGCCCGATCATCAAAATGTTCTTCGGAAGAATGTCCTCCCGCTCCGCCGCCGGAAGCTGCTGACGGCGATATCGGTTGCGCAACGCAACGGCCACCGCCCGCTTTGCAGCATCCTGCCCGACGATGAAACGGTCGAGCTCGGCGACGATCTGTCTGGGTGTCAGCTCCTCGATAGGAAGGGCCATGCAAACGACGTTACCCACTCTTGAAAATCCGGCTTACAATGTTGGTGCAGGTGATGCAATGACGGATGAGAAAGACGTTCACGGTTTGCGCATGGCACGCTCCGAGCTGTCCAAGCGAGGGATTGATACTTCACGCGCCGATGTTCGCGTGATGCATGGAGTCTGCTACATCAAGGGCATGGTGTACGCCACCCCGGGCTCCGACATCAAGGACATCCGCCTCGAAATGGAGCACGTACGCCACATCCTCCGCCAAAAGCCGGACATCCGAGACGTGGTCCTGGATTGCCAGTTTCCGCACGCCTAGCCTCTAAGAGCTTCGCCGACCAGATAAAACGACCCGGTAACGACCACCACGTCCGCCTCCGTCGCCCGTTCCAGCGCGGCCCTCAGCCCCTCGCCCACGGACGCATGCTCCATAACTTCCGGCACGAAAACCTTTAACTCTTTCGCCGTCACCGAAACCGGCCTCGCCCGATGAAAGTCGATCGGAACCACATGCGCAGCCCGCGCCATGAGCGGACCATAAAAGTCGCGCAGTTCATGCCCCTCCAGCATGTTCGTCACCAGGATCATCTGCTTCCCCGGATACGATCGATCAAAGGAAACCCGCAGCACCTCCGCCGCCTCCCCATTGTGCGCCCCGTCGAAGAGCACCGCCTTTCCTCCAACTTCCACCTGCTGAAAGCGCCCCGGCGCAAACGCCTTCGCCGCCCCCTTCCGAATCGCATCCGCACCCGGCTTGATCCCCGCAGCGTCCAGCGACGCAATCGCAAGCGCCAAATTGATCTCCTGCTTCGCCCCCGCGATCCCCGGCACGACCCCCTGATGTCGCCCGTGAGGCGTCACCACCGTCCCGTCTTCCCAAAGAATCTCATGCCCGAACCGCCACAAAGGAGCCCCAACCGACCGAGCCTGAACGTCGACCGCCTTCATCGCTTCCTCCGGCAAGGGTCCGACCATGCAAGGAACCCCCTCCTTCAAAATCCCAGCCTTCTCGTAAGCGATCGCGGCCAACGTACTGCCCAAAAACTGCATGTGGTCCATCGAAATGCTCACGATGATCGTCGCCCTGGGCTGCACCACATTCGTCGCATCCAGCCGCCCACCAAGCCCAACCTCCAGCGCCACCCAGTCACAGCGACGCCTCTTCCAAAACAGAAACCCAAGGGCTGCCTTGAACTCGAACTCTGTGATCCCCCCAAAGCTCGTCTCCGACAAGCTCTCCCCCACCGGAATCAACTCCTCCGTTAGTTGCGCAAACTCGTCCTTGGGAATAAGCTCGCGCCCAAACTGAATCCGCTCACGAGGATCGACGACGTAAGGGCTAAAGAACGCCCCGGTGGCAAAGCCCGACTCGACGAACAAGCTCTGCAAATAAGCCGTCGTCGACCCCTTCCCGTTCGTCCCCGCGACATGAATGAACTGAGGCCCCCCCGGCGCACCAACCGCGTCCTGCAGCCCCGCCCGCCAGACGAATTCCCGCATACGGTCCAGCCCAAGCCTCCAGCCACGCGGCTCCAGCGAAGCGATGTAAGCAACCGCCTCTTCGTAGGTCATTCCGCAGGCTCGAACTTGATCGAAACCGAATTGATGCAATAGCGCATCCCGGTAGGAGTCTGTGGCGCGTCCGGAAAGATGTGCCCCAAATGCCCGCCACAATTCCTGCAAGTGACCTCCACGCGGCGCATCCCATGGCTCACGTCCTCATGCTCCTCCACCTTCTCCGGATCGAGCGCCTCATAAAAGCTGGGCCACCCGCACCCCGAGTCAAACTTGGCGTCGGAAGTGAACAGCTCCGCCCCACAGCCGGCACACCGATACACGCCCTTGCCCTTATGGTTCCAATACTCCCCCGTAAACGCCCGCTCCGTTCCCTTTTGCCGCAAAACGTGATACTGCTCAGGAGTCAGAACCCCCTTCCACTCCTCTTCGCTGCGCTGAACTTGCTCGCCCATAGATCATTTTAGACGCTGGCAAAGCCTGCAAAAAGACCCACCCAGAACGCGTCGCGGAAACATTACCAGGTAGCCCACCTTCAAAGAACTCGTAAGGGTGCGGCGTGTGGCTGCACTTCGAATTGCACTGAAGGAGAGCAGAAAATGTTCAAGAAATTAGCCTTGTTGGCCCTTGGGGCCGTTTCCGTTTCCGCGTTCGGCCAAGCTTCCGCCTGGCAGGACCCAAGCACGATGACGTACACCGAAGCCAAGCAGGCTGTTATGACGCGAGCTATCGGCAGCATCAATGCAGGCGATGCTTACCTTCTGTCGAATATCCTCGACCGAGCTCCAAGCAATGTGAGCACCGCGCTCGCTTTCGCTCTGGCGCACAACCACTGGCAGGCACGAATCATCGCCGAAGAGCTGGCCCTGAGCCGCTATCCGATGGATCGAACCTCCTACACCACTACCGTCACCAATCCAGACGGCACGATCACCACGACAACCACAACGACCACCGCGTACGACACCGAGTACGCAGTCAATATGCGCCCCATGCGCATCGTCATGGAGAACATGGCGCTTCGTGACATGAGCTACGACCAGGCTCTGGACATCATCACGGCCAACGTCACCACTGCCGAAGCTACGCAGCTCCGAGACTGGTGGTGGAATAAGGCCACCGAACGCGAGAGAGACATCATCGTCCGATCGCTAAAGGCTAACGCCAAACTCGGCGACACCATCTATTCGAGCACCGTCCACCGCTAACAATTAGTGTCCATGGACGAAGAGGCTGGTGAGCGACGCTCACCAGCCTCTTGTCGTGCAGACTCCATTCCGTTAGGCAATGCGTTAAGATCGTTGCATGCTTCTCGCCCTGGCACTGCTTTCCGTCCAACCTGCCGACCTCGTCGTAATGAACGCGGTGATATGGACGGATGGAAGAGTGCGGCCGGGCAACTTTCTCGCCGTCCAGAACGGGCGCTTTGTCCATGTGGGTTCTTTTCGTGAAGACCTGATCGGACCTGAAACACGCAAACTCGACGCAGGCGGACAAATGGTCGTGCCTGGCCTAATCGACTCTCACACTCACCTCCTCGAGAGCGGAAAAGACCTCGCGTCCCTTCAACTGCGCCCCGCGACCAGCAAGAGCGATTTCATTCGCAGAGTGAAGACCTGGAACGACAAGCTGCCAGCCGGCAAATGGCTTCTCGGGTCAGGCTGGTCAGCCGAAAGCTGGCCCGGCAAGGAACAGCCGGTGAAGGAGTGGATCGATCCGGTAACCGGAGAACGGCCCGCCGGCCTCTCGCGAATGGATGGGCACTCCATGCTCGTCAACTCGGCAGCACTATCCGCGTCCGGAATCACCAGAATCGGTCCCGCAAACCCAGTCGGCGGGGTGATCGACCGAGATCCAGAGACGGGTGAACCGACCGGGATCCTGCGGGACACTGCCATGTCGCTCGTGCGCATACCGGCCGCAACCGATGAGGACTACTACGAGGGCCTGAAAGCCGCCATCCGAGAAGCGAATCGCTACGGAGTGACGACCGTCGGGGAGATCTCATCGACCGCTCGATACCCGATGTACCGTCGCTATGCCACGGATGAGGCCAATCCCCGCCTCCGATTCGCGCTCTACGCAACCGTTCGAACCTGGCCCGAAGACGTAAAGAGGGCCAAGTCCTTTGAGAACGTATCTGGGTGGGTCGAGTCGCGTGGCCTGAAAGCTTACATGGACGGCTCACTCGGCTCCCGAACCGCGTTCATGCATGAGCCATTCCTCTCCCAGCCGCCCGGCAAGGACAAAAACTGGCGCGGGGCTCCTCGCGCCGGCGCGCTCGACGGAACCTATCAAAAGGGCTTTGCCGAAGCAGCCCAAGCGGGGCTACAAGTCATCGTGCATGCAATCGGAGACCAGGCTAACCACGATCTGCTCGACATGTATGCCGCCATTCCCGACATTCGGCAACGGCGCTTCAGGATCGAGCATGCGCAGCACTTGCTGCCAGAAGACGTCTCACGCTTCGCCTCCCTCGGAGTCATCCCCTCCATGCAGCCGTTCCACAAAGCCGACGACGGGCGCTACTGCGAGGACGTAATCGGGCTGGAGCGCAGCAAGAGCAGTTACACCTTCCGCTCCCTCCTCCGCTCCGGCGCTCGCCTTGCGTTTGGCTCCGATTGGGACGTCGTAACCATCAACCCCTTCGCCGGAATCCACACCGCCGTAACCGGCAAAATTCTCACCGGCAAGGTCTGGATGCCGCACGAGAACCTCACGCTGGACGAGGCGCTGCTTTGCTATACGAAGAATGGAGCGTACGCAAATTTCTGGGAGGGTGAGCTTGGCAGCATCGCCAACGGATATCGAGCCGACTTCGTAATTCTCAATACAGACCCAAGACGCAAAGGCACCGACCTCAGCAAGGTGCTGCCGAGAGCCACCTACGTAGGCGGCTTCAAGGCATATCCGTAGCGGCAGCTACGGACCCGTGCCCGTTCCGCTCTTGACCTTCGGCAATTCACCCGGAGTCCTAAAGAGACTCACTTCGTGAGACTTGGTGCTCCTGGTGCTCGTTATGTTAAAGTCCGAATTCTGCAGTCAGTTCGAGTCTCATCCCTCAGAGTTCACCGCACCAGACCTGCAAGAGGGCCGGAGTGCGCCTTGGGAATGCCCATAGACACGAACTTTTTGTGAGACTTCGTGCTCCCCGTGCTCATTATGTTAAGGTCCGGAATCTGCAACCAGTTCGAATCTCATCTTTAGAGCACACCGCACCAAACTTATAAGTGGCTGGTGGGGGCCTTGGGAGTGACAATGGGCACGAACTTCGTGAGACTTCGTGCCCCTGCTCTTTGTGTTAAAGTCCGGCAGCTTCGTCCTTATGTGGCTATGAGTTCACGGCCGACGTTGCAATCACTACTGCTTGATCGCTCCCGACGACACGATAGGCTTCCAACCGCGCGTCTCCTCGTAATTGTAAGGCGTAAAGTTGCTCTCGTCGAACGCAAAGACCTTATAAGGCTTCAGAACCCACTCCAGGAGCCGGTCCGCGGTTCCCACCTTGCTGCGCTCGTTCAAGAACACATTGGAAAGCCGGTAAACGTCGGAGGGAGGATCGTCCTCAAGCTGGAAAACCACCGTTCGCCTCGGAGCGTTGTTGTACATGATGTGGTCGACCGAGGGCGTCCCAAGATAAACCCGTTCGTTCCACACCGGATCGGGGCTCGGCCCATCCGGCAGCTCGTAAGGTGCCACTCCCGGCATCCAGCTCCGGTAAGCAACCCCGCCATCGTTCTCGATCTCCCGTAACAACTTGGCTGCCCAAGCCGCCTGCCCCTTCGAAGCCGAATTGATGAAGTTCAGCACGTCCCGGTTATAGTTCTGAGGCCGGCCCTGAGAGCCATAGCCGCCATATTGCAGCGCCGAATACTCGCGCCTCATATGATCGTAATTCCAAACCGTATCCCCATTGGCGACGATCCTCTGGACCAGTAGGGGTCCCCCAGGAGCGTTCTGATGGATCATACGCAGGTTGAAACGAGTCGTCAGCCGCCCGTTTGGAGCCTGCGACTCCCACCAGATCTGGGTCCGGTACAGCTTGGCGACTCCATTGATCGTCTCGCTGCCGTTCACTTCCAGATACAACTGCGGCTCGGCGCGCAGCTTGGATAGCGCCGCAACGATGCGCGCTTCCTGAATATTCTGCGACTGGGCCCGCGTCACGCACGCGGCCGCAATCAAGGCTAAGGCAAGTTCACGCTTCATAAGTCTCTACCCTTATTAGACTCACAATTCCACGCAGGAATTCAGAAACCGGGCAAATCGGGACCGGCGACAGGGAGGAACAATCCGGCTACGATTGCAAGTAGTGGTTCCGATGCGGCTGTTTACATGCGTTTTGCCCTCGCTTGCTCTCTTCTCGCGCTCGGGCAGGATTTGCCTCGGCGCGGCACGTTCGGAGTTCCCCTGCTGCCGGTTCCTCCTGATGTCGCCACCAAGCTCTCCCTGAAGCCGCAAAGCGCAGCCCAGTTCACCGCCCCGGCCACGGGCAAGTTAGCCGGGGATATCAAGAACGGAGACATCCTCGTCGATATTAACGGCAAATCCTTCAGCACGTTTGGCGAGATGAACGAGCTGATTCGACAACTGCCCGTCGGCTCCAACGCCAAGCTCACCGTGCTAGCTGACGGAGTTCGCACGGAGCGGCAGGTGACCATCACCGAGAAGCCTCGCGATAAGGGTGAGAATTACGAGGTCATCTACGACTCGGTGGTAAGCAACGGCAACCGCATCCGAACCTTTGTGTCCAAGCCAAAGGCAGAAGGCAAACGGCCAGTGATGTTTTGGATTCAGGGCATCAGCGCAAGCAGCGTGGACTCCCCGCTCACATCACAAAACATTGTCTCAAAGGTGCTCAAATCGTTCTCCGATGATGGATGGGTGACGGTGCGGGTTGAGAAGACAGGCGTCGGTGACAGCGAGGGTGGTCCTGCCTTGAAGGTGGGCTTCGACGAGGAGGCCGACATCTATCGCCAGACTCTCAAGACGCTCGACAAATATCCCTTTGTCGATAGGTCACGCGTGTACATTTTCGGGCACAGCATGGGTGGCTGTCATGCGCCCATCGTGGCCTCCGAAACGCCCGTGAAAGGGATCATCACGTACGGAACCGTTTCCGATTCATGGCTCGAATGGCAAATCAAAGCCGCTCGATGGCAGTCCCTGCTTGGTGGAGCTGACCCCGAAGAAGTCGACAAGCTGGTGCGCCAGACCGTCACTTTATACAACGCTTTGTACACCGAGAAGAAGTCGATCCCCGAGATTCGCAAGCAGTATCCCGATTTGGCTGAGCTGATCAAGCAGAGCGCTCCCACGGATGAGATGCTTTCCGTCCGAAGCGTCAAGTACATGCGCGAAGTAAACGATGTCAACTTCGGCCACTATTGGCAACGCGTCGGTGATGCGCGCGTCCTCGATCTCTTTGGTGAAAACGACTTTGTCTCACTTGAAGCGGATCAGGCTCAGATTCCCGGTTTCGTGAATCGCAAGAAGGCAGGTGCCGCTGTCTTTATGAAGGTGAAGGAGAGCGACCATGGCTTCTCGAAGACCACCTCGATGCAAGACTCCATGGCGAAAACCGGCCGCCCCGGCGCAGAGTTCAACCCGGAAGTCATTCGAGTGTTGAAGGAATGGATCGCTTCGGTGGAGAAGGGCTAGTCTTCGTCCAACCCTTCGCCAGCCATGTCCGCCTCGAACATCTCTTCCATTTCGTCTGAGGCGTCCTCGTCCAGAGCCTTCCCGAGCTCGCGCATCACTTCCCGCATCTGAGATGGACTGTCCGGCTCCCCCATATTCTCAAGCCGGTCCGCAAGCTCGTCCACCCGGTCATCCTCGTTACGGAAGCGAGCAAATCGGCTCACCAGCTTGCTCGTGTTTGTGCTGCCACAGTTGGGACACGCCTCATCCAAAGTCCCCGCCACAACCCCCACCAGCGTCTGAAACTTTCGCCGGCAATCCTGACAGCGATATTCAAAAACGGGCATCCCACATAGGTTACCGAGGGAGAACGTGGCTGACAGTGAATCGGGAAACACTTGCCCTGCCCCACCCCTCAGTTTTCAACCGATTTTTTCAAGAACTGGTTGACAAAACCCAATCTGAACAACTTATAAGTTGGAGCCCACAAAAAACGCCCCATCAACCATCAACCATCAAATCATCAATCATCATCCGCACCCCCTCCCCCCCCTTTGGGCACGGGCACTTGGGCACGAGCGCCTCGTCCGGCCCTCCGGCCCTCCGGTCCTCCAATCCTCCCGCCCTCCCTCCTCTACCTAGAAGCGATACTGCAGTCGGAAGGTCGTGATCCCGTATTTGCGAGCGAGCATGTCGTCCTCAACCGATTCGTAAGCGCCCACGAACCGAATCGCCGCCGTCAGATCCCGCTGATAGGCCAAGCCCAGCGCCTTCTGAACGAACCCCGGCGTGCCAGTGTTGCGATCCCAATTCTCATACCGCACGTACAGCCCGTCGAGCGGACTGAACTTGTATCCCAACTGGAGGTGCCAGGCACGCATGTCCGTGCCACTCATGAGCGGAGCCGTCGAGCTGCCCGGCACTCGATCCTTGCCCGTCATATACTCGCCGCGAGCGCTGAATCGAGCCCGGTCATAGCCTGCGTTGAGGGTAATCCACCGTCGGTCTGCATCCGGAACCGCAACGGTGTTGTTAGTCGTCGCCGCACGGGTCCCGCCGAACGCGGTTAAAGCCGCCTCCACCCCTGCCCGAGAGTAATTGATGCCCCCAAGCGCCGCCAATCGGCTGTTCGTCCCCGGGGCACCATTTGCTTGCTCTGGATCATTGATCGACAGAGCGTTCATCCCTCCGGCGAACGCGCTAACGCCGTTGCCAAGCGCCACTCGCCCGATCGCTCCACGGCTCCGCTCGCCGTTAAAAAGAGCATTCATGTAAAGCGTTCGCTCCGGAAACTCACGCTCCAGGTCGCCGCGAGTCAACTGAAAGCTGATCGGAATCGCGAATTGGCCCGCTTGAGCCTGCGCGCCCCCCTGATTCGGCCACCCGGGGAAGCTGTAAAGAGCAAAGGCGTCCCGCAACTGCGCCTGCAACTGGTTCGCCCCCGTCGCAAAGTCCGCACTGCATTTGATGAGCGTCCGCGGGTCTGCCTGGTGGTTCACATTCACTCGCGCACGCCGAATCTGAAACGCATCCGGCTGTCCTCCTGGCTGGTCCGTGTCTCGATACTGGAACTGCAGGTATCCGGTGATGACTGTTTTCGAAGCAGCCTTGACCGATTTAACATCTCCCTCCAGTGCCTTCAGCCGCTCACGTATTTCGGACAGCTCGTCCACAAGAGTCCGAAGGAGAGCGATCGATTCATCCGTTGTAGGAAGCTTCCCACTCGATGCCAGCTCGCCGATCTTCTTGGTAACGGCTTCAGCCCGCTTCCCAAGTGCGGCTGCTTCGGCCCTTTGAGACTGGTCGTCGGCCCGAGCCGAGGCAAAAACGGTGAGGAGAGCGCAGAGGCTTAATAGAGAGCGATTCACGACGATGCCGTTCTACCACGGAATGTTAACCGTGTTAAGGCGATTCGGCTTAGCCTTTACCAAATCTTAACGAAGACCTCACTTCAGCGACGTCTCCCCACGTTCCCCGGTACGGATTCGAATCGCGTCAGCCACGGGAATAACAAAGATCTTGCCGTCTCCAATCTCGCCGGTCGTGGCTGCCTCCTGAATGGCCTGCACAACGTCGTCCAACTCCTCTGGCAACACAACGATCTCGATCTTCGTTCGTGGCATCAGATTCAGCGTGTACTGCGACCCGCGATAAGTGTGCGTTACCCCCTTCTGCCGCCCAATCCCCCGCACGTC
Source organism: Fimbriimonas sp. (assembly GCA_041288075.1). Classification (GTDB taxonomy): domain Bacteria; phylum Armatimonadota; class Fimbriimonadia; order Fimbriimonadales; family Fimbriimonadaceae; genus Fimbriimonas. Next base: position 11,344 of record JBGGMI010000099.1, read on the forward strand.
GGTGACCGTGATGCCCGAGACATGCAGCTCGTCCAGCGCCTCTTGAACGGCCTCCAGCTTCTGACTTCGAATGATGGCTTCAATCTTGAACATAGATCACCTTACAGGTTGTAGCCCGACTCTCCGTGGAGGGCCAGGTCGAGGCCCTGAACCTCTTCGTCCTCCGTAACGCGCAGCCGCCCCAGCAAGTCGATCACCTTCAGAATCAAGAAAGTGCCCGCAAATGCAAAGAGGCCGACCACGACAATCCCCGTAACTTGCGTAAGAATGAGACCAACGCGGCCCCCGTTCGTCTTCAGCGAATCAGCTACCACAGAATTGACCTCAGAACTGGCAAACACTCCGGTCAAAACCGCCCCAAGCGCTCCGCCGACGCCATGCACTCCAACCACGTCGAGCGCATCGTCATAGGCCACCTTGTGCTTCATCTCGATCGCCAAACAGCAAACGATCCCCACGATCACTCCGATAATGATCGCTGATGGCAGGCTAACGAACGCAGCCGCAGGTGTGATGCCGACGAGCCCCGCAACCATCCCCGAAGCCGCACCAAGCGCCGTCGGCTTCCCAAACCGAAGCTGCTCACAAAGCAGCCAACCAAGCATCCCGCCCGCCGCCGCAATCTGAGTGGTCGCGAATGCCTGCAAAGCAAGATCGTTCATCGCCAACGATGAGCCCGCATTGAAGCCAATCCATCCCACCCAAAGCAGTCCCGCGCCGAGCACTGTCGTGGTCAGGTTATTCGGCATGATCGGCTCCTTGTGCTTCACCGCCAACCGCTTGCCGAGCAAAAAGGATGCCGCCAGTGCCGAAGCCCCGCTCGCAAGGTGCACCACCGTACCTCCGGCGAAGTCCAAAGCCCCCTTGCCGAATAGCCAGCCTCCGGGGTTCCAAACCCAACACGCAATCGGCGCGTAGATGAGCACCGACCACACGATGGTGAACACAAGGTAGCTTCCAAACCTCATGCGCTCCGCAATCGCACCAGAGATCAGCGCCGGCGTTATGATCGCGAACATCATTTGGAACAGCATGAAAAGCCCGGCCGGGATCGTTCCTGGAGCATGCAGGTAAGGCTCCTTCATCGAAACCCCGCCGCCCATCACAAACTCGAAGCTCCCGAACCACCCCCCGCTCTTTCCAAAGGCGATGCTGTAGCCGACCACCAACCACACGAGCGTCACGACGCCCATCATCACGATCGAATGCAGCATAGTGCTCAGCACGTTCCGCCGACGCACCATGCCGCCGTAGAAGAGCGCCAGCGCGGGAGTCATCAAAAGTACGAGCACCGAGCAAAGCGCCACCCAAACGGAGTCGCCCTTGTCCGGCACGAAATCTTGGCCAAAACACGCGGGAGCGTAGAGAAAAAGCCCGGCAGTCAGGGCGCGTTTAAGAAGCATAGTCACCTCACCAACGTGCCGCGCCCTTGCGGCGCCCTTATTGTAAACAAAACCCGAGAATCTTTGTGCAACCATTTGTGCAATGAATCGCCTCTGGCTTCTCGCGCTTCCCTTCGCTCTGGTCCTCTCCGCCTGTGCCGGCAGCTCCGGCTCATCGGTCGATCCAAACACACCAAATCTGGTTTATTCAAGCGACATCACTTCGGTCGAAACGAATCTCAAGACCTTTAACGGCGGCACGTCGGTAGCAGGCTGGAATCGGCTCACCGGCGCTACCACAGTGGACGGCGCGGCCGCGCAGATCGAAATGCTCGCCAGCGTCGACTACATCAATGGCTCCGGGGACTTCTTTGGCTTCATGACGCTCACCGCAGCCGACAGCTCCACCCTGACAATGCGCATGGAGGGAGAAGCCGTAAAAGCGGCAAGTGGCGAAACGACCTTCACGAGCGATCTCCAAATCCTGGGGGGAACCGGCATCTACAACAACGCTACCGGCACCGGTCACTTCGATGGCAGTCGAAGCGCAGCGCTAGGAGGACCGGTACACATCGACGTCAAGGCAACCGTCCATTGACGCGCCGGTAAACTCAAGGAGATGAGGCTCTTCTGGATCGGACTACCCGCAGGTCTCGCGCTCGCCGCCGCCGGCCTCCTACTCCTGCGCGAAGGGCAGGGGCCCCATATCTTGAACGAGGAAGTAATCAGCGGCCAACCTCGCCACCCTGTTACCCTCGCCATGCGTCAGGAGACCGGCAGCAAGTCCGCCAAAGTCGCACCTGCGTTCAGCGTAAAGGATTCTCAGGGCAGGGAAGTGGTGCTTGGATCGCCTGGCGCCGACCGTCCGCAATTCCTCTACTTCGTTCTCGAAGGCTGCCCCTGCAGTTTCGAAGCGGAACCGCTCTTCCACGACCTCGCGAACCGGTTCCAAGGGCAAGTCGATTTCGTTTCCATCACCGATGCTTCGCTGCTGAAGGCAAAAAAGTGGGATGTCCAAATGCTCGTCCCCTACTCCGTGGTTCCTGACCCGAGGAAGGAGATTATCAAGGCCTATGGAGCCAAGAACTCCGTTTACTCAGCGCTTGTAAGCCGCCAAGGCAAGATCGTAAAAATGTGGCCCGGCTACTCGGTAGACCTTCTTCAGGACATGAACAAGCAGCTTGCGAAAGAAGCCGGCGTCGCCGA